>JAKQEZ010000272.1 GCA_029558435.1 Bacteroidota bacterium
TAGGATTAACCTCAGATAAAGTTTTAAATCAATTAAAGTCGGGGGGTGAGTTGATTCACGCAAGAAATGCACACATCCAGGAGGAAGCTAAAAAGTTGGCAACATTTTTAAAAGATACAGTGCCAGCATTTTATGCAACAACACCATACGAGGCTGTATTAATTCGCGCTAAGCAACAGTTCAATGAAAATTCTAAATTGTTGTGTTGGACACATGTCATTCCAGAAATGAACCACAATGAACTAGTTGGCTGGGGTGGTGGCGATAACCGTTTTGCTGCCGTTTATTTTGATACGTGCGATGTGTATCCAAGAAATGCAAAACGAGTAGAAATCACCTTGGAAGTGATTGAAGCCAAAACAAAATTGATGAAAATCAAAGCAGAAGGTTCTAATTTTGTGGAACGTTCCATTTATTTAATTCATTTGGTAGATTGGGCTTCTTACTTTTTAGCAGAACAAAAAAATGTTGATGCTTTTGATATTAAAATCATTGACCGTTTAAAGTCAGAATTAGCAAACTTTTAAGAAATGAAACCAAAAGTTATCTTTCAATCACTTGGATTGATAGATTATCAAGAAGCGTGGGATTATCAAGAAAAACTGTTTAAAGATACGATTGATAAGAAAATCCGCATTCGCAATGGCGAAACCGATTTATCCACTCAAAATTATTTGTTGTTTTGCGAGCACCCACATGTGTATACACTTGGGAAAAGTGGTGATGCTTCGCATTTGCTTTTAAGCGAAGAATTGTTGGCACAGCACCAAGCTAAATTTTATAAAATCAATCGCGGGGGAGATATTACCTATCACGGTCCCGGACAATTGGTAGGCTATCCTATTTTTGATTTAGACCATTTTTTTCCAGATATTCACAAATACATGCGTTTTTTGGAAGAAGCTGTTATTCAAACATTGAAAGAATACGGCATCGAGTCGGGAAGGGTAGAAGGCATGACGGGTGTTTGGTTGGATACCGATAAACCAACGGCTCGAAAAATTTGCGCAATGGGAGTTAAAAGCTCACGTTGGGTTACCATGCACGGAATAGGGTTTAACATTAACTCGGATTTGAATTATTTTTCGCACATTGTACCGTGTGGCATTCAAGATAAAGGCGTTACTTCAATGAAAAAAGAATTAGGCAGAGAAGTGGATATGGCAGAAGTGAGCAATATTCTCAAGCAAAAAATGGCCGAACAATTTGGATTTGATTTTGCTGAATAAAATTGTGTATTTTTATAATTCATTCAAATTGTATGATTTATGAAATACATAGTTTTACTTTCGATTTTAATGGTATTAACGCTTAGTTTTTCTCAGCAAGATAGCATTCCTGAGCATGAAACGTTTCAAATTCATTCATCAATTTTAAAAGAGGACAGAACCATCAATGTTTGGTTGCCAAAAGCACATTCTAACACTCAAAAATTGCCTGTTTTGTATATGTTGGATGGCGGAATTAAAGAAGATTTTCCCCATCTTGCCAATACACTTTCCAAATTAATGGAAGAAAAATCCATCCCTCCAATGATGTTGGTAGGCATTGAAAACATTAAAAGAAGAAAAGATTTAACAGGTTACACCACCTCCAAATATGATAAAACCATTGCAGATGAGGTGGGCGGTGCCGAAAACTTTAGAAAATTTATTGTAACTGAATTAATTCCAGCCATTCAAAAAAAATATGCAGCAACCAATTCTTCATCCATTATTGGTGAATCATTGGCAGGTTTGTTTATTCTAGAGACATTTTTTCTTCAACCCGAAGTATTTGATCATTACATAGCTTTCGACCCATCATTGTGGTGGAACAATTACCATTATCCCAAAAATCTGGATACTTATTTGAAAGATTTGCCCTATCCTGGAAAATCGCTTTGGTTTGGGGCATCAAACACAAAATCAATTACTCAACCCAATCGCAAATTGGCAAAAACGTTGAAAAAGAAAAATTGCGCTAATTTACGTTGGTATTATTCGGATGAAGTGCAAGAAAAACACAATACCATTTTTAGAGCTGCAAAAGAACGAGCGTTGAAATGGACGTTTGGAAATGAGCAATAACTTATTTTTTCAATGCGTAAATCAATTCATTTTGATTCGACGTTCCAAAATAGGTGTTGGCAACATGCAGAATATCAGATGCTGTTAAATTGTCTATTTCTTTGTAAATATCTGGAATGGTGTCAATTTGATTGAACAACAACAAGCTTTTTCCAAGTCCCAACATCAATCCAGCATTTCCTTCCAATGACAAGGCTATTTGTCCTTTTAGTTGCTCTTTTGCTTGGTTTAATTGCAAGGTTCCCATTTTTGTATCACAACTATTTTTGAGTTCTTTGCGCACCAAATTGATGGATTTTTGCAAATATTTTTCGTCGGTGCCTAAATAAATGCTCCAAAATCCGGTGTCAACATAAGGTGTGTAATTGGCTTCGATGTTGTATGAATATCCATATTTTTCGCGAATGGACAAAGTTAAACGGGAATTGAGTGCTGGTCCACCCAAAATATTGGTCAACAAAATCATCCCTCTTCTATCGTTATCGCTGTAATTGGGCGCAAAACCACCAATAATTGCATGGGTTTGCACATTTCCATGTTGCTCCGTTATTGAAAAAGGAGGTTGAGGTTGAAATGTTTCCAATTTGGCAGATACAACTTGGTCGTTTTCATTGAAAAAATACTTTTCAACCCATTTTTTTAGTTGCGCCAAACTTTCATTGCCAACATAAGAAATCACCATATTTTTTAACGAGAAAAAACGATTGGTGTAATTTTTTAAATGTTCTTTTGTAAAACTACGAACCGATTCTTCTGTGCCTAAAATATTGTATCCCAACGAATGGTTTTTAAACAATTTTGCTTCAAAATCATCAAAAATACGATCGCTTGGAGCATCCAAATACGAATTCAACTCGTCCAAAACCACTTCTTTTTCTTTCTCAATTTCCTTTTCTGGAAAAGTAGAATGAAACGTAATGTCGGCAATTAATTCAATAGCTCGTTTTAAGTGTTGATTGGTAAATGATGCATAAATGGCAATTTCTTCTTTGGTAGTATAGGCGTTTAATTCACCGCCAACAGCATCTAATCTGGAAAGAATGTGATATGCCTTGCGATTAGTAGTTCCTTTAAAAATACAGTGTTCAATGAAATGTGCCAATCCCTGTTCGTTTTCTTGCTCGTAGCGTGAACCAGCCAAAATTGTGGTGCCAAAATGCCCTACAAATGTGTCTTTGTACAAATAAACCAGTCTTAAACCATTTGAGAATTCAACAACTTCGGGATGAATAGCAAATTTCATGTAGAAAAGTTCTCTTTTTTTAATTTATGGATTTAAGCGAGAAATCGTCCATTGACTCCCATTTTTTTCAAACACAAAACGATCGTGCAAACGAGATGGACGACCTTGCCAAAATTCAATTTTAGAAGGTGTGATAGCATATCCTCCCCAATGTGGTGGACGAGGAACATCTGTTGGATATTGCGCTGCTAATTTTTCTATGCGTTGTTCTAATTCATTGCGAGAAGCTAGTTTTTCTGATTGATGACTAGCCCATGCCCCAATTTTACTTTCCCACGGACGTGATTGAAAGTATTCATCACTTGTAGATGCTGCTACTTTTTCAGCAGTTCCTTCAATGCGTATTTGTTGTTGCAACGATGGCCAGAAAAATTGCATAGAAATTCTAGGATTATTGGCCAAATCGTGTCCTTTGTGCGAATTATAATTGGTGTAAAAAACAAATTGCTCGTCGATTAATTCTTTCAAATAACAGATGCGCGTAGATGGTTGATTATCACTGCTTACCGTAGCGATAATTGCTGCATTGGGCTCCAAACATTTTGCATCAATTGCATGTTGCATCCATTTTTCAAACAATTCAAACGGACTTCCATCTGTAATTTCGTCAAGTTGAGCTAAATCAAAACTATGGTGATCGTTGCGCAACAAATCTGTTAAATTTCCCATGTTATTCTTCTGTTGAATATTCGTCCTCGATATCGCTCTCTATTTCTTCCTCCAACAACTCTTCATCATCAATGTCAGAACCAGAGGCACTATACATCACTCCTTTTCCTGGTGAAGTAGGTTCCATGTCGTAATCTTCAAGTGGGCGGCGACTAATTTCACGGTCTAAATTTTCTTTTGGTGGGAAAACATCTACAATTGGCGTTGCCATAATAGAAGTGATTTCAAAATCAACCAACATTGTTTTCAAGGATTCACCAATATTTTCAAAAGCTTCTCTAGCAGAATTTGCAGACACTAAAAATGTTTGTGCAACTTTTTTTGATTTTCCAGCATCAATATCGCCCGATTCAAACATGATTTTGCATTTCCACCAATACTCAGCACCATCAAACGCAAAAATATCGTGAAAATCTGTTCTTGCAATACTAGATACATTAAACTCACCCGTTATCATTGAACCAAGTTCATCATAAATACGTGCTTCGGCATCAGTAAATGAAAGTGCTGAAAGTAAATAAGGCTCTGAAACTTTTTTGAAAGTTCCATCTTCTAATTGTTTTGTAAATTTAATTTTTACGGTAAACCAGTTCATACGTTTGAATTTAATGTAAGGATTGCAAAGATAATGAATTTGTGTTTTGTATCATTTTTTTTTGAAAGCTTTCATTGGTGATTTTTTTTACAACATTCATTCATTCATTCATTCGACCATTTTGGTAAGACACATCTAATACCTTTAGGGTCGTTCATTAATGGAGCACATTGATTACAATGATTGCAGCCATTTACATAATTTTCATTTAATTGATGTAGATGATTAACCATTTCAGGATCGCGGAGTAATGGACGACCTAATTGCACAAAATCAAATCCCACATCCATTATTTTTTGCAGGCTCTCTATTTTGTTTGCACCACCAATAAAAATAAGGTTACATTTTACAGCTTTTCTTATTTTTTGTGCCGCTTCTAACAGGTACAATTCGCGGTAAGGATAATGCCTAAACATTGATTTTGCTACCATTTTCATCCCAAGTTTTAGAAGTGGATTTTTTTCATAATGCAATAATCCTGGTAAAATGGAATCGCCATGAAAAAGCAACATTGGATTTTGGCTACTCGTGCCAGCACTAAGTATAATCCCATCAATACCAGCTTCTTCTAATATTTTTGCTGATGCTATTCCATCATCCAAACTTATACCTCCTTTTAAATCATCATACATTGTAATTTTGGCTAGAATAGGAAAATCGGGACCTACAGCTTGTCTGACTGCATTCAACACTTCTATAGGATAGCGCATTCTGTTTTCTATGCTGCCACCATACTCGTCATTTCGCTTATTGGTTATGGGGCTGATGAATTGACTCAACAAATAACCATGACCAAAGTGTAGCTCTACGGCGTCAAACCCACATTCTTTCATTATTCTTGCTGTCTTAGCGTATGAATTTGCTACTTCTTGCATCAATTGTTTATCCATTTCTTGGGTAAAAAACAAACCGTACAATAAGCCAACCATGTTGAGTACTCGAGACGGAGCAATAGGACGTTTGCGTTGTAATTTTTTATTTCTACTAAACCCACCACAATGTGCAATTTGACCAGATAGCATTGCCCCATGCTGATGTACACTTTTTGCAAGTTGTTTAAGTTGTGGTTTTATTTCTTCACGTATGTACATATAACTATCTACCATACGACCATCTGCTTCAGGAGCACAATAAGCCAAAGTAGTCATGCCAACACCACCTTTTGCAAAGCTTTCATGAAAATGAATGCATTGGTCGGTAATGTTGTTGTTAGTGTCCAACATCGACTCAAAGGTGGCTGCTTTTATGATACGATTTCTAAGTGTGATACCATTTAACTTAGCAGGTGAAAGAAGTTTCATTAAGTTTTCAGAAGTTTGTTGCATAGCATTTGTTTTTTGTTAAAAATAAGATTTTTTCTGATTTTTTATTCCAATTTATACGAATGTTTATTTTTGCATTCACAATATAAAATATGGCCTCAAGTATATTTGCACTCTTAGACGATATTGCAGCATTAATGGATGATGTTGCTGTTACAAGTAAAATTGCTACAAAGCAAACTGCTGGTATTTTAGGCGATGATTTAGCTGTAAATGCTGAAAAAGCAACTGGATTTTTATCTTCTCGAGAATTACCTGTTTTGTGGGCCATTACAAAAGGCTCTTTTTTGAATAAGTTGATTATTATTCCACTCATTTTTGTGTTAAATTTCTTCCTGCCGTTAGCAATTCCTATCATTTTGGTTTTAGGAGGTGTTTATCTGGCGTATGAAGGTGTTGAAAAAATTGTTGAATTTCTATTTCACCGTCACGATAAAAAAGAAAATATCATCGAAGAGTTGGAAAAAACAGAAAACGACCCAGAAGACGAAAAAACAAAAGTAAAAGCAGCCATTACAACCGATTTTATTTTATCGTTGGAAATCGTCATCATCGCACTTTCTACTGTGTTAAATAAGCCTTTTACCATTCAATTAATTACTGTTTTTATTGTATCCATTATTGCAACCGTTGGTGTGTATGGATTAGTGGCGTTAATTGTTAGAATGGATGATTTAGGCTACCGATTAATTCGTTTTTCGAAAGGGAAAAAGTTTTTTACCGCAGTTGGTAATTTATTGGTAAAAGCATTGCCTCTCATTATTCGCTCTTTTTCTGTAATTGGAACCATCGCTTTGATTTTAGTTTCGGGAGGTATTTTTGTACACAACATCCATCAAATTCACGAATTTTTTCCAACTATGCCATCCTTGTTGTTGGAAGTTTTAACTGGTTTAGCTGTCGGGTTGATTGCTGTTCTAGTGGTTACTTTTGTTAAAAAAATAATTACACTTATAAAAAAATAAGTTTTTCTTTTTTTATCTACAAGTTTCATTTTACATTTGTTAGAGATAAAATACTATTGACAAATGAAAAACATTTTTTTTACTTCCGCTATTGCGTTACTTGTTTTGGTTAGTTGCACCAAAGAAACATCCGATAATGTTAATCAAGACAAAATCTGGACAGAATACCAATTGATTTACAATGATGCAACTCACATCACATCGGTGAAAGCAATTTTTAAATTTAGCAATGCACTCGGCACTTTGTTGGAGTTAAAATCACCAGCTTATGTACTATTTAATAGTGATACGTTGAATTACAATCCAACTATGGGTTATTATGAAAAAGAATATCCAACTTTTGTAAATAGTGGTACGTTTACTTACAAAGACTTGGATAACAATGTGTTTACAAATGCAGTTCATTTAGCTGATACAGTTGGATTTCCAGTAGGTTTAGATACCATTAGCAAATCAGCTCCGTTTCAGTTAACTTGGGTTGGAGCAGCAGTGAAAGCAAATGAAACTATTTCTGCATGGTTGAATAGTAATGTGGAAGGCGACTCTCGCTTTCAGTTTACTAATTCAATCGGAAATACCAATTTAATTTTCCCACTTAACCAATTAACACAATTGGGTGTTGGACCTTATGGTGTTTTGTTGATGGAACGTTTGTATAGCACAACTACCATGAACGGGACAAGTGCAGGTGGGGTTATAAACCTAAAATATGTACCAAAAGGATTGTCGCAAATTGAAATTGTACCCTAATCATCATTATTGATTCACGCATAAAAGAAGCTGCTTTAAATCTATTTTGAAGCAGCTTCTTTGTTTTATGCTACTGCTATTTGTTAAGAGAACTTAAAAATGATACTTCTTATACATTTGAATTTTTTTTCAATTAAAATAAGGTTATATTTGTTTTAAAATAAACAACTATGGATTTAATTAAAAAATTATTGAAAAACCCATCTTATGGGACAGGTGCCGATTTTGCACTTTTGTTAATTCGTATTGCCGCAGGTGGCTTTATGGCTTTTGGTCACGGATGGCCAAAATTGATGAAAATAATGAACGGCGACATGCAATTTCTAGACCCTATTGGTTTGGGACCAGAATTATCTTTAATCTTGGTGTTTTTTGCTGAGTTTATTTGTGGCTTGCTTATTTTAATTGGACTTGTGCCGCGCTTGGCTGCCATTGTTTTGGTCATAAATATGATTGTAATTTTGTTTGTGGTGCATATTTCTGATCCATTTGCCGACAAAGAATTGTCTTACTTCTATTTTGTTGGATATTTAGCAGTACTTTTGGCAGGTGCAGGAAAACACTCTGTACAATATATGTTGTCAAAAAATAAATAGTAAAAACACCACACTTTGAAATTAAATTTAACCAACGGTCAATTAGCAAAAATTGTTTTAAGTAAAAACGATTGTGCCCAAGATACAAACGGAATTCAAAGTGTTGTTTACGATACAAGAAGAATTGGTGGAACGCCCAACAGTGTTTTTTTTGCACTCAAGGGCGTTCATTCCAACGGACATCAATACATCAAAGAAGCCTATCAAAAAGGTATTCGCACATTTGTTGTTAGCGAGGAAATTGATCAAAAACAATATGTAGATGCCACTTTTTTAGTGGTGGATGACACCTTTGAAGCATTGTTTCGATTGGCTGCACACCACCGTTCTTTGTTGAAAGGAAAAATGATAGTTGTTTCTGGTAAAATTGGTAAAACCAGTGTGAAAGAATGGCTCTATCATTTGTTAAGTCCCGAAAAATCAGTTTCTCGAAGTCCCAAAAGTTACAATTCCAACCTCGGAATAGCTTTATCGCTACTAGAGGCAAATCCACAATCGGAGGTAGTAATCATTGAAGTGAAACCGCATGTAGAGCTCAATCCTTCAAAAATAAATGCGTTGGTAAAACCCGATATAGGTGTGCTCACTACAACTGATAAAGGAGGGGAGCAGTTTTCGGATAATTACTACGAATTATTGTTCAAAGGAAGTTCTGTTTTATTCCATGCAGAGCGCCACCGTTCAATTTTGAATTTAAAATCCATTGTACGTTTTGTAGCCTCGTTGCCCGAAGAATTATTTTCCAACGAAGCAAAACGAAAAAATGTTGCTTTGGCACAAGCTGTTGCCTTGCATTTAGGAATAGCACCTCAAAAATTAAAAGAAAAAATTAAAAAATTGCCCGATTTAGCCCTTCGATTAGAAACATTTGAAGGTAATAACGGTAATTTTATCATCAATGATTTGTATAACTTGGATGTGGATGCTTTCCGCAATTCACTAGAGTTTCAACAATCTATTGCCACAACAAAGAAAAGAGCAGTGATTTTAGGTGCTTTTCACCAGCAAAATGAACAGCAACAAGAAATTTTAGATCTCATAGCGTCTTTTAAACCCGATTATTTCTATCAGCTAAAAGAAAATGAACCTTTTAATGCTGATTTACAAAATACAGTTATTTTAATCAAAGGAAATGCATCCAATTATTTGTTGCGCATTGCCAATTTACTAAAACAACGTCGTCACCACACCCATTTACGCATTAACTTAAAATCGTTGCGAAAAAATATTTTGGCACACAAACAAGCATTGCCTGCCAATACCAAACTCATGGCCATGATGAAAGCATCGGGTTATGGCTCTGGATTGGACAAAATTGCTCAGTTTGTGGATAGTTTTGGAGTTGATTATTTTGGTGTTGCCTTTGTTGACGAAGGTGTTTTAATTCGCAACGCTGGTATCAAAAAGCCTATTATGGTGATGAATACCGAAGAAGGCAATTACGAAGCCTGCATTGAACATCAATTAGAACCAGCCATTTTTGATTTCCAACAATTGGATGATTTTATTTCGGAATGCATTTACCAAGGTGTACAAGGTTATCCCATTCACTTAAAAATGGACACTGGCATGCACCGTCTAGGATTTGAATTGGAACAATTGGATGCTGTTTTGGAAATTGTACAATCGCAACCCGAAGTAAAAATTAAAAGCATATACTCGCATTTAGCAGAATCGGATAATTTACGCGACAAGCGTTTTACCGAACACCAAATAAAATTGTTTTCTCAGGCAGTTCAAAAACTAAAAAATGTGTTGGATTATCCGTTTGAACAACATATTTTAAATTCGCCAGGTATAGAAAACTATCCAAATGTAGGTTTTTCAATGGCACGTTTGGGAATTGGAATGTATGGTGTATCCGACAATCCTGCGTTTAAACGCAAATTAGAACCCGTGTTGAGTTGGTACAGTGTTGTTTCACAAGTAAGAACGGTTTTGGCTGGACAAAGTGTGGGTTATTCTCGCTCGCATTTTTGCAAAACTGATACACTCGTTGCCACCATTCCTGTTGGTTATGCAGATGGATTGCGCCGATCATTAAGCAATGGCGTTGGTTATCTTACTATTAATGGTGTTAAATGCCCTATTATTGGTCGCGTGTGTATGGATATGGTTATGGTGGATGCTACAAAAGCAAAAGCAAAAGTAGGCGACGAAGTAGAGATAATTGGCGAACATTGTTCTCTTGAAAAAATGGCCGAATTGCAACAAACCATTCCTTATGAAGTAATGACCTCTATTTCTGAAAGGGTTCATAAAATTTATACAGAATAACTCTGTTTTGCTTTATTGAATTTACAAAATAATAGTAAAAATGCTTTTTATATTTAACAAAAGGCTCTATATTTGTTGTGTTAAAAAAGCAAAATGGAAATTTTATTAGAAGAATATCAAGTAAAATTGGCGCGAACATCTACCAAAATTAAACGGTATTTGTTTCATCAATTGGATTTATCCAACCGTTTGATTGCTATAAAAGGCGCGCGTGGTTCTGGTAAAACTACGCTTTTGTTGCAACTGGCAAAATTGAAATTGCCACAGCAAACAACCTTGTATGTTAGCTTAGATCATGTGTATTTTTATGAAAACAAATTGTATGATTTGGCCAAGCAATTTGAATTGTATGGTGGAACGCATTTGTTGCTGGATGAAGTGCATAAATATCCAAATTGGTCGCGCGAGATAAAACTTATTTATGATAATTTTCCACAATTGCACGTTGTTTTCACCTCTTCCTCATTGCTAGAAATTTACAAATCTGAGTCGGATTTAAGTCGAAGGGCAGTTAGTTACCACTTAAAAGAATTATCGTTTCGAGAGTTTATTCTTTTTGAAACAGGCAAAGATTTAAACACTTTTCAATTGAGTGAATTGTTGAGCAATCACACTGCATTGGCACAGCAAATTATTGATGAGATTAAAGTATTTCCATTGTTTGAAAAATACTTAAATATCGGCGCATATCCCTATTACAAAGAAAATGAAGTTGCTTTTAATCAAAAATTGCAAAATACCATTAATCTGATAATTGAAGTTGATGTTAATGCCGTTGAAAATATTAACTACGACACCATTGTAAAACTCAAAAAATTACTCAAAGCAGTTGCTTCAAGTGTGCCATTCACGCCCAATATTTCTAAGTTAAGTGAATTGGTCGGATTGTCGAGAAATAGTTTAGTGGCAGCTCTAAAAATACTTGAACGTGCTGGATTGATTCATGAATTGCATAAAAATTCAACTGGAATTGGTGTATTAACAAAACCCGAAAAAATTTACTTAAACAACACCAATTTACAGTATGTTCTTGCAAGCGATAATACCAATATTGGTAATGTGCGCGAAACTTTTGTGTTGAATCAATTGAAAGGTTTGCACACAGTCCATTTGCCACCAAAAGGCGATTTTTTAATTGATGATTATATTGTACTAGAAGTTGGTGGAAAAAATAAAACTAAAAAACAAATTTCTGCAGTAGAAAACGCTTATGTGGTAAAAGATCAAATCGAAATTGGTGTTGGTAATACAATACCGTTGTGGATGTTTGGATTTTTATATTGACCTTCATCCAAAGAAACCTACTGTTATTAACATTTTGCATTAAAAATAATTCCTAATTTTAGACCAATTAAAACGCAATTGTGGCACAAAATTCTACTCAAAACATCTTAAAACAGTTATTAATACGCATTGTATTATTGTTTTTGTTTTGGATTTTATTGTTTGATTTTCAGCGTATTATTTTCACTTTTCACAATTTTGATAAATTCTCTGATGTAGGATTTTCAACTTGGATAGGTGCGTTTTTCTATTCCCTTCGATTAGACTTAGCAACTGCTGGATATTTGAGCTTTATTCCTGCCATTTTTTTAATTATTGCAACAATTTGGCAACAAAAATGGGCGCGTATTTTATTTTCAACTACGCTATTAGTGGAAGTGTTGGTTTGCGCTTTCATACATGCGGGTGAGGTAAATGCTTATCCAGAATGGAACCACAAGCTAACGGGGCGTGTATTCATGCACTTGTCTCACCCCGACGAAGTGGTGCGCACCGCCGATTATGGAATGACTTTTTGGTTTATTGTCTATGCCACATTAGAAACGCTGTTTGCCATTTTTATTCAAAAGAAATTTTTCCGTTTTGAAAATACAAATACCAAAAAAGGAATTGCTTTAAACTTGGTGTATTCTGTTGTTTTTATCCCTGTAACAGTGGGAACAAGCTTTTTGTTGGCGCGTGGAGGCTTGCAACCCATTCCAATAAACACAGATGCAGCCATTTTTTCAAACAATTATGCGGTCAATGATTTATCGGTCAACTCGGTCTATTTTTTCGGGAAAAGTTATTTGCTTTACAACCGCACCAATATTGATGAATTTATTCCAAAAGTGAGTGCCGAACAAGCACAACAAACGCTTAAAGAATTATACGATTACCCGTTGGAACATTCTAACTATTTTTTATCCAACAAGCGCCCCAATATTGTGTTTATTGTTTTGGAAAGCTGGACAGCCAACGCTATTGGTAGCATAACCGACGTTGAAACGGCAACCCCTAATTTTGATCAACTGGCCAAAGAAGGTTTGTTGTTTACCAATCTCTACGGTGTGGCTAGTACCTCAGAAATTGGCAACTCGGCAATTTTTAGTGGTTATCCAGGAATTCCAGAGGTTTCAATTACCATGCAACCCGAAAAATCACGTAAAATTCCTTGCTTAAACCAAGATTTAAAACAATGGGGATACAGCTCGGGCTATTTATTCAGTGGCGATTTGAAATACGGAAACATTGGAAGTTATTTTACCGACCACGGATTTGATGTGGTGGAAGATGAAAACGATTTTCCGTCCGATTTGCCTCGTGGAAAATTAAACTATTACGATGAAGATTTGTACAAACAACTCATCTTGCGAATGAACAAGCTAAAAGAGCCATTTTTACAATGTGGTTTTACTGGAAGCACCCATTCACCGTATGATTTTCCATCATCCAAAAAATACCAAAAATTTGATGGGGTAGAAGGAAAATTTCAAAATTCATTGCTCTATGCTGATGAATGCTTGTTTCAATTTTTGCAAAATGCTAAAAAAGAAAAATGGTATAAAAATACCTTGTTTGTTTTTGTTGCCGACCACGGACACGCTTCCAATCACCAACAAAATCCATCGGCAAGTGCATTTAATCGCATACCATGTTTAATTTATGGAGAGCCCTTGAAGCAAGAATACAGAGGAAAACGCATCGATAAATTGGGTTCACAAATTGATATTGTGCGCACTTTGCTTTATCAAATGGGAGGCGATTACCAAAAATACAATTGGTCGAAAGATTTAATGAATCCAAAAGCACCTGATTTTGCACTTCATGCCATCATTCGTGGCTATGGTTGGGTGCGACCAACAGGAAATTTCACTTATTTGATGGAAAATAAAGTCTATATTGAAAACACATTTCCAGCAGAAAGTTTTAACAAAGAATTACAGCATTGCCACTCCTTGCTTTCGTTGATTTACGAAGAATTCAAAAATTTATAACCACGTATGACTGTTGACCAACTAATTGAGTTGTTGAAACTTGAATCCAAAGCTCAAGAAGAACGATATTCTGTTAAAGATAAAGCTGGCTTCAAACAGTTAAAAGCCGATGGATTATTGTTGCAGCCCATTCGTGTTGCCCGAAAATCGTATGGTTTTGCCGATTATCCCGAGTTTGAATTTTTCTTGCCCTATCCAGCCGAAACCAATCAATTTAAAAATGGGAGTAACATTCAGTTAATTTGTGGCGATGAACAACCAATTGCAGGTAGTTTGTTGTATTTGGAAGGCAATAAAGGAGAAATTCGCCTGTTTACTTCCGACTTTCCAGATTGGTTGGAAGAAAAAAATTGTGGCGTTCAATTAATGGTGGATCAACGCACCAACGAAATTCAGCTAAAAGCCTTGCAAGCATTAAGCAATTCTAAAAAAATGATGCGTTTGTTTGAATATTTTCATCAATCGCAACCGTCAAATACAGTTGAATCGCAACAACCTACCATTGCATTTAAAAACACACAATTAAATGCATCTCAACAAAATGCCATTGTTCATGCATTACAAACAGAGGAAGTAGAAATTATTCATGGACCGCCCGGAACAGGTAAAACAACCACGTTGGTAGAGCTCATCTATCAAGCGCATCAGCAAGGAAAAAAGATGTTGGTTACAGCGCCAAGCAATACAGCAGTGGATAACATTGGTGTGCGTTTGGCTGCATTGGGCATTGAATTTTTGCGAGTGGGCAATAATGTAAAAGTAAATGATGCAATTTTACCCTATACCATTCAAGGAAATATCGACAAAAGCAATTTGCAACAAACCATCAAAAAAATGCGCATTCAATCCGAACAATTGCGCAAAATGGCACATCAATACAAGCGAAATTTTGGCAAAGATGAACGCGATCAACGCAAATTGTTGCTCAACGAAGTAAAAAACATACGCAATGAAATTCGTGCACTACAACAGCATTTTGAAACTTCGTTGTATGAAAAAAACAACATCATTCTCGGTACGCCAATAGGTATTTACGACTGTGATTTTAAACCCGAAACTTTTGATTTTTTAATCATAGATGAAGCAGGGCAATGTTTAGAACCATTAACATGGGTGGTGTTGCCATTAGCACAACGTTTTATTTTTGCTGGCGATCCATTTCAATTGCCGCCTACTGTTATTTCCAACGAAGCACAACGCAAAGGTTTTGGCGTATCGTTGTTAGAAACCATCGTAAACAACAACCATTCGGTGCATTTATTGGACACTCAATACAGAATGGAGGCTGTGATTGCAGAATTTTCCAACCGTTATTTTTATCATGGAAAACTAAAATCAATCCAACAACACCAGCCCGATGGTCAGCAATTGTTTTTTTACGATACAGCTGGTGCTGATTACACCGAAGAAGAACATGAAGATACGGCATCGTTGCTCAATTTAGAAGAATTGTATTTTATCAAAAGATTGGTTTCAGCACCCGAATTTGATGAGAAAGAAGCTGTTTTTATTACGCCCTACAACGGACAATTGCAAAAAGCAAAAGAAGTTTTGATAGATACACCAATAAAGCGTTTTTCTACCATTGATAGTTTTCAAGGACAAGAAGCTGCGTGCATTATTTTATCGTTGGTGCGTTCTAATCCTTCGCAACAAATTGGATTTTTGAACGATTACAGAAGAATCAACGTGGCATTGACAAGAGCTCAAAAAAAATTATACGTTGTTGGTGATTCATCTACCATCGGTGCTGATGATTTTTATAGCAAAATGTTAGATTATTTCGAAGAAATAGGTGCTTACCACAGCGTTTTTGAAATACAGGACTAAGGAATAAAACGTTTGGCAAATTCCCACAACACCACACCTGCACAAACAGAAACGTTTAAACTGTGCTTGGTGCCAAATTGCGGAATTTCAACCACATAATCCGATGCATTTACAATTGTTTGATTTACCCCATTGACCTCGTTTCCAAAAACCAGTGCAAATTTATTGCCATCCAACGTGTGAATATTTTGAAGTAATGTTGTTTGCTCCGTTTGCTCAATGGTTACCACTTTCACATCGTTTTCTTTTAATTCTGCAATCAATTCAGTAATTGAATTTCGGTATTCCCAATCAATAGAATCGGTGGCGCCAAGTGCAATTTTTTGAATTTCGCGATGCGGTGGAGTAGCAGTAATTCCACAGAGGTAAATTTTTTCAACATTAAAAGCATCTGCCGTTCTGAAAAAAGAACCAATATTGTTTAAACTACGAATATCGTCGAGAATTACAATTAACGGAAATTTTTGTTGTGCTTTGAATTCCTCTTCAGAAACACGATTTAACTCCCACAACTTTAGTTTTTTATTCATGGTTTTACTTTTTCAAACAACCAATTATAAATTTCTTCCCCTCTGAAAAAACGTTCCATATTGCCATGGTTCAAGCCATTATCAACTGTAAAAATTAAGTTTTTATCAGTAATTTTTTTGATAGCATTTACAATTTTTTGAGATTCAGAAATTGGTACTACATAATCTTTGTTACCATGACGAATCCACAGTGGAACGGTTGACAATCCTTCGGCCAAGCGCGTATCGCCACCACCACACATCGCCACTGCTGCAGCTACCATTTCTGGGTAAGTTCCCGTAAAATTAATCGTTCCATAGCCACCCATACTCATTCCAACAACATATAAGCGGCGTTCGTCTGTTTTGTATTTTTTTCTTACCGAATCAATCACTTCTTTAATCGATGCTGGATTCCAACCATTTGCAGTTTGAGGTGCAATAACGATTGCGGGAAATTGACGACCTGCTATTATTTCTTTAATCACACCATAGCGTTTAAGACTTTCCAAAGTGGTTCCCGATAAACTTTTTCCGTGCAAAAACACCATTACAGGTGGGTTGTTATTCAAGATACTATCGTGAGGTAACGATAAGTAATATGGATATTTTGTTTCTCTAAAATGTTGTTCTAGTTTTTGGGCATTACTTTTCAATGAAAAAAGTACAATAACGATAAATAATATTGATTTTTTCATGCGATATTTTTTTATGAAATTGAGGGACAAAATTAAATTCTTTCTTAGTTATAGGTTTTATTTTAACAAAAAAATAGATGTTAATTCAATATAATGTTAAGTTATTTTATGTAAACAAAGAAAAAAATACATAGTTGTTAATATATAAACAATGTTCTATTGCGCTATGGGACTTAAATTCAGAAAAAAGTAAGTTATATTTTTATGGTGATTGTTAAAAAAATAAAATTCAATCATAATGTGAAGTCTAAAAGATATAAAATCAATTAATTACGAAAGAACAAAAATATTTTTTTCTTAGACAACCTTTCGTTAATTTTGCCGTCTAAATTTATGAATAACATTTAAAAATCTTCAAATGAAATTTTTCAAAAACATTATTAGTTTGTCATTTATTGTAGCAATGATTGCTTTTTCGAATGAATCGCAAGCTCAATTATGTCTGGGTGATGATACTACAATATGTGCTGGTCAAACTGTTGCGATACAAAACTGTTCATCTGGCGCAGGAAATGCATCAATTGTTTTAAATAACCCATCTACAATTAGTTTAACGGATGACTCCTATTCTGGACTTATTAATATTGGATTTCCATTTAGTTTTTATGGAAACACTTATAATCAGTGCGTAGTTGGTTCTAACGGTTTAATAACTTTTGATTTATCAAAAGCCAATGGGTATTGTGCTTGGTCACTACCTACTGCTCAATCATTACCAACAACAACTGGGATAAATGAAGCGAAAAATGCAGCCATGTTGTGTTATCAAGATATTAACCCAGCAACAGGGGGACAAATTTTGTATCAAACCCTTGGTACAGCTCCAAATAGAATGTTTGTATTAATATACAACAACATTCCAATGTTTAGTAGTGGTGAATGTCAATACATGTCTCTTATTTTATTTGAAACATCTAATGAAATTGAATACCATATCGCTAATAAATCAATTTCTGGTTCAGGATGGAATGGTTCAAGAGCAATACAAGCAGTGGAAAATCTACCAGGAACAGTTGCAACAGCTACCGTAGGAAGAAATAATACTGTTTGGACAGCTTCAAACGATGGACGCTTGTACAAACCAACTGCTCCTACAAATACATCTGCATATACAGAATCAGCTATTCCATTTAAGGTTATTGTCTCACCAACAAGTAGTAATTATAGTTGGATGAATACTTTGGGACAGACATTCCCATACAACAACGGTATTTTAAACGTGAATTCCACAATGACAAATACAGCTGGTACAGTTGGTTATTTCTTAACATTAACCGGTAACAGTTGTCAATCACAAGTTGGAGCAATATCAGATACTACATTTATCACAGTAGTTAAACCTGTGGTTAGTGCCACTTCAACACCTGATGTTTGTTCTTCTGGACAAGGAACGGCAACAGCAACTGCTTCTAATGGGATTCAACCTTATACGTATACTTGGCCTGCTTTAGGTGCATCTGGAGCTACTGTTAATAATGTTGTTGGTGGTACTTACATCGTTAAGGTAGTAGATGGAATGGGTTGTCAAGCACAAACTACTGTTGTTGTAGGTAACACTCCTGCAAATTACACATCTTCATCAACCATAATTTCTTGTGCTGGTGGAAACGATGGTACGGCAACAGCTACAATGACTCCAGCATTAGGAACTGTAAGTTATTTATGGAATGATCCTGCAGCACAAACAACACAAACAGCAATAGGTCTAACTGCCGGTACATATACATGTAACATTACTTCATCTGTAGGTTGTAATGGTACAGTAACGGTGACTGTAACAGAAATACCAGGTATGCAGGCTAATTTTACAACAATCACTGATGCAACTTGTAATAGTAAAAATGATGGTGTTTTAGGGGTAACGGTAACTGCTGGAACTGCACCTTACACTTATAGTTGGGATAATTCTGCAAGTACAGCAAATATTGCAAATGATTTATTGGCTGGTACACATACAGTAACTATTACAGATGCTAATAATTGTGTAATTACTCGAACTCAAACTATCAGTGAACCTGCGCCATTGCAAATTACTATGTTAACACCAGATACACAAATTTGTCCAGAAAACACTATTACCCTAAATGTAACTGGAACGGGTGGTTCAACTGCACATACTTATACTTGGTCTTCTAATGGAGTAGTTCTAGGAACTGGAAATTCAATTACAGTTGATCCAGATGTAACCAATACCACTTATTGTGTTGAATTGTCAGAAGCTTGTGGTTCGCCCACAACTGATTCTTGTATGGTGGTAACATTCCCTACTCCAATTCCTCCACACATTACACCTGATAATTTTGCAGTATGTATGCCTGGAGCATTTGTTTTAACAAATACATCTCCAAACGTTCAAGAAGTTGCTCGCACATACTATGACTTTGGAAATTATTCTAACCAAACAATTGATAGTGGTGATGTTGCTATGATAACTTATAATAAACCTGGAGTTTATACTTTGGAAGTTATCAATACTTCAATTTATGGTTGTGTTTACGATACTGTGCTTGTTGATTTCTTAACTGTTTATCCAGATCCAATTGCACGTTTTGCTTTGGGAGGAAATCCAGGAACTATCTTTGAAACAACTATGACTGGTCAAGATTTATCAACAGACGATGTAATTTCTTGGAAATGGTCATCACCTTATTCAACTCCATCTTATAGTGATTTACAATATCCAAAATTCAAATTCCCAGAAGGAGTAGAAGGTAAATATCCTGTAACTTTAATTGTAGAAACACAAGAAGGCTGTAAGGATACTGTAACCAATGATGCGATTATTGAAAATGTTATTTTGTTCTATGTGCCAAATACATTCACTCCAGATGGTGATGAGTTTAACCAATCATGGAAATTTGTTATGAAAGGTGGAGATAACTATGGCTTTAATTTAAAAGTGTTTAACCGTTGGGGGGAAATGGTTTTTGAAACAAATGACCCAGAAATTGGTTGGGATGGTACTTATAACGGAAAACCAGTTCAACAAGGAATGTATTCTTGGAGAGCTTCTATCAAACACCGTGGTGATGATGGTAAAGAAGAATTTAATGGACATGTAAATATTATCAGATAACTCTTAAATAGAATATAAAACAAAGGGCTGAAATTATTATTTCAGCCCTTTGTTTTTTTTGTATGCATCAATTTATTATTTTTCTCTTACCCAAGTTTGTGTTCTGTAAAATGGACCAACATATCCTCTGACGTTTAGTTTGTCTGGAGCAGTTTTATCAATCCACATTTTTACTTTGTAAACTTTTCCGTTTTCTGGATCTACAATGGTTCCACCTTCCCATTCTTCACCGTCCCATTTTAAATTACGTACAATTTGCAACCCTACTAATGGTTGGTCTTTTCTATCATCTGTACACAATTTACATTTTGGATTGTCTTCTCTTCCTTCACGTGGATACAAATATTCAATTTTACCATAGAGTTGACTTTCATATTTGTATAATTCAACAATGGATTTCTTTTTGCCTGTTTTGTCATCAATGGTAGTCCATTTACCTACAACAGATTGTGCATGACTAACAGAATATGTTAAAATCAACGCGAAAGCTAAAAATGCATTTTTCATATTTTTTTGTATTTAATGTTGTTATAAAACTAATTATTTATTTGTGTTTCCACTAAAAATATACCAAAAATATCTATTGTTATTTTGATATGAATTAGTTGTTAATTGATTTTAAGTAAAATGTAACCGAATTACAACTAAAAAAATTAAATTTGTGCCACAATATTTATAACTATGGCAGATATTCATTCATACAATTTTGCAGGTAAACGCGCCTTGATTCGTGTTGATTTTAACGTTCCATTGAACAAAGAAACATTTGAAGTGACGGATGATACACGCATTCGCGCAGCAGCCCCAACTATTCAACATATTCTAAAAAATGGCGGAAGTGTGGTTTTAATGT
Source organism: Bacteroidota bacterium (assembly GCA_029558435.1). The sequence continues at coordinate 20,713 of JAKQEZ010000272.1, forward strand.
CGCACCTTGGACGACCAGATGGTGTGCAAGAAAAATATTCGTTGAAACACATCGTTAGTCAAGTTTCTAAAGTTTTGGGTGTGGATGTAAAATTTGTGGATGATTGTATCAATGAAAAAGCATTAGAAGCAAGTAAAAACCTGAAGCCAGGTGAGGTTTTATTGTTAGAAAACGTTCGTTTTTATAAACAAGAAACTGCTGGTACAGAGTCGTTTGCTGAGGTACTGGCAAAACATGGAGATGTGTATGTGAATGATGCTTTTGGTACAGCTCACCGTGCGCATGCATCTACAACCGTTGTGGCAAAATTCTTCCCAAATGATAAAATGTTTGGTTATTTGTTGGAAGGTGAAATTAAAGCAGTTGATAGAGTATTAAATAGCAATGAAAAGCCACTAACAGCAATTGTTGGTGGTGCAAAAGTATCTTCTAAAATTACAATTATCGATCGTTTGTTGAACAAAGTAGATAACCTAATTGTTGGTGGAGGTATGGCCTATACATTCATCAAAGCTAAAGGTGGAAACGTTGGAAATTCTTTGGTAGAAGACGATTATTTGGTAATTGCTAAAAATATTTTGTTAAAAGCAGAAGCAAAACGCATCAATTTATATTTGCCTGTTGATACAATTGTTGCCGATAAATTTGACAACAATGCAGAACAAAAATTGGTGAACATCAACGACATTCCGCAAGGATGGATGGGATTGGATGTAGGGCCAGAATCGTCTAAAGAAATCAGAGACATTATTGTTAATTCTAAATTGATTCTTTGGAACGGACCAATGGGTGTATTTGAAATGGAAAACTTCCAAAAAGGAACTATTGAGGTGGCAAATGCGGTGGTTGAAGCTACTGAAAAAGGTGCATTTTCATTAATTGGAGGAGGAGATTCTGTTGCAGCCATCAATTTATTTGGTTTAGCCGATAAAGTTTCGTATGTTTCTACTGGTGGAGGTGCCATGTTGGAATATTTAGAGGGTATCGAATTGCCGGGAATTAAAGCAATTAACGAATAATGATGAAATTAAAATTTAGTCTATTGTTTTTGTTCGCAGCACTAGTTGTTGGAGCTCAAGCACAAGTAAAAAATTTAAAATTGACCAACTGCGTGGTGGTTGGTCAATTTGATAAACCCGAGGATCGCTTTACAATCGAAAGTGCTGTAACAAGCTTATTGAACGAATACAATGTAAAAACTACACCATCTGTAAATTATGTAAAAACAGGCGAAGATGCATCCATTTTGGCTTCAGATTCATTACAAAATTTACTAAAAGAAAAAGGTTTTGATACGTATGTAATTGTTTCTGTGCGCGGTTATGATAGAACATTTAAACCGTCAAAAGTAAAATATCCACTTGCAGAAAAATTGGATCAAGGAACGTTGAGAGAGATTTATCGCAATGGAGCAGTAAATGTATCTTTTGAATTTGCATTTTACAGAAATAAAGAATTGGTTGCAACCGATATCGTAAAATGTACCAATATTTCAAATAGAGAGTCAACTATGAAACGTTTCAATAAAAACGTTGATAGTAGAATTGAAAAGAAGTGGAGAAAGTAAGCTTTAAGGTTCAAAAAGAATTTGAAGTGTTTTGATACTGATAATCATTTTACCGCAATCTGGCAACTTTATGAAATCAAATTTGGAATAAAAATTCTCTGCATTTTTGTCAATTGGATCCACAACAACCGCAAAAGAACCAATTTCTTTAGAAATTGTATAACTGCGTTTTAGTGCGTCAATAAGTAAAAGTTGACCAATGCCTTGTTTTTGAAATTCCTCATCTATGGCTAGTCTTCCAATCAGTGTTGTAGGAATGGTGACGTAACTTTTAGGAAACTTTTTTTGAATTTCTTGTGGAAATGAGCTTAATGGAATACTGTTATTTGCTAACGTATAATAACCTTTAATTTCCTTTGTTATTTTATCACTTAATACATAACAAACGGATAGTTTTCGCTTAATATCTTGACTTGCTTGATGTTTAAGGTAGTTATTTAGCTGTTCGTTTCCACAATTAAAAGATGTTTTAATATGGTTTTTATTTAATAAGTCAATCATTATCAGTAGTGTTTTCAGCAATAAACGTGTCGTAATTTTTTAAAGCATCTTGCAAATATTTTGATGGTTTTTTAGGATTTGTAATTGCATCAAAAAAAATAGCACTATCTTTCTCTGTTAATGCAATTTGCTCACTTTCTTTTATGATTTCTTTTGCTTTTTCTTGAGCAGTCATAAGAATGAAATCCGTTAGATTTCTAAAACCACCTAAATACGCGGCTTTCTCAAAAAGCAATTTTTGTTCGATGGGCAATCGAGCATCAAATCTTGAAAGTTGTTTTGCTGAAGAACTCATAATTTTCCTTTTTTACAAATGTACGGAAAATTAACGTACAAAACAAAATTATTTTCTTCCCAACAATTTTGCTACATATTTTCCAATAATGTCAAATTCCAAGTTGACCTTATCACCAATTTTTAATTGATTGATGTTGGTGTATTCAAAAGTGTAAGGAATAATGCAAACTGAAAATGAACCTGGGTTGGAGTCAACCACTGTTAAACTGGTTCCGTTGATGGTAATTGAACCTTTTTCAACCGTTACGTCATCTGTTGCATAGTCAAAAACAAATTTCCAACTTCCGTTTTGGTTTTCAATGGAGCGACAAATAGCCGTTGTATCTACATGTCCTTGAACTATGTGGCCATCCAATCTACCATTCATCACCATACAACGTTCTAAATTAACCTGTGTTCCAACAGTCCAATCGCCCAAATTGGTGCGGTCTAATGTTTCTTTAATAGCCGTAACAGTATAGGTGCTGTCGGTTAGTTGAACAACCGTCAAACAACAACCATTGTGAGCCACGCTTTGGTCAATTTTTAATTCGCCAACAAAATCAGCAGTCAGTTCAAAATGAATATTTTCACCTTCTTTGGTGATATTTTTAACCGTACCAATTTGTTCGATAATTCCTGTAAACATCTTATTTCTTTTCTATTGAATCAACGGCATTTCTTACCGATCCGTGTTTTTTTAATAATTCTTCGGCTGTTTCGTAATCCAGTCCTGTTTGGTTCATTACCATTTTTACACCTCTATCAACCAATTTGTTGTTGCTCAATTGCATGTCCACCATTTTGTTGCCTTTCACACGTCCCAGTTTAATCATTAGGGATGTAGAAATCATGTTGAGCACCAATTTTTGAGCTGTACCTGATTTCATGCGTGTGCTTCCTGTTACAAATTCTGGTCCTACCTCCGGTGTGATGGGATGTTGTGCCAATTGAGCAATTGGATTTCCTGGATTGCAAGTTATGGAAGCTGTCAATAAACCATTTTCATTTGCTTTTTGCAAGGCGCCTATAACGTAGGGAGTTGTACCAGATGCAGCAATTCCCACCAATGTATCGTTTTGGTTAATATTGAAAGCCATTAAATCTTTCCAACCTTGTTCGGTGTCGTCTTCGGCAAATTCAACTGCTTTGCGTATGGCAGAATCTCCTCCGGCAATAATTCCAACAACAACACCATGATCCACACCAAATGTTGGCGGACATTCACTTGCATCCACAATTCCTAGACGTCCGCTCGTTCCTGCACCAATGTAAAACAAACGTCCTCCATTTTTCATACGCTCAAAACATGCGTCTACAAATTTTTCAATGTTGGGCAATTCCAATGCAACGGCATGTGCCACTTTTTGATCCTCACGATTGATGTTGGTTAATAATTCCAGTGTGGATTGTTTTTCCAAATCATTGTAGAGCGAGTCGGATTCTGTTGTTTTTTTCATGGTTATGACAATTGAGCAGAATAGTTTCCTTCTTCCAATGATACTTCAACGTGATTGTGCAATGTTGTTGTTAATCGCAACCCAAAGAAATTGGCTTTTATTGGAAAACGACGGTGTTTTCTATCCACCAAAACAACGGTGTAGATTTTATGAACAGGTTGCTCTAAAATTTTCATTAATCCGTATTGCATTGTTTTACCAGAGTTCAAAACATCGTCTATCAATATAACCGTTTTGCCTTCTAATTCTTTAGAATCAATTGTCATTTCAATCGAATGCGATAACGGTTTGTCTTTATCCAAAATTATTTCAAAAAGCACTATTTTTTGAGTAGAGTTATTCTCAATAATGGCTTTTAGTTTTTCCGCTAGAATGATTCCATTGCCCGTAATTCCTGCAATGTAAATAGTATCAAGTTCAAATGTATTTTCAATTATTTGGAATGCCAAACGGTTGATTTTTTGCTCAATTTGGGTGTGATTTAGAATAACTTGTTTCATTGATAACGGATTTTTCACAAAGATAATAAAACCTTGTTTGGTTGATTTTGGATTTTTGATAAATTGCACAAGTAATTCAATTTTTTGCTACTATTTCATTACTTTTGAACCGTGAAAATTTTGATTGTTCGTTTCAGCTCTATTGGTGATATCGTACTTACAACACCCGTTGTTCGTGCTGTGAAACAACAATTGAATACTACCGAAATTCATTTTATCACCAAAAAATCATTTGCTTCTTTGTTGGCAAATAACCCACATATTTCAAAGTTATATACTATTGAGAAGTCAGTGACAGAAGTGTTGGACGAACTTAAAGCTGAAAAATACGACGTTGTTATAGACTTGCACAAAAACATTCGAACATTGCGTTTGAAGCAAGCTTTGGGTGTTAAAAGTTATGCGTTTGACAAATTGAATTTTCAAAAATGGTTGTTGGTTAATTTTAAGGTGGATAAACTTCCCAATGTGCACATTGTTGAACGCTATTTTGAAGCTGTCAAAGAAATTGGAGTTGTCAACGATGGCAAAAACTGCGAATTATTTTTTGATGAAACAGCAAAGGTTGATACCCTAAAATCGTTTGATTTACAACCAAAATCTTTTGTAGCAGTGGCGGTTGGAGCACAATTTGCAACCAAAGTAATGCCCGAGAAATTGTTGATTGAGGTATTGAAAAAAGTGGAACATCCCATTGTTTTGTTAGGTGGGCCTACAGATGTTGACCGCGCACGAGCAATTGAAATCGGTTTGCAACAGCATTCTCAAAAAGTAATCAATGCAGTTAATCAATTTTCTTTAGCCCAATCGGCATCTATTGTTGCTCAATCACAAGTGTTATTGACCCACGATACAGGGTTAATGCACATAGCTACGTGCTACAATACCCCCATTGTTAGTGTGTGGGGGAATACCGTTCCAGCTTTTGGAATGTATCCCTATTATCCTTCCAATACCGAATTGTTTAGCATTCACGAAGTGTTGAATCTTAATTGTCGCCCTTGCTCTAAAATTGGATACGAATCGTGCCCTAAAAAACATTTCAATTGCATGAATTTGCAAGATGTAGCTGGAATTGCACAAGCAGTTAATCAACGATTTGACCTGTGTTAGAAATTTTGTTTCAAGACGATTATTTGGTGGCCATCAACAAGCCACATGGATTATTGGTTCATCAATCGCCCATTGCCCGAAATGCCGAAGAATTTGCTGTTCAATTAGTACGTGATCAGGTTGGAAAGCGTGTCAATCCCTTGCACCGATTGGATAGGAAAACAAGTGGAGTTTTGCTTTTTGCCTTTGAAAAAGAAAGTACTCGTTTGGTGCGTGAACAGTTTGAAAACAACACCGTTATCAAAAAATATTGTGCATTGGTGCGTGGATTTACACCCGATGCAATGACCATTGATTATCCGTTGAAAAACGAAAAAGAGGTGGTGCAAGAAGCGATTACTCATTTTAAAACCTTACACCGTTTTGAAGTGGATTTACCACATGGTAAACATGCAACTTCGCGTTATTCTTTGGTTGAAGCAACACCAGAAACTGGAAGAATGCATCAATTGCGCAAGCATTTTGCACATATTTTACACCCCATTATTGGTGATAGACCACATGGATGCAATAAACAAAACAAATTGTGGTTGGAAAAATATCAGATGAATACCATGTTGTTGCATGCTGAATTGTTGGAGTTTTTACATCCAATATCGCATGAAAGAATTCGAATTGAGGCACCAAAAAGTGGTGAATTTGAACGTGTTTTGAATATTTTATCCAAATAAAAATGAAAAAAAAGTAGTTTTATTCAAATAATTCCGTATATTTGCAACACATTTAAGAACAAAATCAAGAATGAGGGGACGAAAGTCCCCTCTTTTTATAACCAACAATGATAAACAAGAAAAGAGTAGAAGAGTTGATTAACGAGCGCATTGCAGAATTGAACAATGGTTTGTTTGTGGTAGAGTTATCTATTTCTGCTAGTAATGTAATTACGGTGGAGTTGGATAAGCACCAAGGAGGCGTTTCTGTTGATGATTGCATTGCTGTGTCGCGCAATATTGAGCACAATTTGGATAGAGAACAGCAAGATTTTGAATTAAATGTTTCTTCTGCAGGTTTAGACAAACCGTTGCGTGTTTTGCCTCAGTTTATCAAAAACATTGGTAGAACCGTGAAAGTTGTAAAAATGGACGGTACAAAGTTGGAGGGAGAGTTGAAATCGGCAACAGAAACCGGAATTGTTGTAGAAAACTCTAGAACCGAAAAAGTAGAAGGGAAAAAGAAAAAAGAAGTTATTGTAGAGCAACATCAATTGCCATTCGATAATATAAAAGAAACGAAAATAGTTATTACATTTAAATAGGTCACTATGAATAGCCTTGAATTAGTAGAATCGTTCTCTGAGTTTAAAGAGTTAAAAAGCATCGACAAACAAACGATGCAACACGTTTTAGAAGACGTGTTTCGTAGCATGTTGAAGAAAAAATTCAACACAGATGAACACATCGATATCGTTGTAAATATCGATAAAGGAGACGTTCAAATATTTTTGAATAAAGAAATTGTAGACGATGGAGAAGTAGAAGATCCAAACATGGAGATTGCCTATTCGGATGCAATTAAAATTGAACCAGATTTTGAAATTGGTGAAGAAGTAACAGAAGAATTTAAGTTTGAGGACTTTGGTCGCAGAAACATTCTTTCTTTGCGTCAGAACTTGATTTCAAGAATCTTGGAATTGGAAAAAGACAATTTATACAAAGTTTACAAAAGCCGTATTGGAGAAATTATTACGGGAGAAGTTTATCAAACTTGGAAAAAAGAAATTTTGGTATTGGACGACGAAGGTAATGAATTGATTTTGCCTAAATCAGAGCAAATTCCTTCTGATTTCTTCAAAAAAGGAGAAGCTATTCGTGCAGTTGTTTACAAAGTAGATATGCGCAATTCTCAACCAACAATTATTCTTTCTAGAACAGCACCTGAATTCTTGGAGCGTTTGTTTGAATTGGAAGTTCCAGAAGTATTTGATGGCTTGATTACCATTAAGCGTATTGTTCGTGAACCAGGAGAAAGAGCAAAAGTTGCGGTTGAATCATACGATGACCGCATTGATCCAGTTGGAGCTTGTGTTGGTATGAAAGGTTCTCGTATTCATGGAATTGTTCGTGAGTTAAGAAATGAAAATATTGACGTAATTAACTTTACAACCAATCCTCAATTGTTTATTCAAAGAGCGCTTTCACCAGCAAAAATTTCATCTATTGAAATTGAAGAAGAAGAGAAAAGAGCGCGTGTTTATTTAAAACCAGATCAAGTTTCTTTAGCTATCGGTAGAGGAGGTCACAATATCAAATTGGCTGGAAAATTAACAGGATACGAATTAGATGTTTACCGTGAAGGCGAAGTAGATATTGATGATGTTGATTTAGATGAATTCGTTGATGAAATTGATGGCTGGATTTTGGATGAATTGAAGGCAATTGGTTGTGATACAGCGAAATCTGTGTTAGAATTGAGTGTTCAAGATTTAGTTCAACGAACAGACTTAGAAGAAGAAACAATCGAAGAAGTATTAAAAATCCTACGTTCAGAGTTCGAATAATCGGATTCATGTAGTATATTTAGGCACGATTTATAAAAAAACAAATTAAAAGGACGCACAATTTATGGCGGGAAAACCAATAAGATTAGGAAAAGCAGCAGGTGAGCTAAATGTGGGAATTTCCACATTGGTTGAGTTTTTGGACTCAAAAGGCGTTAAAATTGAAAATAATCCCAATTTCAAATTGGAGGAGGAGCATTTTAACCTATTGAGACAAGAATTCGCTGCTGACCATGACTTAAAGGAACAAACAAAACAGAATCCGATTAAACGCGAAAAAAGAGAGTCCGTTTCATTGAAGGATACACGTGAAGTAGAAGCTCCAAGCCATGATGACGATGAGGACGATGAAGTAGAACTTCCAATTAAGGAAACTCCAAAAGTTGTTGTTCCAGAACCTCCTGTAGCTAAAGTTGAAATAACCGAAGAAACACCGGTTGTTGATGACAATAGTCCTGTGAAAGTTATTGGAAAAATCGACCTTGACGCATTGAACACAAAAACGCGTCCGGATAAAAAGAAAAAAGAAGACGAGGTTGCTCCTATTAAAGAAGAACCAAAGGTTGAAACTAAAGTTGAGCCTAAGATTGAAGAAGAAAAAGTTGTTGCACCTGTAGAAGAAGAGAAAATTCCAGAAATTGTTGAGAAGGTTGAAGACCAACCAGCAGAAGAGCCGGAAGAAATCGAAACAATTCGTGTGCAAAGTCAAACTTTGTCTGGACCTAAAATTTTGGGTAAAATTGAATTACCAGTTGAAAAGCCAAAATCCAATGATAAAGGAGGCGATAAAAATGCTGACAAAAAGAAAAGAAAACGCATCAAGAAAATTGATGTAAACAAACAAGCTCAGCAACAGCAACAAGGTCAAAACCAACAACAAGGTCAAAACAAAGGGAACAATAAGTTTAAAAAAGGCGGTGCTCCGATTGAACGCCCTGAGATTTCTCAACAAGATATTGAAAAAGAAATCAAAGATACATTAGCTCGTTTGTCAAGCAAAGGTGCTAAATCAAAAGGTGCCAAAAACAGAAAAGCAAAACGTGATGTTTTTGCACAACGCCGTCAAGAGGAAGAGTTAGCAGCAGAATTAGACAGTAAAATATTGAAATTAACGGAATATGTTACTGTTTCTGAGTTAGCAAACATGATGAATGTTTCACCGACACAAGTTATTTCTGCTTGTATGTCATTGGGTATTTTTGCTTCTATCAACCAACGATTGGATGCTGAAACTATTCAAATTGTAGCAGATGAATTTGGTTTTGATACTGAATTTGTAAGTGCAGAAGTACAGGATGCAATTCCAGTGGTTGAAGATAAAGAAGAAGATTTAATTCCACGTCCACCAATTATTACGGTAATGGGACACGTTGACCATGGTAAAACATCCTTGTTGGATAAAATTCGTAATGCACATGTTACAGCGGGTGAGGCAGGTGGAATTACACAGCACATTGGGGCTTATTCGGTTGTGAAAGATGGCAAAAAGCTTACGTTCTTAGATACTCCAGGTCACGAAGCCTTTACGGCGATGCGTGCACGTGGTGCTCAAGTTACAGACGTAGCGATTATCATTGTAGCAGCAGATGATGATGTGATGCCTCAAACAAAAGAAGCGATTTCACACGCTCAAGCGGCTGGTGTACCGATGGTTTTTGCAATTAATAAAATTGATAAACCTGGTGCAAATCCTGATAAAATCCGTGAGCAATTATCGCAAATGAATATTTTGGTGGAAGAGTGGGGTGGACCTTACCAATCACAAGAAATTTCTGCTAAACAAAACTTGAATATTGATGCATTACTTGAAAAAGTATTGTTAGAAGCTGATATATTAAATCTACGTGCTAACCCGAACAAAAACGCATTAGGTGTTGTTATTGAATCATCTTTAGATAAAGGAAAAGGTTATGTAACCAATATGTTGGTTGAATCTGGTACTTTACGTGTAGGCGATGTCGTTTTAGTCGGTAGATATTATGGTAAAGTTCGTGCAATGCACGATGAAAATGGTAAATCTTTAAAAGAAGCCGGCCCAGCAACGCCAGTATCTATTTTAGGTATTGGTGGTGCCCCAAATGCGGGTGATAAGTTTAACGTGATGGATGATGAGCGTGAGGCTAAAACAATTGCATCTAAACGCGAACAGTTGTATAGAGAGCAAGGTTTACGTGCAACTAAGCATATTACGTTGGATGAAATTGGACGTCGTTTGGCAATTGGTGACTTTAAAGAATTGAACATCATTGTGAAAGGTGACGTGGATGGTTCTGTTGAAGCATTATCTGACTCATTATTGAAATTATCAACTGAAGAGATTCAAGTTAACATTATTCACAAAGGTGTAGGTGCAATTTCTGAAGCCGATGTAAACTTAGCTTCTGCATCGGATGCAATTATTATTGGTTTCCAAGTTAGACCAGTTGTTTCGGCTCGTAAATTAGCAGAAAATGAGCAAATAGATATTCGTTTGTATTCTGTAATTTACAAGGCAATTGAAGAGATTAAAGCTGCAATGGAAGGAATGTTATCTCCTGATATTGAAGAACAAGTTATTGGTTCAGCTGAAATTCGTGAAACTTTCAATATTTCAAAAGTTGGTACAATTGCAGGATGTTACGTATTGGATGGACTTATCAAAAAGTCAGCTAAAATCCGCTTGATTCGTGATGGTATTGTAATTCATACAGGAACATTAGGATCATTGAAACGTTTCAAAGACGATGTGCGTGAAGTAAAAAACAACTATGAATGTGGTTTGAATATTGATAAATTCAACGATATTCAAGTAGGTGACATCATTGAGGCATTTGAAGAAGTAGAAGTTGCAAGAAAATTGTAATATTCTAAAGATTGAAATAAACCAAAAAGCTATCTGAAAAGGTAGCTTTTTTTATACCTATAAGAGGGGTAGTTCAATAATGAATGTGGTGCCTTTGTTGACTTCCGATTCAAAATATATATTTCCTTTGTGGTTTTCTATAATTTGTTTCACCATTGCCAATCCTATTCCAGAACCGTTTGATTTAGTCGTGAAATAGGGCACAAATATTTTTGATTGCTGAATTTCAGGAATTCCAACTCCATTGTCGTTTACAGAAATCTTAATTAGTGTAGCTGTCTTTAGAATTTCAATAACTATTTTCCCATCTGTTTTGTTAGATATAGCTTGGCAACTGTTTTTTATCAAGTTGTTAAAAACACGCAAAAGCTGGTCTTTGTCACCATTAACAATACATTGCTCAGGTCCAGTAATTATAATTTCAAATTGGCTTCCTTCACTGAATAATTCGGCAGCATTGCGTATCAATGAAACGATGTCTATTGCATTGAACTCTGCTTTTTGCATTTTTGCAAAGTTGGAAAATTCATTGGCTATTTTTGTCAATGCATCAATTTGTTCAATCAAGGATTGGCAAACACGGTTAATTTTATTCTGGGCATTTTCATCATTTGGATCAAAAGATCGCACCAAATGTTGAACTGATAATTTCATGGGTGTCAATGGGTTCTTAATTTCATGCGCCACTTGTTTGGCCATATCGCGCCATGCCGATTCACGTTCGCTTTGAGCTAATTGCTGGGCTGCATATTCTAATTCATCAATTTTTTTGTTATAACTTTTTACGAGAGCACCAATCTCATCATTTTTTGAATAATTAATGTATTGATTGGATTTTCCAAGGTGAATATTGGATAAATAGCTTTGAAGCATGTGTAATGGGTTCGTAATCCAACTTGCAGCAAAAATGGCTATAATAACTGATCCTGCTATTAGTAACACAAAAACACTTATGATAGACATTAAAAATTGTTGGATTTGATGTTCCACTTCCTCTTGTTGACCAAAGTGCTGTAAATTAATGAATCCTATAGTTTTACCTAGTTTGTTATAAAGCGGAGCATAGGCAGAATTGTAGTTAAGACTTCCAATATTTTCTGTATGAATAAACTCACTTTTATCCATTAATATTAATTCTTTTTTTGCGATTGGATTAATTTGTTCACTCAATAATCCACTATTAAATACATTTGGACGAGAGGTACTAATTAAAAATCCATTTCTATCATAAACATTTATGTCGGTATTAAATATTTTCGAAATTCCAATTAATTGATAATTGATAAAAGAACCGTTTTCTTGAATAGTTAGCTTTTTTTCTTTATTAATCAATGGTGATAGTTCATCTTCAACAGAATGCACTTTTTCTTTTAGTGAAATTTCTGAAAAGGAACTGTATTGATTTTTAATAAAAATTCCACTACTTATAGCAGAAACAACCAAAGCAACCACCACAATTGCTATTAATGTAAATTGTATTTTAGTGGATAATGTCAGTGAATTGAACGTAAAAGAAGTTGAGTAATAACGGAAATATATTGGCAATAATAATAAACCGAAAAAACAAAACAGATAGGAAAATGATGTAATGGTGTCCAGCCAAGTTATATTGATATTAGAGAGTACAACAACATCATTTTTAGATTTGAATTGAATAAGATGGTTGTATCCATTCAAATTAAAATTATCTAAATGTTTAAAATTATCTTTTCTTAATCCTCTTAATGAATTGGGATAGTTGTAACTTCCAAATTGAGATACCAAACGGTTGTTATGATATTTTGCAATAGAATAATTATCTAAATGATGTAAAGCTGTTGATTCAGAAGATATTAAAAGTCGTGGATAACCAATTTCTTCTGGAATTTTCTTAGATTTTAACGTAACAAACAAAGTTGCTAGTTCGCCATTTCTTCCGTTTATTTGTTCACGAATGATGTAGCTATACTGGCCAATATAGTCTGAAATATAATGGATAGAAGGTACTATTTCTGATTGAATTCCATGATTGTTGACATAATCATTGAGGTTGTTTAATAAATCATCAGAATTACCTTGTAAGTTTAAGAGAGAGCCACCATTAACATTAAAAAGGAAGAATTTACATTCATAACGTTCCCAAAATCCATTGAAATGGCGACGCTCCATTGCTCTTTCAAATTCTCTAAAATTTAATTGAAAACCTGCACTAATCATTTGTTGTAAAAAACGATCATTGCGGATAGATTTCACTAAATTGGAATATTCTAGCTCTGTAACAATGTCTTTTTCTATCAATAATTGATTGGCATACAATTCTTTTTCACTCTTACTTCTTTTTTGACTTAAATCATTGATTATATGTGCATTTGCAAAAGCATAAAGGGCCAGCATTATCATTCCCAATATCAGATGCTTTTGGTTAAATTCTTTGTATTCAAGCAATGCGATTGAAAGAACAAATAACAAAGGGAAAAATGATGTTGCTAATGTTTCGTTATTGATATAAAATTGATGAGCAATAACATAAGAAATTCCAAATATCAACTGTATTGTAAAGAATTTATTGAGCGAATAAAAGTTGTTTTTTATAAGTCTAACAATGGTTTTATTAATTAAGAAATACATAAAACCAATAATTGCCATACTAATTATTGCAATGATTGAATACACGTTGATTTTAAACAATTCTTCTATATGAAGGGGAATACTAGAGTTTTCAATTAATCCTTGAAAGAAAAAAAGTAGTATTTGCCACACAATATATGGCAGAGCACAAACAATATAAAACCAAAACTTGTTGATTTTGAGTTTAGAAGTTCCCAATCGTTTATAAACAAAATAGCTGACAATAAATAAAGTGAGGATGTTGATGTTGTATTCTAAAAAATTGGGGAATAATTCATTAGTTCCATACAAACTTGGGCTATACAACTCAGAATTTCTAAAAAATCCAAACCATTCAAAATGCAATGAGCAATACCTAATGCAAATTAATGTTACTGGGTACAACCAAATTAGATGAGATTCAATTCTTAGAACTAACTGTGTTATTTTAAGAAAAATAAGTGATAACCATAGAATCATTAAGCAAAAAAGTACAATTGTATCTACTAATGAAATAGGCTGATATTCATTGACTAGAATAGAAAATACATATTTTTTATCATGGTTATATATTGGAAATCCAACAGATTCATCCAAAGAGATGGATGATTTGACTTTTGGGTTTAGTTCATTCGAAAAATCATTTTCTAAATATTCGTTCACATAAGAATATTCATTTTTTATAAGAAATGAAAGTGTATATGAATAAGCACCCTTTTGATACGATTGAGCATAATACCAGCCATTTTGTGCTTTTATTAAGCCATTTGCTGGAAATTGTATATCCTCAAATTTTGAAACAGGAATTTTATTGGTGCTCCAATAAATTAACGTGTCTTGTTTATATACATGTAAATTAATAGCTTTTTTTAAAGCTATTTCATCAAATTTTTGATTGGAATTTATCGCATTATCAACTTTAATTTTATGTTGCTGTAACGAATTTTCTAGTTGCTTAAAATTCGCTCTAACTTTATTTAATTCACGATAATGATTGGTAGAAAATAATTGAAAGTAAAGTACAAGGAAAGCCACTCCAACGATTAGGATGGTAAGCCAACTACTATATTTTGAAATTATTTTTTTCATTTTCTACAATTTAAACTCTAAACATACTTTAGAATCAATTTTTAGGTACACATTTTCACCCAATATTAAAGCTCTGTTATCATCTAAATGCCCACTTGGAAAATTAAAACAAATGGGTATTTTTTTGTAAGTAAAATGCTGAAGAACTATATCTTCAATCGTCATTCCAATAGATACTTCTGTTGAATCTTTCATATTGGTCATTCCCCCAATAATCAAACCACTAATTTCATCTAAAATACCAGCTTTTTTCAACGAAAATAACATTCTATCCAATGCATAGAGTTGTTCACCTACTTCTTCAATAAATAAGATTTTATTCTTATAAGAGGGTTGACAATTGGTTCCAATTAAACTATAAATAATGCTTAAATTACCACCGATTAATTCTCCATTAGCACTCCCTTTTTGATTTTTTTGGCAACTATCAATTTCTATTTTATAAGACTTTCCAGTTAGCGCATTTATCAATGTTTGCAAAGATTCAGGAGTATTCTCCTCAAAGTTTAAAGGCATTGTACCATGAATGCTTTTTTGTTCTAAAAATTGCATTTGCTGGTGAAAGACCGTAATATCACTGAAACCAACGATCCATTTAGGGTGAATCAATTGATTAGCCCATTTTATAGCATCCACAATTCGAACAGCACCATAACCGCCTCTAGCACAAAGTATTGCTTTAACTTCAGGATTGTCTAATGCAGCTTGAAAATCATGCAGACGTTGTGCATCTGTTCCCGAGAAATAATTGTGCCTTCCCAAGCAGTTGCCACTAATTTTCACTAAAAACCCTTCTTGTTCCAAAAAGTTTTTAGCAAATTCAACATATTTACTTTCAATTGCCTTTGCTGGCGCAACAATTTCAATTAAATCGCCTTTTTGGAGGTATGGAATTTTATTCATGGTTGTATTAATACATCAAAGAAACAAAATTTCTTTAAAGTAACGGAAAAAAAGCGTTCTCAATATGTTCAATTTTTGTTCGAATACTATTGTGAACAATTGAAATTATATCAAATTGTACATTAATATTCAAATTTCTACTTATCAGAAAATGATTAGTTGCCTTAATAATTTGTTTTTGTTTGCTTTTGGTTACAGCCAAAAAAGGTTCTCCAATTTCTGCAGTTACGCGGGTTTTTACTTCACAAACGATTAGTTGACCATTTTTTAGTGCAACAATATCAATTTCAAGTTTTTTAAATCGGAAGTTGCGTTCTATGATTTCATAATCGTTGTTTCTTAGATAGCTTACAGCCATTTCTTCGCCATGCTGGCCCAATTCAATGTGTGTCATAAAAAGGTAGTTTTTTAATTGTAAAAGATTTAGATAATCGTTAAAAAAAGCGAGTATATTTCACCTCGCTTTTACCCAACGATTTACAACTAAACTAATCTTGAATTACAGCTTCAACAGATTCTGTAGTTCCAAGAGCACTTTTAATTTTATTTTCTAATTCTTCCATTAGTTCAATGTTGTCATTCAACAATGCTTTCACGGCATCTCGACCTTGTCCTAATTTAGTTTCACCATAAGAGAACCAAGATCCACTTTTTTTGATAATATTTAACTCAACTCCCAAGTCAATGATTTCTCCAATTTTTGAAATTCCTTCGCCATACATAATGTCGAATTCTGCTTTTTTGAACGGTGGAGCAACTTTATTTTTTACAACTTTCACCTTAACGCGGTTACCAATAACATCTTCACCATCTTTAATTTGGCTTGTTTTACGTATATCTACACGTACAGAAGCATAGAATTTCAAAGCATTACCTCCTGTTGTAGTTTCCGGATTTCCAAACATCACCCCAATTTTATCACGTAATTGGTTAATGAAAATACAACAACATTTTGCTTTGTTGATAGAGCCTGTTAATTTTCTCAGTGCTTTTGACATCAAACGCGCTTGTAAACCCATTTGCGAATCGCCCATTTCTCCTTCAATCTCCGCTTTTGGTGTTAATGCAGCAACCGAGTCAACTACCAATAAGTCAATTGCTCCCGAACGGATTAGGTTGTCTGCAATTTCCAACGCTTGCTCACCATTATCAGGCTGTGAAATCAATAAATTGTCAATATCAACACCTAATTTCGCCGCATAAAATTGGTCGAAAGCATGTTCTGCATCAATAATAGCCGCAATGCCACCTTGTTTTTGAACTTCTGCAATGGCGTGGATTGCAAGTGTTGTTTTTCCAGATGATTCTGGTCCATATATTTCAATAATTCTTCCTTTCGGAAATCCATTGACTCCCAAAGCAATATCCAGCGTTAAAGATCCTGTTGGGATAGCTTCAACTTTTTCAACTGCTTCATCACCCAATTTCATAACGGTTCCTTTTCCGTACGTTTTGTCAAGCTTCTCCATGGTTAATTGAAGTGCTTTCATTTTTTCTAATCGCTCTTGGTTTTGATCTTTTGTTGCCATAATCGTTTGGTTTTTAGTTATTATTATTTAATTGTGTTACAAAGGTATGTTAGTCAGAACGTAAGTTTTTTACGTTGTGAATTATATTGATAAAAAATTCATTATTTCTTCTGCATGTTTTTTTGTATTGGGTTTTGTTATTATCCCCAAAATATGTTGATTTTCATCTATAATAAAAGTTGTTCGATGGATTCCATCATAGGTTCTGCCCATAAATTTTTTCGGCCCCCATGCGTGATATTGATTTAATATTACTTTATCGGTATCGGCTATGATTGAAAAGTTTAATTGGTATTTCTCACTAAATTTGGTATGAGATAACACCGAATCAGCACTAACACCAATCACAACGATGTTGTTATTCTTTAAAACAAGTTCATTATCTCTCAAATTACAAGCTTGTGCTGTACAACCTGGTGTATTGTCTTTTGGATAAAAATACAATACTACTTTTTTACCCTTATAATCCGATAGTTTAATGGTTTCTCCATTTTGATTCAAACCATTGAATTCTGGAGCTATATCGCCAATTTGTAGTTCTTTCATTGATTAAAAAATTATCAAGTATTTATTAAATTATAATCAAATGTAAGATATATTTTTTAAATGACAAAATAATTATCAAAAAAAGATTAAAAAATAATCATTTATTTATTTATATTAATAAATAAAAATACCTTAATTAATAAAGCAATCAATGAGAAATAGAAATATAAAATTAAAAATTAATGACGAACTTTAGATGGACGTTTTTTACTGTAATCGTCGTCGTTCGGATCGGTAATACCTCCTCCTGCGTTATCAGTACCATTATTTACAACAACAATAGAATCAGGTCTAGTTGTTGCATCCGATTTTGCCCCTCTTAATGTAAAATTAGGTTCTTGTGTTCTAGTTGCATCATCGTTGTTATTTGGACAAATAATTTCTTTCTTACAAGAATAAATCATGCTTGTAATCAAGATAATACCGCCATATAAAACAACTTTTTTCATAATGTTATGCTATACACTTTATGCGAAAGTACAACGAAAATATTTATTATGCAAATTATTGTGTAGAAATTTTTATAATAACTTCGGTACCACTAATTTGATGATTGGAATCGTAGGTCTGACGTGGCCCAATAATTTCCATGTTTTTACTTAATAATTGACGCATCAACTTAACGCGTTTGGTAGTTATTTCCATTCCTTTGGACTGATGATCGCCTGAAATATTGCTTTTTTGATGGATGCTTTGTTCAATGCCTATACCATTATCCTTTATTAAAATGGTTAAATAGGAGTCTGATTCATTGACATCAATACTAATTTCACCTTTTCGGTCGGTTTGAGGTAAAATTCCATGAATTATGCTGTTTTCAACAAAAGGTTGAATCATCATTGCAGGGATCATTGTTGATTCTAAATCTACATTGTTGGTGGAAATGGTGTAGGTGAATTTCTCATTGAATCGCATGGCTTCTAGAGATAAATATAAACGAATGCGCTCAATTTCTTCGTTCAACCCAACCAAACTTGAATGTTCGGAAGATGTATCGAGATTTTTTCGAATTAATTTGGCAAAGTTGGAAAGGTATTTATTAGCCGATAATTTATCGGATATATTAATAAAGTATTGAATACTGTTTAAGGAATTGAAAATAAAATGGCGGTTCATACTGGCATTCAGCGATTCTTGTTCCAATAGTACTAAACGCGACTGCATTTCGGCTTGTTCTAAACGGTATTTTTCTTGCTCGCGCTTAATTTTTGTTTTTATCCACCAAAATACCATAGCAGCAAGAAATGCAACTGCTAAACAAATAAACCACCAAGTTTTGTAAAATGCTTGACGAATGGTGAATTTTATGGTAAGTTGATCGAGGATTTTCCCATTTTCAAGCATAACACGAGCGTGCAATTTGTAATCTCCAGGCGCCAATTCATTTAATATAATGTGTGATGTTTTGGAAGCAGGCATCCAAGCATCGTTAAGTCCATTCACCTTAAATTGAAACAGTAAATTGTCAAAATCACTTAGTGCTACTGCGTCTAAATTGAATTGTAAATTATTTTTTTGATAGGAAAAACTCATGTTTTGCGGAATTTCATCCTGCATTTTTGCTCCAAATTGAGTGTAGTCAAATGGCTTGTAATCCAATAAAATCGAAGTGAGCACCAATTTTACTTTGCCAACTGAAAGGTTGAATTTATTGAGGTCAAATTTGATTAAGGCAGAGGCAGTTCCAAACCAAAGGTTATTCTTTTTGTCAATAAAACTTGAATTAAGATTGGTTTCTGGATCAAGTAGTCCTTCTGAAGCACCAATGCGTTGGGTAAATTTGCTGCCATTTTGAGTGTCAATTATGTAAACACCGTTATTGGTTCCAACAATTAGATTGTGCGTGTGACTGGATAAAAAGTTAACATAATTGGATGCCACATCTGTTGAGAATCGAACGCGAACAATGGAATTATTCTTCAGTAACTCAAACAAACCATCTTCTGAACCAAAAAAGATGCGATTGGAAACTGTTTTTACGAGCGATAGCGTAGCGTGATTGATATTTCCTATTAATTGAAACTTATTTTGATTATCTAGAAAATACAACCCAATATCTGTTCCAACCAAAAGTTGCTGATTACGCAATGTTATACTTCGTATTGTTCCAATTTGTTGATGATTTGACCCGATTGGAGTAAATTTACCCTTTTCGTATAAAGCAATACCGTGTGAACCTCCAACATACATGCGGTTGGCATCGATTTTATGAAACGCAGTAATTTTATAACCGGGTGCTTCGTCGTTGAAATGTTGAATACTTACCTTGTTGTTATCGTCAATAGCGTATAAGCCATCTTTTGTACCAAACCACGATTTTCCATCCACATCAGCAATAGCACTCCAAATGGATGTGGTTGTTGGGAAGATGGTGTAGTTTTTAAAATCACGTGTTTTGAAAATACCGTTGTCAATGGAGCCAAAAAAATAGTCGCCTTTTTTATTTTGTACACCACACAAAACAATGTCAGAAGGAAGCCCTGTAGATTTATCAAAATACGAAATAGCGTCAACACCTGCTTTTACCAACCCTTTTCCTTGTGTTCCTATCCAAATATTTTGGTCAGAATCTTCAAAAATAGTACTAATAACATTAATAGGTAATCCAATTGCTGTTGTATAAAAGGTGTTTGTTTTGTTGGCGTATTTGATTAAGCCATTCTTACTGCAAATCCATAAATTATTTTTAGAATCGGTTGCAATGTAATTAATCAACAACTCATCGTTTTCTAAAATAGAATGAACTAGCTGGTGATTTTTGTAAAATTGAATGCCGTCATAAAAAGTGCTAACCACCAATTGATTGTTATAGGTGGTGAGAGAAGAGATGCTAAACCCATCAGCAATTAGTGCATCAACGGTGTTTAAATTACTTGTAACAACTACGCCATTTCGAGTGGCAATGTATAATTTATCGTTCCAAACAAGCAAATCACGTATAAAATTTCCTTCGTCTGACAATAATTTGAGGGGCTTTAATTTTCCATTTTCAAAAATATATAAGCCATCGCCGTTGGTAGAAATAATTATTTTATTGTTGAATAAAACGATATCGGTAACGTTGGTGTTGAAATTATCGGGACTTAAAGGGAATTTTGAAATTTTATTGTTTTTATAAATAGAAATTCCACCTTGATGCCCTATGAATAATTGTGCGTTTATCCATTTCACCACATTAATGCGGTTGTTGAGCAAGCCGTCGTCGGTTGAAAAATTCGTAAAATTATTACCGTTATAGCGCGATACGCCACCAAAAGTGCCTATCCACAAATAGCCCATGCTGTCTTGACAAATTGACGCAACTTGCGATTGTGCCAAACCATCTGGGGTGGAGTAGGTTTTGAAAAAATAGCGTTGTGAAAATGTTGAAAAACACCAAATAATACTCGCTAATAACAGTATTAGTCTCATTTTTGTTTAAGCATTTTGATGAAATCTGTTACTCTGTTACGTGCAATTGGCAATTTTAATCCATTTTTTAGAATGGCAAAATGGCCTTCTTCGTTAAGGTATTCTGAGAGTTCGTTTAAATTTATTATGTGCGACTTGTGAATGCGGGCAAATTTTGATTCATCCAACATTTCTTCATACGTTTTTAGAGTGCGTGTATCTAAATAGCGTGTACCGTCTTTAAAATAAATGGTTGTACAGTTACCAGATGCTTCTAAATGCAAAATGGTGTCGTCTTCTACAATTTTTAATCCTTTTGTATGCGAAATGGCAATTCTATTGTTGGGTTTGTTACGTAATAAATTGTAGGATAAATTTTTAAGCGAATCAAAATAAGTAGAATAGTTAGAAGGATTTTCAGTATAAATTTCTTTCGATTCCACTAATTTTTTAACGGCCAATTGCAATTCTTCAATATCAATTGGTTTAAGTAAATAATATACGGCACTTGCGTTAAATGCTTTGATTGCATAATCTTTAAAAGCAGTAACAAATACCACTTGGAAGTTTTTTTCTTCAATTTCTTCCAAGAGTTCAAACCCTTCTGCATTTGAAGGCATGCGAATATCGAGGAAAACAACATCGGGTTGTGATGCTTCAATGATTGCTTTTGCTTGGTCTTTACGTTCTGCTTCGCCGATAACCTCAATTTCTGGACAAAATTCCTCCAACAACATTACGAGGTTTTTTCTTGCAAATTCTTCGTCGTCAACAACAATTGCTCTTAGTTTCATGGTACTTTAGTTTTAGATTCTAGCCACAAGATACAATATTAAAAATAAATGCTGGAGTAATTGGCTTACGTTTAAATGTTTTTTTGCGACATTTTAAATAGAAGGAGGAGCATTCTAATCAATTAATCATAAAGTTTACATTTTTTTAATCGTGGGTTTGTTCATTTTCAGCACGATAGAAAGTTCAAAGAAAAAAAATGAAAAAAAATGCAATAGAAGTGTTGTCAGTTTTCAAACTATTACTACCTTTGCCCCGGAGAAATGGCAGAGTGGTCGATTGCACCGGTCTTGAAAACCGGCGTACCGCGAGGTACCGGGGGTTCGAATCCCTCTTTCTCCGCTCAAAAAGGAATCAAATCGGTTCCTTTTTTTTATGCTCTAAATCGAAGTGAAAAGGGATGAGAACGGATCAAGTTCAAAAGTTGGGGACTAAGCATAAATTTGAGTTAATCTGAATTTTCTTCTAAATCTACTTCTTCAAATTCATAATTTCAATCTGCTAAATAATGTTTTATTTTTGGTAAAATCATATTTTTTTGTAATTTTGATTTGTGTTTATTATTTGAAACGCTTTGGGCGTGGGTTGCGGAGTTTAACTATGAAAACGTCAGAGAAAAACACTAAAAAGGGAGAATTTTACTCCTTTTTTTCTGTACATAGTTTTTAAATGATACTTATTTCCTTTTTATTCTTGATAAGTTTAAAATACAATTTCTCCAATTATTCCAAGATTTCTTTTTAATTTTTTTCGTATTCATTCTCTTCATTTCCCTACAATTTAACAACTTGTGAATAACTATTTTTCATTTTTTTACAACTCTCCTTTTATTTGGTATTACTTTTGTCTTAACCTCGATAAAAACAAAATATGAAAAAAGGATTTTTAATTGCTTTAACAGCAGGTTCATTATTGACATTATCTTCTTGTGACGTTTTGCAAGAAGCCGCAGATTCACTTGAAAACGTTGCGTCAACAACAAATTCAGCATCGTTAACCAACCAAGAAGTGGTAAGTGGTTTGAAAGAAGCTTTGTCAGTTGGAATCACCAATTCGGTGAATTTAACTTCTGTAGTTGATGGATTTTTGAAAAACAGCGAAATCCGTTTGCCCTTTCCTCCAGATGCCATCAAAGCTAAAGAAAAAGCAATAGAGTGGGGAATGAGCGGTCAGGTTGAGAAGTTTGAAACCACGTTAAATAGAGCGGCAGAAGAAGCGGCAAAAGAAGCATTACCTATCTTTAAAAATGCCATCACAGGAATGAGTTTGCAGGATGGATTTGCCGTTTTGAAAGGTGGAAATGGTGCTGCTACCAAGTTTTTAAAAGACAACACAACTGCACAATTAGTTTCGGCTTTTGCGCCAAAAGTTCAAGCAGCTATTGAAAAAGTGAAATTAACCGAATATTGGAATCCAATTGTTACTAAATTTAATGCTGCAGCTCCTTTATTGGGTTTAAACAAAGCCAATCCTGACTTAAATGAGTATGTTACCAAATTAGCAATCGATGGTTTGTTTAAAATGGTAGAAAAAGAAGAAAACAAAATTCGCGAAAATGTAGGTGCTCGTGTTACTGATTTATTGAAAAAAGTATTCGGGTCATTGGATAAATAATCATCTTTCTTATCTTTGCATTCATCTTATTAAAATTATGAGTCATACTATAAAACCAGGAGTTGCAACAGGCGACGAAGTACAAAAGATTTTTCAATACGCAAAACAAAAAGGATTTGCATTGCCAGCAGTTAATGTTACTAGCTCTAGCACAGTAAATGCTGTGATGGAAACAGCTGCAAAAGTAAATGCACCAGTTATCATTCAGTTTTCTAATGGTGGTGGACATTTCTTTGCAGGTAAAGGATTGAAAAATGATAACGAAAAAGCAGCAATTTTAGGCTCTATTTCTGGTGCACGTCACGTACACGAAATGGCAGAAGCTTATGGTGCAACGGTGATTTTGCATACCGACCATTGTGCTAAGAAATTATTGCCTTGGATTGATGGTATCATGGAAGCAAATGAAAAAAACTTTGCTCAAACAGGAAAAGCCTTGTATTCATCGCACATGATTGACTTGTCAGAAGAGCCAATTAAAGAAAATATTGAAATCTGTAAACGCTATTTGGAACGTATGAGTAAAATTGGAATTACGTTGGAAATAGAGTTAGGAATTACAGGTGGAGAAGAAGATGGAGTGGATAACACGGGTGTTGATAGCTCTAAATTATACACTCAACCAGAAGAAGTAGCTTATGCTTATGAAGAATTGATGAAAGTAAGCGATAAATTCACGATTGCAGCTGCTTTTGGAAATGTGCACGGGGTGTATAAGCCAGGTAATGTTGTTTTAACTCCAAAAATCTTGAAAAATTCGCAAGAATACGTTCAGCAAAAATTCAATACAGGTCATAATCCAGTTGATTTCGTTTTCCACGGTGGTTCTGGTTCTACATTGGAAGAAATTCGTGAGGCAATTTCGTATGGTGTTGTGAAAATGAACATTGATACCGATTTACAATTTGCTTTCACTGAAGGAACTAGAGATTACATCGTATCAAAAGTTGATTATTTGAAAACACAAATTGGTAATCCAGAAGGAGATGACCAACCAAATAAAAAATATTACGATCCAAGAAAATGGTTACGTGAAGGAGAGTTGACGTTTATTAAGCGTTTAGAACAATCTTTTGCTGATTTAAATAATGTAAATACTTTATAATATTATGGCAAGTAGTTGGTTTAAAAGAGCAAAAGAAGGGATTACAACAAGCACGAAGGATAAAAAAGAAACTCCAGAAGGGTTGTGGCATAAATGCGATAATTGCAAAACGCTTTTTACGCTTGAAGAAATAGAAAAGTTGTTTTGGGTCTGTGATCGTTGTGGACACCATGGTAGAATTGGTTCCGACGATTATTTTAAAATTATCTTTGATGATGGGAAATTCAAAGAATTGAACCCTAAATTGATTTCTGGTGACCCT
>JAKQEZ010000279.1 GCA_029558435.1 Bacteroidota bacterium
GTAACCACTTGCGCATTTTGTGTAGCAGCGTTTTGCGGATATTCAATAGCCGCAAAAACCAAACTTGATTATCAACCATTTGCATTTTACACTTTCGTATATTTGTGAGTTATAGGCAAGCGTAACAGACCGACACAACAACCATTAAACTGACAGAAAATTATCGAAACGACAAGACGACATATAAACTTAATAGCGGACTTTTTTCCGACACGACAGCCCAACGCTTCGTGTTTTATTTTTTTTACCAACCCGCATTTTTTTAAAACAATTTTAGCCAACCGCACAAATGGCACATTTGGTTTTGCCCGACACACGAGCCGACCCTTCGCAAAACCAAAAGAGCCATTTTTCGCCAACGCTTTTAAATGACACTTTCATTAACATTATACTTTTGACGGACTAAATGCTTTTCAATAAATATCAATATAACCAATTTGGCATTAACAAAAGAGGCTATTCGCAAAGCTCACTTGCCTTTAATGAAGAAGGTAAAGAGTTTTGGGTTAAGTGGATTTTAGGAATTGATAAGAACGACACAAAAGCAAAAATTTTAGCGGATAAACTTCGTCATTTGCAAAAAGCCAGACATTCTGCATTACCCGAAATTATTGAATATGGCTATGATGAAGAACAAAATGCTTTTGCCATAGTCTATGAACTTTTAGAAGAAGTAGAAACTTTTGAAACGAAAGTTTTTGAACTTAAAACACAAGGTGCAATTAGCGGACTTCTTGACCTTGCAGATTGCTTGAAAGAATTGCATTTGAAATTCAAAATCAATCACGGAGACATCCACCCTGCAAATATTCTAATCGACAAAAACGGGCAATTCTACCTTGTAGATTTTGGACTTGCAGACATCACAAAAACTTTAAGCCAAACAAAAGAACTTGAAATTTTTGCAAGAGGTTTTGCAGCACCCGAAAAACTGAACAAACTTGTAAAGGGTTTTCCGTTTCAGGCTGACATTTTTTCAATCGGTAAAGTTGTTGAATGGTTTTTTGACGAAAGGCAAATGGAACTTGCGGAGGAATATGCTTTTCAGCTTCAAAGGTTACTTGCAGAAAACCCTGTTGACAGACCGAATTGGCAACAAGTTATTGATACATTAAAAAACCTTGCCGTTGCTTCGGAAACGGAAGCTGTTCAAGTTGCTTTTCGTTCGTCCAATGGATACGAAATTTTAGACCTACTAAATTCATCGAATCCAATTTTTGATATTTCACCAAAGGAGGGAGCAAACTATTTGCTTGACGTTATTATTGGAAATTGGCTTTGTGAAGGTGTTATTTGGGTAAAATCAGAAGATAAGTTGCTATTCAACAGCATTAAACCGCTTAATTCACTTGATAGTAAAATTGTAGAAAGAAAAATTAAGGACGGTAAAAAACTACCATTCAAATTCGTTTACACCGTTGACTATACACATAATAAAGCAGACCTAACACCCCACTTCCAAAAATGGTTTGAGCAAAAGAAAAAGCAGGTTTCACTTCGTGAAAACCGCAAAGCCGTAAGAGAAGAACTTAATTTTTATCGTGAACTACTTGAAAAGGAAAAAGAAGTTATTGCCAAAAATTCATTGCGACTTCAATACTCAAACTATGAAATAAAAGGTGATGAAATAATTTTTACAATTAAACAAAACGACAAAAGTAGTAGCGTTGGTTTTGTCTTAAAACATATTGAGGACGGAAATGACGTAAATTCAGAAGGCTTTGAATATGTTGTTTCCGCTAATGCTGACAGAAAGCAAAACAAAGAAACAGTTGAGTTTGCTGGGAAGCCCTACGAATTTCATACAAAAGATATGCTTCTTAAAATCAAAGATTGCGAACGTTTAAAGAAAGAAAGCATTCCGCAATCGGGATTTTTGTTTGAAAACACGAACAAAAAAGAAGAAGAAAAAAACAGGCAACTTGATGCAATTAGAAAAGTTGATAAAAACGAAGTTCAAAACCCCGACTTAATTTATTTTCTTTTCAAACCTGACGAATTACCGCCTATTTACAATAATCATTCGGACGATTTGCTTGTATTTCAGAAAGACACAAGCGGTAAACCGCTTGTTTATTCATACAATCAAAAACGTGCTATTGAAAATGCTTTGCATCGTAGTCCGCTTTCAGTAATTCAAGGTCCGCCCGGGACGGGAAAAACAACAGTAATTACAGAAATCGTTTTTCAAATTCTTGCACAAAAACCCGAAGCAAAAATTCTTATCACTTCGCAAACCAACAATGCGGTTGACCAAGTTTTGGAAAATCTTTTGAAAAACGAAATCCCGATTTTGCGTTTAAGTGGAATTACAAAACCAAGAATACAAAGTATTCGCAAGCATACGTTAGACCGAAAATTGGAAGGTTGGAAACAACAAGTTCGTGAAACAGCCGAAAAGAATTTCAAAAAAGAAGAAACAAAGTTTTTAGACAGTTTAAAAGGGAAAAATCCTTTTGCTGTTTCAATAGCTGAAATCATTTTTAAACAAAGCGATTGGAAAAAGGCAAAGCAAAACATTGAAAACATTGTTGGTAGAGTTCAAAACTTAAATCAATTACACAATTTGCCAACCGAAAAGGAAAGTGCAATTGAAAAGATTGAACAAGTGTTGCAGATTGATTTGACAAGTTTTTTGAAGTTGCACGACTTACACAGAGATTGGATTGTTACAATAAATTCGTTGGACGAAAAAAGTGCAATCAATCAGAAACTCATAGACAGCATTCGTGTAATTGGTGCTACTTGTAACCATATCGCAGCTAAGAAATATGCCAAATACAATTTTGAATTTGATTATGTGATAATGGACGAATCAGGTAAAGCAACAACTGCCGAAGCTCTTGTTCCTATTATTACAGGCAAAAATCTAATTTACGTTGGAGACCACAGACAATTGCGACCAATGCTAACCAGCACAAGAGAAGTTGAAAGTTGGCTTCGTGAAAAATTCAAGAAAGAAGCAGGGGAATTAGAAAATTGGGAAGATTATTTCAATCGTCCGAGTTTGTTTGAACAAGTCATTACAAATATTGATTACGACTACAAAGCACAATTAACAGAGTGTAGGCGTTCATCAGCCGAACAGGTAAAACTTACTTCAAAGTGCTTTTACGAACCCGAAGGCGATGAACCGATTGAACCTGTTAGCAGAGAAATTTCAGCAGAACACAATTTGCCTTTAGCAATTGATAGTTCTTTATTTTTTATTGACATTGGAAGTCATTACAAAAATGAAAAAGACAACAATTCATCGTCTTTGAATAAAGAAAGTGCGACAATCATTCCAGAAATTTTGGAGTTGTTGAACAAATACGAAAAGGTAAAAGATTATTCTATTGGCGTAATCACAGGCTACACAGCACAATTCCGTGAACTGAAAAAGAACATTGATAAAAAGCGCTTTCAAGGTAAAATCAATTCGATTTGTAAATGGAACAAAACTGAAGATAAACTTACAGTTTCGGTCGTTGACCGTTTTCAAGGTTTAGAACGTGATATAGTAATTGTGGATTTAGTAAAAAGCGGTGCGGGGCTTGATTTAGGTTTCTTGGAAGTTCCAAATCGTATCAATGTTGCGTTATCACGCCAAAAGAAACTGCTCATAATAGTTGGTGATTACCACGGTATTATCAATGCAAAGACAAGACGTTTAAAGGGCGAAAAAGCCGCTTTGCAAAACTATTTGGAACTACTGAAAAAAGATTGGATTGTTAAATCCGAACAACTAAACGGACTTTTTAAATGACAGAGGAAGAAGCATATAAACTACTAAAAGATAAAGCCCCGACAGGTTACAGACTGAACGAATTAATTCAGTTTAGCTACCCTGTTCGGAAAATTAGATTAGACGTGCTTGTAAACAAGCAGCCAGACGGCTCTTTGGTAAAAGTTTACAATGTGCTTTTGCGTGCAATTCAAGCAGGTTTCTCATCACAAGACAAATTATTTACGTTTTTAGGTTTGGGACAAACAGACGAATTTGTTTTGCGTGAATTGTTTACGTTACGTGAAAAAGGTCTTGTTGATTTGGTTTCTGAAAAATGGATTGTAACCAAAGAAGGTGAAAAATTTATTCAAGACGAAAAAATACTTCGAATTGAAGAAAAAGAAGAATTTGAATTTTTGATTGACGGAATTTCGGGTGAAATAATGTCGGCAAGACAAAACAGAACTGAAAAGAAACTACTGAAAAGTTTAGACCCAGAAGTTAAACTGTCAAACCGAAACCCCGAACTTATTGAAGGCAAATTTCAGCAGTTGGCAGACACTTACAAACAAGACAATGAAAACAAGGCGTATTTGATAAGCTACGCTTCTGACGACATAAAATACGACTCTATCGATTGGTGTAATTTTTGGCTCATAGAATATATTCCTGACAGAAAAAGCAATCAAGAACCAAAATTAGAAGTTAGGAATTTTGAAACGCTAAAAGAAATCAAAAGTTTGACTTCCAAATTCAATTCTGAATATCGTCATTACATTTATTCGCTTAGTAGTTCTGAAAGGACAGAATTTGAAGAAATTACCATAATTCACGAAGAACCAAAAGTTCAACCGCAAACAGAAGATTTAAGCACTTTGACAATTTGGGAAACTAAACAGAAATTTATTGAGGCATTGAAAAACGTAAAAGAAAAAATTCTGATTGAAAGTCCTTGGATAAAAAGAGCAACGCAAGAATACATTCCGCTTTTTGAAAAACTTTTGAAAGACAAAAAACAACTTACAATTCTTTACGGAATTAGTGAAAAAGACGAACACGACATTTATACATTGAGAAAAGTTGAAGAATTACAAAAGCAATACAAGGACAAGTTTAAACTTATTCACTTGCCGACACACTTTGCAGAAATTCACTCAAGGCTGACAGGAACGCACAGAAAACTTGTTATCAAAGACAACGAGTATTACATACACGGAAGTTTTAACTTTTTGTCATTTGGCAAAAACGAAAGACAACAAGTTGCTAATGAAGAATCTCTTTTAATTTCAAAAGACGTATCTAAGAAATGGGAACAAGTAGCAAAAGAATATTCACTAAAACTATGAGTCAACGCAATTTGCAAGCACAATTAAAAACCGCACAAGCCAACGCACAACCAAAGTTTTTAATAGAGCTTGCAAAGCCGACCCAAGAGAAAAATTGTTTTAAAAATATTTCCAACGCTTCAAAAAAAAATAAAACACCCGACACACAAGCCAGACAAAAAAGCACTCGACAAATGACAGTAACAGACGATATAAAAATGGTTGTAACCCACGACAGACAAGAACGCCAGCCTATAACAGCGGTTTTGCAAAAGTGGCGGTTCAGTGCTTCGTATGACAGTGAAGTGGTTAATCAAAATTTAGTGCTTCGATTGAAGTTTAGTGGTGAAAATCGCCACCTTCGCAAAGCCGCAAAACGTCAGGCTGTGAAAAAAGTGAAAAGTATGGCTTGAGAATTGTATATTTAATAATTGCCTCCGATACCTGTCCGAATAAAATAATGATGTTCACTATTTTCTTCACAGACTGCCGTTAGTGGCAATGGTGGGGCGACCCCACAAACCGACAAAATTCCCTCGTGCATTAAGGAATAATTACATTCACCAAACAGTAACA
>JAKQEZ010000280.1 GCA_029558435.1 Bacteroidota bacterium
AAGCGTTCAAAACGCTCATGATACTCGTCCATAGATTTTTCAACAGTCTTAAAAATTCTTTTATCCATAAGTCACGCCTCCCTCAAGGTTTTCTTGAGGATAGTACATTCAAATTAATTTGTAAACACGGCAGTCATACTATAAAATCAATTAGGGAAATGCTGTTGTCGGCCAAAAAGGAATTGAGGTTTTCAATCGAAAGTTCACCTGCCTCTGTCCTCTCCTTAAATTTCCCTTTCAAATAAATCGAATATTGATGCTGATCATTAAAAACAAAATCAACACCTGACATCGAAAATTCGTCAATCTGAAGAGCTGTTGATTCGCTATAATTATTAATCTCCGTGACCAGGGATTTATTCAGCTTTTGAATAAGATTGGGATCTTTTACTAGCTCTGTTTTTGGGATGGATTCTTTTGGTGGTGAAGATAATTTCTTTTCAATTCTATTTATAATTTTAACTAGTTCAATCGGAGATTCAGAAACAGACAATTGCAATGAATGTCCAAAACTTGCAACCCGCCCCCATTTCTTTTTTGAAATGGTTTCTGCTCTTAAAAAATTCAAAGACTCGCCGCTATCATAATCCAAATCATAACCTTGCTTATATGAAGTAATTGTTTTACTTCTTTTGCTTTGGAAGTGTTGAGAATTTTTCGATCGTGGCTTTTTTAAATCTGCTATCCTTTCAGCCATTCTCAAACCAAAGTCAAATTCACAAAACTCTCTAAGAAAAAAATGACACTTACCAAGGCTAACAGCATAACAACAATTTTCATTTGAGATGATAACCGAGGCAAAATAGATTAGGTTTTTAGGCAATTCAATCTCTTCAAAGAAATCGCCGTATTGTGCTAACCACCAAATGTCCGCTTTATCTGGGTTGGTTGAAAATAGAAATTTCACGTTAAAATTATGAATTTTCTTCTCAAAAATCTGTTCTAGACCAACCTTTTCAGAGGTTAATCTTGCAACGAGCGCGCTTTCAGATGATTTTCGAATCTTGAAAATGTTATATTTTGGCATTGTTCCTCACAGATTATGAAATTTATTATATTTTTTTGCCCATAACGCGAGTCGTAACCGGACGCCGAGCGACGCCATCGGCAAGCGAGGGAATCGAAGATGGCGCAAAAGTTGCGATTTTTTCGCAACTTTTTGTGACAGCTTCGACGTTCCGCGTCGACGCACTTGTTGAACTCAGCCGCTGGCGCGGCAGCTGGGGAAAAATGATTTAGATTTTCTGATTTCAGATCTATGTAGTTTTCCCCTCCTGATCGTGTGTGTGTAAACTCCTCGATTACCGGGGTTTGAGCCCTGGTAGA
>JAKQEZ010000284.1 GCA_029558435.1 Bacteroidota bacterium
ACTACATTCTGTACTACAAACGCAATTTTCCTATTGCAATCATTGAAGCCAAAGACAACAATCACACTGTAAAAGCAGGTATTCAACAAGCATTAGGTTACGCAAATACACTCGACATTCCTTTCGTTTTTAGTAGCAACGGAGACGGTTTTTATTTTCACGACAAAACCGCAAACGGAGCATTAGAAACTGAAATTTCGTTAGACGAATTTCCAAGTCCTGAAACACTTTGGGCAAAATACAAACAATACAAAGGCATTGAAGAACAAGAAGCGGAAAACGTAGTTTCTTCCGATTATTTTTCTGACGGTTCGGGTCGTTCGCCACGTTATTACCAACAAATAGCCATCAACAGAACCATTGAAGCCGTCGCAAAGAAGCAAGACAGAATTTTGCTTGTAATGGCAACAGGAACAGGAAAAACTTACACCGCTTTTCAAATCATTTACCGACTTTGGAAAAGCGGAGCGAAAAAACGCATTTTATTTTTGGCTGACAGAACCGCACTCATTGACCAAACGGCTCGTGGCGATTTTCGCCACTTCAAAGATGCAATGACCGTTATCAAACACAAACAAATTGACACGGCTTACAACGTATATTTGGCATTGTATCAAGGTTTGAGCGACAGCAAAAGTGATGATGCTTACAAACAATTTTCGCCCGACTTTTTTGATTTGATTGTAGTGGACGAGTGCCACAGAGGAAGTGCAAAAGAAGATAGCAAATGGCGTGAAATTTTGGACTATTTCAAAACAGCAACGCATTTAGGAATGACTGCCACACCAAAGGAAACAGACGAAACTTCAAACATCGAATATTTTGGCGAACCTGTTTACACTTATTCACTACGGCAAGGAATTGATGACGGTTTTTTAGCTCCTTACAAAGTCATAAAAGTAACGCTTGATATTGATGCCGAGGGTTGGCGACCGCCTATTGGTTTTACAGACAAAAGCGGAAATCCTGTTGAGGACAGAATTTACAACCGAACTGATTTTGACAAAAATATTGTAGTTGATGAACGCAGAACATTAGTCGCTCAAAAAATTACAGAATTTCTAAAAGCAAACGACCGCTTTGCAAAAACGATTGTGTTTTGCATTGACATTGAACACGCAGAGGGAATGCGTTCGGCATTGGCTAACGCCAATGCTGATTTAGTGAAGCAGAACAACAAATATGTAATGCAAATTACAGGCGACAACGAAGAGGGAAAACGTGAATTGGACAGTTTTATAAATCCTCGTGAACCTTATCCCGTAATTGCTACGACTTCTAAACTGATGACAACAGGCGTTGATGCTCAAACTTGCAAACTCATTGTTTTGGACAGCAATATCGGTTCGATGACCGAGTTTAAACAAATCATAGGACGAGGAACGAGAATAAATGAAGAATACGGCAAAACTTATTTTACGATTTTGGATTTCCGTAACGTAACCAATTTGTTTGCCGACCCTAATTTTGACGGAGACCCAGTTTTGATTAAAGACATTTCGGGAGATGACGACATTACCGATATTGAAGATATTGAAACAGACGAACCGATTATTGATGACGGAGAAGAAGTTGTTTTCCCTCCTA
>JAKQEZ010000285.1 GCA_029558435.1 Bacteroidota bacterium
GTACTAATGACGGCAACCGTAGCAAGTTTGGGCTTTTTGCCTATGGCATTAAGCACAGGTGCAGGAGCAGAAGTACAAAAACCATTGGCAACCGTTGTTATTGGCGGATTGATTACGGCTACTTTCCTTACGCTGTTTGTACTGCCTTTGCTGTATATCATTTTCAATTCAAAAATCAACATCAGAAAAAAAGGAAAAATGAAATCCGTTACAACCGTAATTGTGTTGTTGCTTTCTGTTTTAAGTTTCAATGCAAATGCTCAAAACAAAAAAATAATTGGTGTAGATGAAGCGATAAACATTGCATTGCAAAACAACGGAAATATAAAAGCGAAAGATTTTGAAATAAAATCGGCTCAAAGTCTGAAAAGAACATCGGGCGAATTACCGAAATTAGATTTTAATGCACAGTTGGGACAATACAACAGTATAAAGTTTGACCAATCTTTTCAAGTAGCACAAACGATACCGTTTCCGACTTTGTTCGGTGCTAAAAAACAACTGATAAATGCCGAAGTAAAAGGCAAAGAATTACAAAGTGAAATAACCGTATTGGAGTTAAAAAATCAAGTGCGTACTTATTTCTATCAAATTCAGTATTTGCAGAATAATCAAAAGCAGTTGTTGTATTTGGATAGTTTGTACAATGATTTTATCAAAGTGGCAGAACTGCGTTACAAAACAGGCGACACCAAAAAAGTAGAAATCAGTACAGCACAAGCCAAGCAAGGCGAAATCAATTTATTGCTGAAACAAAATGGAGTTTATCTCAATAATGCTTATCAAAATTTACAGGCATTGATGAATACAAAAGAACCGTTTGAAGTTGCCAATGATACAGATTTTAAGCCTTTGCAGGTAAGCACTTTGTTAGACAGCACAGCCATTGCAAACCACCCGACAATTAAGGCGTTGTATCAAGATATAATCATTGCAGAACAAACAAAAAAGGTAGAGAAAGCACAGGGTTTGCCCGATTTTACGATTGGTTACACTAATCAGTCTTTAATAGGTTTTCAAACTATAAAC
The DNA here is from genome assembly GCA_029558435.1 of Bacteroidota bacterium. The sequence continues at coordinate 1,030 of JAKQEZ010000285.1, forward strand.
GGACAGGAGCAGTATTTTAATTCGGGCAATCGGTTCAGTTATGTAAGCGTTGGTGTTTCTATTCCTTTGACTTTCGGAGCTACAAAAGCAAGGATAAAATCTTTGGACTATCAAAAACAAGCCATTGAAGCCAAC
>JAKQEZ010000303.1 GCA_029558435.1 Bacteroidota bacterium
CAACAAATCGATTGACGTGTTCACAACTTCTGAATTAGCAGAAGAATTATTGAAAATGGATTTGGCTCCAGCAAAATTGGACATTGGTAAATTGGCTAGCGAATGGTTGGAAGAGCAAGATAATTATGCTTCTAAATTGGCATTCTTAAAAGCTAAATTAGCTGGTTTTGAAACGAGCAATAACGACAGCATCGAACCAAGAGATGTTGTGTTGTATGGTTTTGGACGCATCGGTCGTTTGGCAGCTCGCGAGTTAATCAAACAAGCTGGTAAAGGTCAACAATTGCGTTTGCGTGCTATTGTAACAAGAGGTGATTCTGATCAAGACATCATCAAACGTGCTTCTTTGTTGAAAAATGACTCTGTACACGGAGCATACAAAGGTACGGTTAGCGTTGATTTAGAGAAAAAAGCAATCATCATCAACGGACAAATTGTGCGCATGATTAGTGCAAACAACCCAGAAGATGTGGATTATACAGCATACGGAATCAACAATGCGTTGGTAATTGATAACACTGGTGTATTCACCAACCGTGAAGCATTGGGTCGCCACTTACAAGCAAAAGGTGTTTCTAAAGTTATTTTGACTGCGCCAGGAAAAGAAATTCCAAACATTGTTTATGGTATCAATCAAGGAACTTTGGATGTAGAAAACGAAACAATTTATTCGGCAGCGTCTTGTACAACCAATGCTATTTCTCCAATCTTGAAAGTTATCAACGATCAATTTGGAATTGAAAGAGGGCACGTTGAAACAATTCACGCTTATACAAACGACCAAAATTTGTTGGATAACATGCATAAAAAACCAAGAAGAGGTCGTTCTGCTGCTGTAAACATGGTCATCACTTCTACAGGTGCTGGTAATGCAGTAACAAAAGTAATTCCTGAGTTGAAAGACAAATTGACAGCAAATGCGGTACGTGTACCAACTCCTAACGGTTCTTTGGCGATGTTGAACTTGGAATTGAAAAAAGGAACAACCGTTGAAGAAGTAAACGCATTGGTGCGTAAAGCATCGTTGGAAGGTGAATTAGTTAATCAAATTTTCTATTCATACGATCCTGAAATGGTATCAACAGATATTATTGGTAATACTTGTTGTTCGGTTTACGATTCAAATGCAACAATTGTATCTCCAGATGGAAAAAGCGTTGTTTTATACACTTGGTATGACAATGAGTTTGGTTATACAAAACAAGTTATTCGTTTAGCGAAATACGTAGCAAAAGTTAGAAGAAATATTTATTATTAATCTAACTATTCAGCTTTTAGTTGAACGTAAATACATACTAAAATGGTTGTTTTCAAGTTGGGAACAACCATTTTTTTTCGCTATCTTTTTATAGATTGATTAAAGAAGTTCCCCCAAATTATGGGTACAAAAAAAGTCACCCTTAGGAGGTGACTTTCAATTATTTTGAAAAATATTAAGCTAAAACGCCCAATACTTCTGCCATTTTTTGTCCGATGTGAGCAGGTGAATCAACTACGTGAATTCCACATTCTCTCATGATACGTTTTTTAGCTTCAGCTGTATCGTCAGCACCACCAACAATTGCACCTGCGTGTCCCATTGTTCTTCCTTTTGGAGCTGTTTCACCTGCGATGAAACCAACAACTGGTTTTTTATTGCCACTTTCTTTAATCCATCGAGCAGCAATTGCTTCCAAGTTACCACCAATTTCACCAATCATAACGATACCTTCAGTTTCAGGGTCGTTCATCAATAATTCAACTGCTTCACGAGTTGTAGTTCCAATAATTGGGTCCCCCCCGATACCGATAGCTGTTGTAATTCCCAATCCTGCTTTTGCAACTTGGTCAGCAGCTTCGTATGTTAATGTTCCAGATTTAGAAACAATACCTACTTTTCCTTTTTTGAAAACAAATCCTGGCATGATACCAACTTTAGCTTCACCAGCAGTGATAACACCTGGACAGTTAGGACCAATCAAGCGGCAATCAAAATCTTTGATGTATTCTTTTGCTTGCACCATGTCTTTAACTGGAATACCTTCTGTAATACAAACGATTACTTTGATACCAGCATTCGCTGCTTCCATAATGGCATCTGCTGCAAATGCAGGTGGAACAAAAATAATAGAAACATCAGCACCTGTAGTGTCAACTGCGTCTTTAACAGTGTTGAAAACGGGTTTGTCTAAGTGCAATGTGCCACCTTTTCCTGGAGTTACACCACCAACAACGTTTGTTCCATATTCAATCATTTGGCTTGCATGGAAAGTTCCTTCATTTCCTGTAAATCCTTGTACTATTACTTTTGAATTTTTGTTTACTAATACGCTCATATTTGTAGCTATTTTATATCTTGATTTTTTAAAATTGTTCAAATTTACATTTTTGAAATGGTTTAGACAATTTTATGGGGGATTATTTTACAGAATAACGTCTATTTTGTTGAAAAATTAATGTTTCTTATTAATGTATTGAAATGCTTTAGAATGCTTTAAATATTGTAAAACAAATTTATAGCCTGTAAATGAGCGTTTAAAAAACTCAATGTGAAGTGCAAAATAAAGCAAAAGACTAAAA
>JAKQEZ010000307.1 GCA_029558435.1 Bacteroidota bacterium
GTTTAGGAAAAGAAGATGCAACCGATGAAGAAATCATTGCAGCTTTAAAAGTGGCAAATGCTTACGAGTTTGTAAAAGACTTACCTAACGGAATTGAAACCAACATTGGTGATGCAGGAGGAAAACTTTCAGGTGGACAAAAACAACGTTTATCAATTGCAAGAGCGGTTTTGAAAAATCCACCGATTATGATTTTGGACGAAGCAACTTCTGCTTTGGATACGGAAAGTGAAAAATTCGTTCAAGTGGCTTTAGAAAACATGATGCAAAATAGAACTTCAATTGTAATTGCTCATCGTTTGTCAACGATTCAAAAAGCAGATAAAATTGTAGTCATGCAAAAAGGCGAAATCGTAGAACAAGGAACGCATGACGAATTATTAGCTAAAAATGGAACGTATTCGAAATTGGTGATGATGCAGAGTTTCGAGTAAATTGGCACGCGGATGAAACTGGTGCTTCGCAACGCTGATTTAAACGGATTTTACTGTGACTGATCCCGATAGCTATCGGGAGCGACTGCGACTAATTTTGGAATTTGGAATTTAAAATATTGGAATTTTATAAATGTACATAAACAACTCAAATATTACACTTCCTGAAGATCCAAACACTATTGTTTGGAAGTATTTGGATTTGTCTAAATTCTTGGATATGCTTTTATCGAAGCAATTGTTTATGTCGCGCTCAGATAAGTTTGAAGACCAGTACGAAGGCACTTTTTCGGAACCTACATTTGAAGAAATCAAGAAGATTGCTGCCAATAATCCGAAGTTTTTGGACTATTACAAATCTCATCGGGAGAAAGTGGTGATAAGTAGTTGGCATATCAACGAATATGAATCGTTTGCGATGTGGCAGATTTTCACTCAAAATACCGAAGGTTTAGCCATTCAAACTACCATTGGAAAACTAAAAGAAGCTTTACTTCCTGAGAAAAAAGTGGAACAATATATTGGCGCTGTAAATTACATTGATTACAAAAAAGAATACATTCCTTTTGATGATACGTTTTTCCCGTTTTTGTTTAAGCGTAAAAGTTTTCAATACGAAAGAGAAGTTCGTATTATTTCTGATGTTACTTCCAATAACTTAAAAATCGACAACGGATTAAAAATTGACGTGGATTTGAGTTTACTAATTGAAAAAATCTACATTCACCCCAAAAGTGAAAACTGGTATAAAAACTTGGTTATTGAATTGGTGAAAAAATTAGGTTATACCATTACGATTGAAAAATCGGATTTGGAGAGTGATATTTTGATTTAGAATTGGAACGCGGATTTAACAGATTTTCGCAGATTTTTTTTGCTCGCAAAGGCGCTAAGTCGCAAAGAAAAACTTCGTGGAACTTCTTACTAAACTTTGAGAAACTTTGTGCTACAAACTGAACACTAATCCCGATAGCTATCGGGAGTCCACTGAACACTTGCCATTAAATCGGCATGTAAGCTTCTACTTTCCATTCTACGTCTAATAAATTCACAAAGTGGTAATGTACTTTATCGTTTTTATCAAAAGCACCATTTTTGTTAATATCTTCAATACAACGGAAATACAATCGGTTTTGAGCTTCAATGATATTCCAATCAATAAATTCTAAGTAATCTTCGGTTAATTTGGTAAAATTAGAACCATCAATAGCGCTAATATATAAAGATTTAATGTCGTTTTGGTCGATTTTATTATCCTTATTGGTGTCTTTATCAACCACGCTATAAACTAAAATTTGTTTTTTGGTATTAGCAGCAATTCTATCCAAATACGTTACGGTTTGAATTTGAATTTTCTCGTCTGTTAAAGGTTTCACATTGACAGAATCGATATGCTGGAACTTTAAATTTTCGAAATAACCCGTAATTTCAAATCGGTTGTAATTGGAAATAGCATAACTTACTTGGTTTGTTTTTGTTGAACCATAAACTTTACTAAAGTCGTCATACACACGAACATCACCAACAGGATGAATCAAATATTTGGTTCCTTCCATGTGAATAGGTAAATCCGCAATTTTTATAGATGTTGTATCAATGGAACGCGAATTGTTATTGGTTTTTGGTTCTTCGTAAATCACTTTTGGTGTCTCTTTTTCTTGTTTACAAGCTACCAAAACTACAAAAGCAACTAAACCTATATATCGTGCAAATATTTTCATACCGAGTGAATTTATAGTCAAATATACTAAATTTTTAAAAAACTTCCTTTGATTTATAATCGCGCAATTAATTTCAAGTTAAAAACTCGCGTGGTCATATAATTGGGAATACCGTATTGGGTTTTGGTATACACATCTCTAACCCAAGTATTGGTAATCGCATTTTGATTGTTGAACAAGTTAAAAATTTCAAATCCCAATGAAAATTCGCTAAACGGTTGCAACCATTTTTTGGAAGAAGTTAACGATTCGTCTTTGAAAACATACGAAAAACCAGCATCGGCTCTACGATAATCATTCAAACGCAACTGGTA
>JAKQEZ010000309.1 GCA_029558435.1 Bacteroidota bacterium
TTTGGCGTGTTACGCTTGACACAAATCCTGAAGATTGTAATTTGAGTTGCACAATGTGCGAAGAACACAGTCCGTTTTCAACTTACATCAAAGAAAAACTAAACGGTAAACATCGCAGAATGCCGAAAGAATGGTTAGAACTAATTTTTAAGCAAGCGAAAAAAATCGGTGTTACGGAAATGATACCGTCCACAATGGGCGAACCGCTAATCTACAAGCATTTTGCCCACTTTATTGAGTTGTGTTACAAATACAACATAAAGATGAATTTGACAACTAACGGAACATTTCCGAGAACAACAGAGAAAACCGTTACAGAATGGGCGAAACTAATTGTTCCAATTACAACGGACGTAAAAATAAGTTGGAACGGTGCAACTGCCGAAACCTCACAAAAAGTAATGTTGAAAGTAAACTTTGAAGAAGCAGTTGCAAACGTGAAAGAGTTTATCCGTATTCGTGATGAACACTTTGCAAAAACAGGTTATTACTGCCGTGTAACGTTTCAACTTACGTTTATGCAAAACAATATGCACGAATTGGCTGACATTGTGCAGTTGGCGGCTAAATTGGGTGTTGACAGAGTAAAAGGACATCAGCTTTGGGCACATTTTGATGAAATCAAACATTTGTCAATGAAAGCAACGCCTGAAAGTATTTCACAATGGAACGAGTATGTAAAACAAGCCCACGAGGCACAAGAGAAATTTCACAAACCAAATGGCGAAAAGGTGATTTTAGAAAACATAATTCCATTGCAGAAAAACGAAAACAAAGAAATTCCTGAAAGTTATGAATGCCCGTTTTTGGAAAAAGAACTTTGGGTATCTGCCACAGGTAAAATTTCGCCTTGTTGTGCTCCAGACGAACAGCGTAATACACTTGGTGATTTTGGAAACATAGAAAATACAAGTATTGAAGAAGTGTTGCTAAGCGACAATTACCAAAACCTTGTAAAGAATTACAAGAAAATAGAATTATGTAAAACCTGCAATATGCGTAAACCAAAAAAAGAAAATGAACCAGTTGAAAACAATAGATAAATTAAAAAGCATTTTTCCAAACGTAAAAGGACTTCAAGTTTCCTTACTTTACGGCTCTTTTGGAAGAAATGAGGGAAATCCCAATTCTGATATTGACATTCAAATTTTAGTAGATGACGATTTTCAAACACAAAATCTTATTGGCGTTTTGAAAAAAGAATTTGCACGCGAAATTCAATATATCAGCGAAGTTGGATTGAGAAACAAAATGGTCGTATATTTTAAAGCACAGCCCAAAGTTGAATTTGGAATTTGCAAAAGCCTTGATGAAATCAACAGAAACTATTTGGGTTCTGAAATTGTCAACGTAGATAACACAATTCTTTTCTCAAACGATAATTGGAAAAACAGAATTGGTGGGTATTTGCAAGAAATCGTAGAAAAACGAAATGCTGAAAAAACAGCAAAAAATGCCGAAAAATCAGTTTCAGAATTGGTTGATAAATTCGTTTACGAATTTGAAAACTGTTCAACAATGCACCGCAGAAGTGACGGTTTTCAGTTTTACTTTTTCTATAACATTGCATTGCACGTTGCTGTTCAACTCAACCACCTTGCAAAAGGAGAAATAAAATATAATTTCCTGCCTAAAAATTTTATCGCAAACACGCTGACAAAAGATGAGCAAAAAACTTTTTATGATTTAAAAGGAAGTTTGTTTTTGCCCAAAGCAAATCAGCAAAAAAGAAAATTGTTAGACTTCTTTTACTCTTCTGTTGAAACACTAATAAGCAAAGAAAAACTAGAAGAATTAAAACAATTTTTAGAATGGATTTACACTAGAGATTTTCTTTGGAATTTTCGTGACATCAGCACAAACAATCCAAAAATTAAAAGCGGCATTGTTTACAGAACAGCTTCAATGACTTTGTTTCAAAACGAACCTTTTTTTGAAGTGCTTATTGACGACAAACAAATCAAAACGGTGATTGATTTACGTGCTGATAGGGAAATTATGGATTTACCATACAATGAAAACGCTCTTTCTAAATTTAACTATATTAACACTCCCTTTGACCCTTGGAATCAATCCATTGAATTTCAAGCAATACATCATCACGGAACGAACATTGAAATTGCCTATCGTTTTTTTGCAATAGAATGTAAATCATCTATTAAAGACATATTGGAAGCGATTCTGAATGAGCAAAACGCAACAGCCATTCATTGCCACGCAGGAAAAGACCGGACAGGAATTGTAATCTCAATGCTTCATTTGCTATCAGGAGCTGATTTGAATGTAGTTTATGCCGATTATCTGGCAACTGAAATGGATACGAAAAAAGAGTATTTGAATATCGTGCTTAACATTATCAACGAAAAAGGCGGAATTATTCCGTATTTGATTGATTGCGGATTACAGCATACTCAAATTGAACAACTCAAAAACAAATTGCTGAATGGAAACTAAAAGCAAACTCAAATCGTTTTTTACAGATTATTGGGAATATATGGCTGTTAGCACAGCTTGTAAACTCAATTTGTTTGACCATTTACAGGAAGCTAAAACCGCAAATCAATTAGCAACCGAACTTTCGCTAAATGAAGAAAAATTATTGATGTTGCTAAATGCGTTGCATAGTGCTGACTATTTATATGAAAAAAGCGAATATTTCAAGGTCAACTCCTTATCGGAATTACTAACAGAAAACAACCCCGAAAGTTTAAAATATGCTTGTTTGAATTGGAGTGGAGAGCATTTAATTTCTTGGCAGAATTTAGATTTTTCAATTAAGACAGGAAATAGTTCGTTTGAAGAAATATACAAGAAACCATTTTTTGATTTTCTAAACGATAACCCTGAAAAACTTCACGCTTACCACAAAGCGATGTATGAATATGCTAAAGATGATTACAAGTGTTTGCCAGATGTAATTGATTTCAGCAAACACAAATCATTAATGGATGTTGGCGGTGGCTATGGTGCAGTTTTAGAAAACATCAAAAATAAAAATTCAAACATAGAATGTGTTTTGTTTGACTTGCCTAAAGTCATTGATAAAGTAACTATTCCAAGCATCAAAAAAATAAGCGGAAGTTTCTTTGAAAAAATTCCAAACCAAACAGAAGCAATAATCCTTTCAAGGGTTCTTCACGATTGGAATGATAAAAAAGTGAGCATCATTTTGAAAAATTGCTTTGAAGCATTGCCAAATAATGGAACATTATATGTAATTGAAAACTGTTCAGATAAAATAAAAATAGATTTGTCTTTGCTTTCGCTTAATATGACTGCTATGTGTGAAAGCTACGAAAGAGCATCAACTCAATACATCTTGCTTTGTAAGAATACAGGTTTTCAATTTCATAGCGAAACCCAATTAAATGAATTACAAACCATTTTGATTTTTGAAAAATGAATTGGAAAGACATACAAGTTTCAGACGACAACACACATTTTAACATTGACGGAAAACTGATTTTCGACAAGACTTATATTGAAGTATTGAAATTTCATTCGCCAGGGCTTGCACCAGTAAAAGACAATTCAGGTGCTTACCACATTGACACCAACGGACACGAACTATATTCAAATCGTTACTCACGGACATTTGGTTTTTACTGTAATCGAGCTTCTGTTATTGACGATAACCGTTGGTTTCACATCAATGAAAAAGGCAGCAAAGTATATTCAGTTTCTTACTTATGGACAGGTAACTATCAAGAAAACATTTGCACTGTTCGCAACACTGACAACCATTATTTTCATATTGACATAAATGGTAATCGCATCTATAAACAGAATTACGTTTACGCAGGAGACTACAAAGACGGAATTGCTTGTGTAAAATCTAAAGACGGTTTTTACAGACACATCGACAACAAAGGGAAACTCATAAACGACAAATCATTTCTTGACTTGGGAGTTTTCCATAAAAACTTTGCAACAGCTAAAG
>JAKQEZ010000313.1 GCA_029558435.1 Bacteroidota bacterium
AAAATTCTGTCTTTACTTTGTGCAATGGCTTCAACGGTTCGCTGAACGGCTATTTCTTGATAATATCTTAACTGCCAACTTCCGCTTTTATCTTCAAACGGCACATTGGCAAATTGCTCTCGCCAATTGTTTTGCTCGGCAAATGTTTTGTTCCAAAGTTCATCTGGGCTTAAAAAGTCTGTTACCAAACCTTCTTCGCCTGTTTTCATACATATTTGGTAAATATCTTTTCCGTTGGTGCTGTAGGTGGTTTCTAATTGAAGTTTCTGTGCGTATTTTTTGGCTTGCATTACGCCTTCGCCAACTTCCTGTTCATCACTTTTGGCTTCTACAATTGCTAACTTGATGCCTTTGTAAACCAACACATAATCGGCAATTTCTTTTTTGCCACGACCACCGCCTGTTTGTATTTTTCCTTGCGTAATGTGGTATTCACGAAGGACTTTAGAGCCTTCCACAACGCCCCAACCACAAGCTTTTAGCTTTGGGTCTATGAGTTCGGCTCGGGTTTCTGCTTCGTTCATTTTCTTAATATTTTAGCTTCCAAGCCAACCGATTATTGGTTTAACAAAATCAGGGATTGGAATTGTTTCTTCCTGTGCCATCAGTCTGGCTCTTAAAGTTTTATTTCTGCCAAAATTTTGGCAATGCTCTTGGTATATTTTTTCGGTATAGAATTTTTTACATTCATCTTCATAGTTCTTTTCAAATACAAAAACCTGAACACCCTTTGCTGCATATGAATTTAGAAGCTCGTTATATTTTGCTTCTTCGTCTTTTTCATCTTTTTTGAAGTCTGAACTATCTGTATCGTAAACTAAGCCGACTGGTATTTCAAAAGAAATGGCTAACTCAATAAAGTCAATCAAATTTCTTTTTCCACCAACTTCAATGATTGTGCTACCAACACCATCAAAATCAATTCCCATTCGTTTTGCAAATTCTGGGAAAGCCATTTTTTCTGTATCGCCTTCAACTATAAGAAGTTTTCTTGCAAAGAACATTTCATTCCGTTCAGGGTCTAATTCTTTTCTAAACTTATTCCTAAGAGCATCACTTGTTTTAAAAGTTGATTTTTTTATGTGTGTACCATTATTGTTTTTTGAAACAATTACAATTTCATTGAACTCGGGAATTGTAACAAAATGTGGTGAATGAGTAATGTAAATTACTTGGTTGGTTTCACCAATTTGTCTGATAGTTTTATAAAGAGAGCGTTGCATTTGCGGATGCAAATACATTTCAGGTTCTTCGATTAAAAATAATGCACCTTGCTTTTTTCTGTCTTCAAATGCTTTAAGAATAGCCAATACTATTGCATTTTGAAAACCTGCTCCTAATTCTGTTGCATTAATGTTGTATTCGTGCTCCTTAACGTAAATTTCTAACGACTTGTAAAATTCAAGTGAACTTAATGGATTAAAGTATAAATCGAGTTTGTCTGTTTCGGTTTCAGGATTAAATCCGAGTTGTT
>JAKQEZ010000315.1 GCA_029558435.1 Bacteroidota bacterium
AATCTTCTGCAACAGGGATGCAAGCCATTCCTATGACAGGGGTTGCAATGGGAATCCAATACAAAGAAATGCAAGGATTGGCTGAAGATTTTGGCGGAAAAAATCCAGTTGTTGTTTGTTCATTGGGTGACGCTTCTTGTACGGAAGGCGAGGTTTCTGAAGCGTTCCAGATGGCTGCTTTGAAGCAATTTCCTATTGTTTACTTGGTGCAAGACAACGGTTGGGATATTTCTGCTACGGCAGCTGAAACCCGTGCACAAGATATCACGCATTATGCACAAGGATTTAACGGCATAGAGGTTCGCACAATTGATGGCACCGATTTCGATTTGTCATTTCAAACAGTAAAAGAAGTGTTTGAAATTGTGCGTAAAGAGCGCCGTCCGTTTATCATTCATGCAAAAGTTCCATTGTTGGGTCACCACACTTCTGGTGTTCGTAAAGAATGGTACCGCAACGATTTGGAAGAAGCTGCAAAACGCGATCCTTATCCAAAAATTGTTGCAAAATTAATGGAATTGGGGGTAGAGGAAACTACCTTGGATACGGTTGAAAACCAAGTAAAAACTTTGGTTGACACCGATTATACACGTGCGTTGAATGCCGAAGAGCCAGATACAGCAAGTGTAACTGATTTTATTTTTGCGCCATCTCCAATTACCGAAGAAAAAGGAGAACGTGAACCAAAAGGAAAGAAAAAAACAGTAATGGTAGATTCTGCCTTGTTTGCTGTTCGTGAGATATTAGAAAAACATCCAGAAGCATTGTTGTATGGACAAGATGTGGGCGGACGTTTAGGCGGTGTGTTCCGTGAGGCTGCAACCTTGGCACAACAATTTGGTGATAACCGTGTGTTTAACACGCCAATTCAAGAGGCATTTATCATTGGTTCAACTGTGGGAATGTCGGCTGCTGGATTGAAACCTATTGTTGAAGTTCAATTTGCCGATTACATTTGGCCAGGACTCAACCAGTTGTTTACCGAAGTTTCGCGCTCCAATTATTTATCCAATGGAAAATGGCCGGTGAGTTGTGTTATTCGTGTGCCAATTGGTGCTTATGGTTCGGGCGGACCTTACCATTCATCGAGTGTTGAATCGGTTTTAACAAATATTCGTGGGGTGAAAACGGTTTATCCTTCAACTGGTGCGGATTTGAAAGGGTTGTTAAAAGCCGCTTATTACGATCCAAACCCAGTAGTAATTTTGGAGCACAAAGGTTTGTATTGGTCAAAAATCAAAGGAACTGAAGGTGCCATGTCGGTTGAGCCAGATGAAGATTACGTTATTCCGCTAGGTAAAGGTAGAATTGTGCAACATGCCGATGAAAAAGTAGTTAAAAATGGAGAATCGTGTGTTGTAATTACCTACGGTAGAGGTGTTTATTGGACGTTGGAGGCTTGCGAAACGTTTAAAGATAAAGTAGAAATTGTTGATTTACGCACCTTGCATCCGTTGGATTTTGAGTTAATCAATGAAATGGCTCAAAAACACAGCAAAGTATTGTTGGTAACCGAAGAATCGGTAGAAGCATCGTTTACTTTAGGATTGGCAGGAAGAATTCAACGCGATAACTTTAAAGCATTGGATGCGCCAGTTGCAATTGTTGGTTCTGTTGATACACCAGCAATTCCGATGAATTCATCGTTGGAAGCAACTTTATTGCCAAATGCCGATAAAGTGAAAAAAGCTTTGGAAGATTTATTAGCTTACTAAAAATAACATTTAATAGTTGGAAAATCCGTAATGCTTAAGTGTGTTGCGGATTTTTTTTATATTGAATCTGGTCTGTTGAAAAACAATTCTTGTGTTGTAGCCGACTCCTGCATGGATTGAATTACAGAATCAAGTGGTTTGGCATAAACCGTTGGATAATCTACTTCGCCTAAGTGCGGATGAATTGTGTAGGCAAGTTGCTCCGGTTCAATAGAAAATTGAGAATTTACTCCAGGTTTATTACCACGAGGATCTACTCTAAACCAGCCGTATTCTCTCAAATAAATAGCATTCAATCCATGCAAGGCAAAACCTGAGTTTTCATCTGTCGGAACACGTAAAACACGTTGATAGCAAAACCCTGCTGGAATTGAAAGTCCGCGCAATAGTGCCACCAATAAATGTGATTTAGAAAAGCAAATTCCTTCGGATGATTTCAGCACATCTTCGGCATTGATGGTTACCAACGGATTTTTGGTATCAAACGAATGAAAAATATCGTCGCGTGCAATTTCAAATGCAATTCTAGCCTGTTTTTCAGGGTTAGAGGTTTGCTCTTTAATCCATTCAATTTCTTGACTTATCATAGGTGTGTTGAACGTTATGATAGGTGGAATTTCAGCTAAATAATCGTCAATATTGGGTGACTCAATGATAAGTTTCATGTCAGTGATTTTTGTTTGATAAAGTTACAGATATTTTAAGAAAATTACAATTTTGGGTTGATTTAACTATTTTTATGTTTATCAACTTACTATTTGTTTTAATTTTGGAAATAAACAATATTAAAATGAATAAATTATTGACTACCATTTTAGCCGCTTCTGTTGTGAGTTTAGCGAGCGCGCAAGTAAAAACACCAAAGGCAAGTGCACATGCAGAATTGGACGCAACTGTTGGTTTAACAGAAATTGAAGTTGAGTATTCTCGACCAAACAAAAATAACCGTGTGGTTTTTGGCGACGTAGTTCCGTTTGATAAAATCTGGAGAACTGGTGCCAATAAAAATACAACTATTGAATTTTCGGATGATGTGACAGTGGGAGGAGCACCATTAAAAGCAGGGAAATATGCCATTTATACCAAACCAGGAAAATCTGCTTGGGAAGTTTATTTTTATACAGATACTGAGAACTGGGGAAATCCACAAACTTGGGACGATGCAAAAGTAGCCGCTAAAGCAGTAGCAAAAGTTGAACAATTGTCACAACCAGTTGAAACATTCACTATTTCTGTTGATGACTTGAAAATGGACAAAGCAAATTTGACGTTCTCATGGGATAAAACAGGTGCAGTTTTACCTATTGTTGTTCCAACAGATGCTAAAGTGATGGCAACAATTGAAAATACTATGAATGCCGAACCAAAAGCGGGTGATTTTATTGCTGCTGCTAATTATTATGCAAGTACGGGTAAAGATGCGCAATTGGCAAAAGATTGGATGGATAAAGGAATGAGTTTAATGGAAAAACCGCAATACTATCACTACCACCAACAAGCAGTTGTTTATGCTAATGCTGGCGATTATAAAGGCGCCATTGAAATAGCTAAAAAATCATTGGAAGGCGCAAAAGCTGCTGGAGATGATGCTTATGTAAAAAAGAATGAAGTTGCCATTAAGGAATGGTCAAAAAAATAGGTTTTATTGACTACAAAAAAGCGGTATTGTCTATCACAGTACCGCTTTTTTTATGCTTTTAAAAGAATCTAAAA
>JAKQEZ010000319.1 GCA_029558435.1 Bacteroidota bacterium
GTTTAGATGCTTTGAACGCGGAGTTAGTTGGTTTGGCAATTTCTTATGAAAAAGGAAAAGGATTTTATATTCCATTTCCAGAAAATCAGGAAGAAGCACAACATGTAATCGAGAAATTCAGACCGTTTTTTGAAAATGAGAATATCGAAAAAATTGGTCAAAACTTAAAATACGATTTAAAAATATTGGCAAATTATGGCATTCAAGTCAAAGGAAAACTGTTTGACACCATGATTGCTCACTATTTAATCAATCCTGATATGCGCCACAATATGGATGTGTTATCAGAAACGTATTTGAATTATTCACCAAAATCAATTGAAACTTTAATTGGTAAAAAAGGAAAAAACCAACTTTCCATGCGCGATGTTCCATTGGAAAACATCAAAGAATACGCCGTTGAAGATGCTGATATTACCTTCCAATTGAAGCAACATTTTCAACCGATTTTAGAAAAAGTTGGCACCAAAAAACTCTTTGATGAAATCGAAATTCCATTGGTACAAGTTTTAGCGGATATGGAAGCGGAAGGCATCAATTTAGATGTAAATTTCCTCCGAAATATGTCGGTTGACATGCAAAAAGAAATCGAAAATTTCGAACAAAAAATATATGAAATTGCGGGCGAGAAATTCAATTTGGCTTCTCCAAAACAATTGGGCGATATTTTATTCGATAAATTGAAAATTGGCGGAGCAAAACAGAAGAAAACCAAAACCGGTCAATACGCAACTGGCGAAGAAATCTTGAGTTATTTGGCAAACGAACATGAAATTGTGCGTTATATTTTGGAATGGCGCCAAATGGTGAAATTACAAAGCACTTATATTGATGCGTTACCCAACCAAGTCGATGCCAAAACAGGAAGAGTTCACACGGATTATATGCAAACGGTTGCTGCAACGGGAAGATTAAGTTCCAATAATCCCAACTTACAAAATATTCCAATCAGAACCGAAAGAGGAAGACAAATTAGAAAAGCATTCATTGCTCGAGATGAAAATTACACCTTATTAGCAGCCGATTATTCCCAAATTGAATTGCGAATTATTGCCGCATTATCAGGTGAAGAAAACATGATTAAAGCCTTCCAAAACGGCGAAGACATTCATAGAAGTACGGCTGCAAAAGTATTCAATGTAGCATTGGAAGAAGTTACCAAAGAACAACGTAGTCATGCCAAAACCGTAAATTT
>JAKQEZ010000322.1 GCA_029558435.1 Bacteroidota bacterium
GTTCTTTATCGTATTGATACACTTTACTCTGCGTAATTTCCTTGTTTGTTTTCAACTTAATTACCACAATGGCAATTATCGCCAACGGTATGATGACGTATAGCACTTTTTTTAGGATTGATGATTTTGTATTCATTGTGATAATTATTTGATTATTGAAATATTTCCAGTGAGTTTTTTAAGTTCTAAATCTGCTTTTAGGTAATCAATTACAGCAGATAGATAAGTTTGTTGTGCTTCACGCAAGGCATTGTCTGCGAGTAAAACATCTGTTAAACTTGCCGTTCCTTTTTTTTGTTGAAGAACGGTTTGCTCATAGATTGTTTGAGCCAATTGGATTTGTTCTGTTGTGGTTTCTACGGTTTTTTTAGCGACTTCTCTTTGTAGTTTGGCATTTTCAACTTGCATATTGTTTTGCTCGGTAAGCATTCCAAATTGAAGTTCATTGTTTCGGAGTTCAAGCGTTTTCTGATTTATTTTTCGAAGTGTAACCGTTCCGTTAAATAGTGGATAGGACAATTGAATACCTGCAAAACCAATCGGATAAAAATCAAGAAAAGAAGCAGGTTGTCCGTTATAACCAAAGCCCGTTGTTCCATACATTCCAACCAGATTTAGCGAAGGCAAATACCTTGATTTGTTGAGTGTGTTGAGTTCACTCGACAATAAGCGGTTTTGAGTTTTTATTATTCGAATATCTAAAGTTGATGCAGGAGTGTATTCATTTGTGTTTTGATATTGAATGTTTGGTTCAATTTGCAGATTTTGTTCAATGGAAATACCCATAGCAAATTTCAACGCATTTAGAACCTGCTCGTATTTGCTTTTGATGGTTTCCTTTTGGGTGGTTAATTGCGATACTTGCAATTTTACTTTGCTAACATCTGTTCCTTTGGCAAGCAATTGTTCATTGAGCAATTGCATATTTTTCAGAAGTCTTTCTGCATTAATCAGATTACTGTCAATAAATGCCAATTGATGATGCAAGATTTGGGCATTGTAATACAAATTGGAAATTTCAAAATAGACTTGTTCTTCGGTTTTTTGATACTGCAAGTCTGATAATTCCGAAGCAATTTTAGTAGTTTGAATAGCTCCATAAACTTGTGGATTATACAATGGCATTGAGAGTTGCAAGTTTGCGTTTATGTTGTGCGGAACGCCAAACTGCATTGCTCTGTATTCTCCTGTGGGTAGTGCAGGATTAAAAGCATTAACTGGTAAAAGCTGATAGGGCAGGTTTGCAAAATACTTGTAATCCGCATTGGCTGTTACTTTTGGAATTAAATTGGCTTTGGCTTCTTTTTCTCTTTGCTCACCAATAGCCATATTGTTTCTGCTCATTTGCAGATTTTTGTTATGAACCTGTGCGTTGTCAATACATTGTTGCAAAGTCCAAGTTTGTGCTTGTGCAGATTGAAAGCCTCCTATTATCAATAATAGAGCAACATAATGTTTGTGAATATTCGCTAACTTCATTGGTCAAATTTTTTTACTTAATGAGTATTAATTGACTTTCAATTGTTCCTACAACCCAATGTTTTACCATTGGTTCAATGTTTACAAAGTCACCCGATAATAGTGTTTCTTTTATTCCTTTTTCATTTTCAAAAATCACTTCTCCTTCCACGCAAATCAAAAGTGCTGGTGTTTTGGTAATATGCTCTTTTAACTTTTCGCTTTTTAATATTTGAATAGCTGTTGCGTTACCCAGTTCACTTTTGAAAAGAGAAGTTGCTGAAACTGGTTTTTCTTGTGTATGTAATTCTTTTATGTTCATTGGAAGTATTGATTAAATGTTGTGAATGAAATTTGAATATTTTCAAAATGCTTTGATGCTTCGGTTTCATCTTTAGCTTCTGAAAGTTCTTTTACCAAATCAATGTATGGCAACAGCCACTTGTGCAATTCATCGTGGGCTTTGCCTTTCATTGTGCAGTTTGAAGTAAGTAAATCAATGTTTGATTGTAGTTTTTCAGATAATGATTTGTAATCTTTTTGCTCGACTTTAGCAAAGGAAACAACATCATTTTCCATATTACGAATATGAGTTATCATATTGGCATCCACTTGCCATTTTTCACCATTGTTA
>JAKQEZ010000327.1 GCA_029558435.1 Bacteroidota bacterium
TAAAAGTGCAAAACAAAGTGGTAACCAACGCTGTGTTTACGCAAGTTGCCAACGGATATAATTTTGATGTTAGCATCAATGCAGAATACGGGCAAACTTATACGTTGGAAGTTACTGCAACCAATCCGTTTGGATCGGCAACCAAATTGTGTCAGGTAACAACCGAAAGCAAGCCGGATAATGATATCGTTGTATGTGTTCCACAAGGTCGCACACGTGTTACCATGACCATCAAAGAATCGCAATGGGCGCAATACCAACAAATGGGAGCAACATTGGGTGCTTGTCCGGTAGTTGACAACGACATCGTAATTTGTGTTCCGCAAGGAAATACGCGTGTAACGATGACCATTAAAGAATCGCAATGGGCGGCTTATGAAGCAAAAGGTGCTACGTTGGGTGAATGTCCAGTTGATAAAGACATTACCATCTGTTTGCGTCAAGGGGCAAATTTAACCACCATGACGATTAAAGAATCGCAATGGGCACAATACCAGCAAATGGGAGCAACGTTGGGCGCTTGTCCTGTTATAGAACAAGATAACGACATCGTAATTTGTGTTCCACAAGGTAATACCAACATTACCATGACCATCAAAGAATCGCAATGGGCTGCTTATCAAGCAAAAGGTGCTACGTTGGGAGCTTGTCAGCAACAAAATGTAAACAACGAAACAGATTCATTAAGCAACACCATTGGTTCCAACAAAATGATTATTTGTGTAGTTGAAAATGGCGTTCAGGTGACCAAAGAAATCAATAAATTGGAATGGGCCAATTATAAACGAAAAGGTGCCACTGAAGGTCCTTGCCCAACAAGCAACGTCATAAAACGCCCAACCAATGTGATAGATGGTAACATTAAAACCAACACAGAAAACAAGGTTGAAAGTACAAAACGCCCAATTACCAACACCACTCCTATAAATAGACCTAAAAGTAGCGGCGGTAGGTAATAAAATTGTTGAACGATTAAGAGCTGGTAGAATGAATGTTTTGCCAGCTTTTTTTATATTTTCTACACATATTATTGAGGTAGAAAATAAGCACTTACATTAAATCTTTTGGGATAAACAAGGTGAATAATTACCGATTTGTATACAAGAAATGTAAAAGAAGGTGGTAACCAAATTATGCAGAATCATTGAACCTAAATTCTCTTTTTGCAATTACACACTTTAGAAAAAATCAAATTAAAGTTTCTACAATAGAGTTTTGTTTTTTAGAATAGGTGGTTTAATATCTATGTTGACTTCGATTGTCTATAAATGCAATTAATTCTATTGACTGTGATTGTATTCTGTATATGAGAGAGGTTTGTTCTGATACAACACATTTTCGAATATTTAATTTTTTTATTTCAGGACAAAGTTTCAAATTTGTAGAGAGTTGTTTAAGCAATTCTTCAGTTAGTAATTCAAAGTGTGTTGCTTCTTTGATTGTCCATCGTTTTAGAATAAAAGCAAGTGTATCGATGTAGGTTTTTTCAGCTTCTATTGTCCAATAAATGGAGTGCGATTCCTTCATGTTGTTCGCCTAAAAAGTTTATTTACTTTTGCCTTTACTTCGGTATAGGGAACATATTGCTTGTTGTCAGCTTCAGAAATTCCACGCTCAATGGATGCTTTTATTTCATCAGGAAGAGAATTGTACCAATCATCTTCAGTATTTACATTAGCTTTAGAGAGTAATGTATAAACAGCCTCTAAAATACTATTGTCTTGCACTCCATCAATCAATTTGTGTAAATTTAATTTTAATTCTGCTGTTCCCATATACCAAATATAAGGTAAAAAATGAATAGTTAACACAATAAAAATGAAAATAAACTACTCGACAAGGAATATTTATCTAAATTGTTATAAATAATTATTCCTAAAATGTGTGATTTCGTGTTGAGTTACTCTTGTTTTTATTTTTCTTAGTTTTGTGCTTTCTCTATTTGGTAATAAATTTCAACTAATTTTTGATGAGTTGGATTGTCTTGATGAAACATAAATGAAGTGTACATTTTCTGTGTTTCAGTTTCAGAGATTTTGAACTGAATAATATTGTCAATTTTTACGATAAATGATTTGCATTCAGATTTTTTATACCATCTGTCGAAAACTTTAAAACGAGTTTTTGCTTTGTCATCTTCATCTGAACAAATGTAAATCATTGAATTGAGAACATTGTGAAAGAAACGCTCTACAATATTTTCAATAGTCCTTGAAACTTTTGCGTCATACGGCTCAAGTTCATCACTTGCTTTGTCGATTATTAACTGAAAAATATTTGGAATATCTTCGTTTGAAATTGCACTAAAAGTTTCATCCACTACAAAAGCGACACGATACAAAATATTATTTTTGGTTGTAAAATTGTACGTATTTGTAATGTTATCAAAAGCGTAATTATAGTGGGTTCGCAAGTTTGATGCCTTTTTTTGTAAGAGTATTTATTGAGGTTTTACCTTTCATATAAGAACGCACAACTTCCTTATCTGAAAGCATTTTAGCTACAGATTTGATAACTATGTCCTTATTGATTTTAGCCTTATTCATACTACAAAGATAGTAAATTATTATTTCATTAGAAATGATAGAACATTTTTATTTACTATAGGGCAGATTCTAATTTCAATAGTTCTTTTTACCCTTAAACAGTTAGGGTGAGTGAAATAAATTAATGCTTTTAACTTCTTTGCTACTTTCTTGAACTAACAAAGTGCCTCAGCAATTCCACTTTCTATTTTAATCCTCCACCCGATATAATTCATCACACTTATTCTACCACAACTCGTACACCGTTGGAGTGAGATTTAAACTCAGGCGCATACATGCATTCAATCTCTGCAAAACCATTGGTAAAATTACCACTATGAAAAACACGCAAATCGTATTCAAAAACGTAAGTTCCTTTCGGTAAATAATCAAAGAAGAAATGCGTTGCAACGTCCTTGGTGCTTTCGTAATAGCCCAAACCATCTTGCCATTTGTAGCTCGATAAAACATTGAGTGGTTCAAAACCTGCTGCACGATAATCTTTCATGTGCACGTATTCTAAATTTCTATCGGTGTTCAACTCAATGCGCACTCTGATTTTATCGCCTCGATTTACCTTGCTTCCATCGGCTAAAGGAACAATCACCTCGCCGGCATTGGTTTGTTGCACCACAAACAACTGTTTTTTCAATTTTAAGTTGGTGGTAGCACTTGTAACTTTCTCCATCGATTCAAAATATTGCCAGTACATTGCTCCCCAACTAAATCCATCGTCTTTGCGGGTAACTTTTACTTTTGCCAATTCTTTTGAAACTTCTTTTCCTGTCCAAGTTGTTTTGAAATAACCTATTCCAGCCTCTGCTTGCGTGCCAAAATCTTCTGGTTTTATCTGTTTACCATTGATTTCTATTATCGCATTTTCTGGTGTTGCTGCAAACGAGTTTCCACCCAATAACAACGCATAAGCAGCATGAGCAGTGGCGGTTGTTGTTTTCCAATCACTGGTTTGTTTATTGCGCAATAACCAAATTTTTGCATTGTTGATTGCTTTTACATCTTTTGTGATGAAAGTCAACGCTTCAATAATCAACGATTGGGTTTCAATTGGCGCTTGGTACCAATAATAGCCACTGGTATTTTCTTTCCAATACATTCCCATTTCTTCGGTAGTGATGGAACGCTCCATGATTGATTTAACGATGTCGTTTGCCAATGTGCCATTTCCTAAACGGTGCGTTGCTAAAGCTAACATTGCTTGACTGTTCAAGCTGTATTCTGTCCATCTTTTTTCGGTATTTGCACGGAAAAAATCAAAGGCTTCTTGCACCGATTTAGACATTTTAATGGAATTGAAAAACGAACGGGCATACAAATACTGCAAATTGGTTGGTTCGTATTGAATGTTTTTGTTTTTCGCCATTTCCTTTTTCCAATAGTTGTAATCTTTCACCAACTGCCCATCCAAATAATTGATGGCGTTTTTAATCATGTTTTGCACATCGTTATATTCGTTGATGGAAGTGATGCCTAATTCGTTGAGGTGCCCCATACCGCTTACAATGTATTGAGTAATGTAGCGACTTTCTGGCATGCCCGGAAACCACGGAAAACCTCCATTGCTAACTTGTGCTTTTACTAATTTTTGCAAGTTGTTGGCCAATTCGTTATCCATTTTATTGAAATCAAATAACAAAGCAATTCGTTTTTTACGCTCCGTTTCGTTCTTAGCATCCAAAACCCACGGTGTTTCTTGCAATAAAACAGCTTTTAGCTCTTGGTTTTTCTCCAAGTTGGACAAGAAAGCATCGGGATTGCTGGATTTCCATTTTTCAAACACTTCTTTAATTTTTGGAGTAGAACGAACAATGTTACTTGCAATAGCATTGGCATAAAAACGAGTAAATAGTTGCTCCGAGCATTCATACGGATATTCCATCATGTAAGGCAAAGCTTGAATAACATACCACGCAGGGTTGGATGAATATTCCATGGTTACCGAATGATGGGTTAATGTTGTTGAACTATTGTTGAACAATTTTTCAAAGGTAAATGCTTTTGTTCCTACACCGTTTGAGGTCATCGGCATTGTTTCGGTTACTAAAACTTTGTCGGTCAACACTGGAAGTGTCATTTCTTCGCCATCGGTATGGTTGGCAGCTTTTGCCGTAACACGCACCACCAAACTTCTCATAAAATCGGCTGGAACTTTAATTTTCCACGATGCCACCGTGCTTTGTTTTGCCTCGGATGAAAAATTGACAGCACTTTGATTCAACTCAAAACGAGCACTCACATTTTCCATTGTTGCAGCATCAAAAAGTTGCAATTGAGCACTGCCGCTTATTCCTTTTTCTGTCAGGTTGCTTATTTTTGAGGTCAACACCACTTCATCGCCAGTTCTTACAAAACGAGGTAAATTGGTTTGCACCATCAATTCTTTTTGGGTTACTGCCTCGTTTTCAATGTTGGCAAATTGCAAATCTTTGGTGTGGGCAATTCCTAAAATTTTCCAACTGGTCAATGATTCAGGTGCTGTAAATGTTACCAACACATCACCTTTGGAATCGGTTTTTAATTGTGGTAAGAAAAACGCCGTTTCATTAAAATTGGTTCTCAACGATGGAATTTCTTTGCCCGTTTGTGTAGCAGTTTTAGTCAATGATTCTACATTTTTACTCGCTAAACCGCCAGTATAGTCGGCATCAATTTCTGCATTTGCACTTTCTTCAAGTGGTGGTGCCATTTCTTTTTTCTCCGACATATATGCTTCATCATCTCTGGCTCCTCTAACGCTCATTGTAACGGAATATTCTTTCACCACTGGTATTCCATCTATGTAATAATAATTATTCAAATAAAAATTGTAGAAATTCAATTGTGGAACACCAATAGGATTATATGAACCATACGTTCTGTAATGATACGATTGACCATAAGAAACGCCCATGCCAACATAATGTCGTGAATCAACATAGGTGCTTTGTGCATACGGAGAAAAGAACATGCTTTGTGTTCGGAATACATCCAACGAAGCGTCGTACATAGTAAGCAACAATTCGGCAGCTACTTTTTCTTTTTTAGGTCCTGTGATGCGCAAACGCCATTCTTCTTTTTCGCCAGGTACCAATTTATTGCGGAAAGTTTCAAAATTTACCTTCAAATCTTTGTTGGAATACGGTACCAAAATGCTAAATTCTTGATGATACGATTTTCCATAGCGAATGGTCGATAATTGAATATTGAGTCCACCACGGTGCTGTTCTTCCACCTTAAATTCAAATACTTTTTGTTCGTTTGAGAGGCGAACGTGCTGTTGACTAATAAGTTTCCCAGCAGCAAAAACTTCTACCAATACCAATTGATTGTTCAACGAACTGGCAAATGGAATTTTCACCGTTTCACCCGGTTCATAAGACGATTTTAAACTATAAGCATTGAAAATAGTAGGGAAGGGAACTTCTGTAGCGCGCATATCGGTTAAGGTGATAAATTGCACATCTTTTACTTCCACACCATATTTATCTTTGGTTGTAGTTTCTATTTTGTATTCTCCTGTTTTCCAATTGGATGTGTTTAATTTTACGTTTGTTGATTTTTCGGTGTCAAATGCTAATCGTGCAATTTCACTTTCCACTTCTTTGAATTGTTGAGCAGTAGTTGAATTGCTCAAATATGGGAATTTTGCTTTAAATTCACTGTCCGATAACAAAGGCTTGTCGGGAGCCTCCCACATTCTTGATCGTGTTAACTCATCAACCGATTTTAATTTGGAAATAACAATGGTTCCTTTTGAATTTACAGGCTCTCCATCAGCATTGCTTGCATGGATTGTGAGGGTGTTTTCTAGGCTTTTATCCAATGCATCTTTTACAGAAACATTCAATTGCACTGCACTTTCATTGATGTGAATATATTTAATAGACGAGCGTGTTTCTCCATTCATATCAGTTACATCAGCCTCCACTGTATAGGTGTAATTAAACCCTTGACGGTGCGTAGGGTCTTTTTCTGCATCAAAACTGAATGAGAATTTCCCTTCCTTGTCTGTCGTTGCCGTTCCTTTGGAAATTATTGTTTCTGTTGATGTGTATGGACTAATTCTGTAATAATAAGCACGCCAAAATGGCAAATACGATTTGCGTTTTACTACATAATTAACCGTTGCATTGTCCACCGCATTTCCAGCGTATGCCATAGCATTTCCTTCAACTTTAACGGTTGTTCCAAGTTTGTATTCTTCTTTGGATTTCTCAAATTCTACTTTAAAAGTTGGACGTTTGTATTCTTCTACAGAAAAATAAATAGATCCATATTCGGTTTCCAAGCTCATTTCACCCGTTAGTCCAGACGTTGGAATTCTAAAACTACCTGTATATGAGCCATATTCATTGGTAGTAAGATTTAATGAACTAACTTCTTCATAATTCACATCTTTGAACCCAACACGAACCGATGAATTAGGTGCGATTTCAACTTTTTTATCGTTGTGTGCAAGACGAATACCTTTGAAATAAACGGTTTGTCCAGGACGATAAATTGCTCTATCGGTATAAATATGGTCTGAATACGTTTGTTCATGATTGTTGTCGTATTTATACAAACTATTGTTGGTAGAAAGCACATCTTTACCGTTTACAACTTCAATGATTTTAGAATACGATTCGTTGGAATGTGCCAAAACTGCCCAGCCGTTTGCATTGGTGGTGTATTTTTGGAGTAATTTCCCTTCGTATTTGCTCAATTTGTAGTTATATTTTGACTCATACACATTCACCGTTGTATTATCCAAAGGAGCACCTGTTTGTCGGTTTACCACTTGAATTCCAGAAGTACCATTGCCCAACGGACGAGTAGAAAATGCCAAATCCGTTACTTGAAAATTCGATAACCAATGTTGTTCGTTGTAGTCGTCTAACTTATCAGGGTTGGTAGAATACAACACCACATAATTGCCATAATCTAACGGTTTTAAAGCAATTTCAGTTGTGTGTTCATGAAAATCATCTGTTGATGGAAGCTGGACCTCTTGCGAGGAAATCAGTTTTAGTTTTTTTATTGTTTCTTTGGGTTGATAATAGTTTTTGAATTTACTATCCTCATTTGATGCATAAATTTGCACAAAAATACGCGACACGTTTTTAAAATCTATTTTAGCAAGAATGGCATTGTTAGACGGATAATGCGCTTCCACTTTACCATTGATTGATTTTTCTTCAATGGTTGCTAATAACTCAGTGCATTGGCTACTTCCCACTGAATTTGGATGGTTTTTAATAGTAGAAGTACACAGCTCATGTGCTTTTTTCAATAGTGAATAATGAGGACTATTTTTGGCTGCATTGGCGCTTAAATCAATATACAAACTAGCCAAAGCTGCGTTGATTTCTCCAATAGAAGGATTGTTTGCAAATTCTTTTTGCATAGATAGCAATGCGCGCTCATACCAAGTTGATTTTTGTTCCGAAGTACTGTTTTGATAAACAAACAAATAACGTTTTAATTGATTGCGCACTTTGGCAACTGGATAATTATTAGTTTGATGAAAACGCACCAATTCTTGCAAGGTTTTCACATAGTATAGCTGTGTTGAAAGCGAATCTTCTGATTGTGTATTGATGGCCAAGAACTGTTTATCGGAGCCAAAATAGGTGCTATCGTTAACCGCAAATTTATCAGCTGGACGAGTAATTGAAAGTTCGTCATTTTGCAAAACAGACAATGCTCGGTGAGCCAAGAAATCATAAACTGTTGGTGCAGAGAGATAGGTTTCTGGCGTATTGTTG
>JAKQEZ010000329.1 GCA_029558435.1 Bacteroidota bacterium
GAACAATAACGTGGCATAACACAGTATATAAGCTATGGCTTGGTCTGTCCACACTTGGAAAATCCTGCGGATTTCCCAAAGCCAGTTTTATCAAGAAAGGTCTGTGCCGAAACACGCCACAGCTCATATACATAAACGTTGTGCGGCATACAAAAAAAGCCAACGCTCGGTCAAGCACATTTGGTTTTTGCCAACGCTAAAACCCAACGCTGAAAAACCAAAAGAGCTTGCCCTTTCCCAACCCACGATAAGACAATGAATAAATACACTAAAAAATAGTGAACTTTTACTATCTTTGACACCGAATAAACAAAACTTAGGTTTCAAATGAACCGAATAAAAGAAGTTTTAAAAGACAAAGGAATATCGCAGACTTGGCTTGCCAAACAGACAGGAAAGAGTTACAACACGATTAACGAATATGCTCGTAACGTGAGACAACCGAGTTTGGAAGACTTGTACACCATTGCGGAAATCCTAAACGTGAAAGTCAAAGATTTACTAACTGAAAGAAGATAAATGAAATTATATACCACATTAGAGCAACAACTCAAGAAAGAACCCAACTTCGTTACAGACAACGGAGAACTGAAAAAATGGGTGGTGCTGAATAAAGCACAAAATTTTGACGAAGAATTGATTGGACTGTTGCTCGACAATGCAGACCTGAAAGAGAAGTTTTTTGTAAACGTGAAAGGCACGTTGGTTTTTAACCAAAACTTGTTTGTGCAGTTTTTGGAACAGAAGAACTACCTGAACGACAGCTATACACAATTTAAAAACAAAGTTGGACTAACCATTGACGGAAAATATTTAAAACAACGTAATGAAGTGGCTTTGGTATGGCCATTTAAGGACTGCATATTAGAAGGCGGACAAAGCCGTGAAGAAGACAAGCGGGAAGAAATTTTCTTCAATGAAATTTTGGCACAAGACGAAATTACTCAACTCTTAGAACCAAAGGTTTTGACCAATGCCAAACGTATTGACAAGGACGGAGAAAAACCACTTGACCAGTTTAACCGAAACGAAAACGGCACAATAACCGACAACCTAATTATAAAAGGCAATAACCTTGTAGCCTTGCATACATTAAAAAAAGAGTTTGCAGGGAAAATAAAACTGATTTACATAGACCCGCCCTATAACACAGGGGGAAGTGGAGATACATTTGCCTACAATAACTCTTTTAAAAGAAGCTCTTGGCTTACTTTTATGAGAAATAGACTAGAAGTCGCAAAAAGATTATTGCAAGATAATGGTGTTTTGATTGCAGCTATTGACGATTATGAAATGCACACACTTAGATTCCTTTTAGATGAAATTTTAGGAGATGAGAACCGCTTAGGAACAGTAGTAGTAGTTCATAATCCAAGGGGTAGGAATGACGACAAATACTTTGCGACTATGCACGAATATTTATTGGTCTATGCCAAAAATAAAGATTTGGTTCACTTGAAAAACTTTGAATTTACAGAAAACGATTTAAAGCAATTTAATAAACAAGATGATATTTCAACTTACTCTGAAACACCATTTACAAGGACAGGGAATAATTCAAATAAATTCGAAAGACCAAACTTGTTCTATTCAATTTATTATGACCCAAAAACAAATGGATTATCGTTAGAGCCGTCTGAAAATGCAATTGAAATATTACCAATCAATGGTGCAGGGGAAGAAAAAACTTGGCGTTGGGGAAAAGAGACCTTTGAACATAAAAAAGACACAGAGCTACTTGTAAAAAAAGTCAAAGGTGAATTCAAGGTTTTCAAGAAAAGAAGACCTGAAGACATTCAGGGTAGAAAACCAAGGACTGTTTGGAGTGATTCAAGGTATGACGCCTCAAGTAATGGGATTATGCTACTTAGGTCCGTATTAGGAAAAAACGAATTTTCCTATCCCAAATCACTTTATGCTGTGATGGATATAATTAAAATCCTATCTGATAAGAACGATAGAATACTTGACTTCTTTGCAGGTAGTGGTACTACGGCACACGCTGTTTTGGAACTTAATAAAGAAGATGGCGGTAACAGACAGTTCATTATGTGTGAACAAATGAATTATATAGAAACAGTTACAAGTAAGCGTATTCAGAAAATAATTGAGCAAAATAAAAAGAACAATTTTGTTTATGCAGAACTCAAAAAATATAATCAAATTTTTATAGAGCAGATTGAAGAAGCCAAAGACACTAAAACACTTTTGCAGATTTGGGAGCAAATGAAAACCAAAAGTTTCTTGAATTACAATGTGGATATTAAAAAGCAAGACGAGCACTTGGAAGAATTTAAAGCCTTGAGCCTTACAGAACAGAAAAAACATTTTTGTGAACTTTTAGACAAAAATCAACTGTATGTAAATCTTTCTTCACTTAATGATATTGACTTTTCTTGCACCAAAGAAGAGAAGAAAGTAACCAAAGATTTTTATCAAGTAGAGAAGTAAGCAAATGGCAGTATTACACGAAATATTTAATAATCCATTTGCTAAACGAGCATTGGCACAAGTTGATTTTCCAATTTGGATAAGTGATAATTTAAAGCCCGGATTTGGTCAGAGACCTTATCAGATTGACGCGTTTAAACGATACATTTATTTAGACCAAGAAGATTTAGAAGAAAAGCCTAAAAGACCATACCATTTGCTTTACAATATGGCAACAGGAAGTGGAAAGACGCTGATAATGGCAGGTTTGATGTTGCACCTTTACCAAAAAGGCTATCGCAACTTTTTGTTTTTCGTAAACAGCAACAATATCATTCAGAAAACCAAAGACAATTTTCTCAATCCGCAGGCTTCAAAATACTTGTTCAATAACAAAATTGTGATTGACGGAAAAGAAGTGCTAATCAAAGAGATTGACAACTTTGAAGAAGCTGACAATCAAAATATCAACTTGAAGTTTACTACCATTCAACAACTTCATATTGACCTGAACAACACCAAAGAAAACAGCGTAACCTACGAAGATTTTAAGGACAAGAAATTGGTTTTGATTGCTGACGAAGCTCACCACTTGGTAGCAGGAACAAAATCGGGCAAATTGTTCGGAAGTTGGGAAGACACTGTAAAGAAAATTCACGATTCCAATTTTGAAAATGTTTTGTTGGAGTTCACGGCAACTATTGACACCGATACAGCAGAATTAATCAAACACTATCAAGACAAGGTGATTTTCAAATACGACCTTGCTCAATTCCGTATTGACAAATATTCCAAAGAAATCAACCTTATTCGTTCCTTGTATGACGAGCAAGACCGAATTATCCAAGCCTTAATTTTGAACTTGTATAGGCAAGAATTGGCAACTTCAAACAATATCAATTTGAAGCCAGTAATTCTTTTCAAAGCCAAAAGAACAATTAAAGAATCGGAGCAAAACAAAGAGAACTTTCACCAATTGATTGATGATTTTTCGGTGGCAATGGTAGAGAAAATTCAAAAGACTTCTACCGTTCCTGTCGTTCAAAAGGCTTTCCGCTTTTTTGAAACTAAAGGTATTTCAGCAAATGAAATTGTTAAACGTATTCAAGCTAATTTTAGATTTGAAAATTGCCTAAGTGCCAACAATGATGCAGAAGCCGAACAAAACCAAATATTGCTCAACACCTTGGAAGATGAAAACAATCCAATCCGTGCCGTTTTTGCCGTTCAGAAACTCAATGAAGGTTGGGACGTTTTAAATTTGTTTGACATTGTTCGCCTTTATGAAGACCGAGACGGAAAAGATGGCAAACCAGGAAAGACAACACTTTCAGAAGCCCAGTTAATTGGTCGTGGTGCGAGATATTATCCGTTTGCCTTAGAAGAAGGACAAGACAAGTTTACCCGAAAATTTGATGATGATATTTCAAACGATTTAAAGGTATTAGAAGAATTATATTACCACACTAAAGAAGACAGCCGTTACATTTCGGAATTGAAGAAAGCCCTTGTAGATTCGGGTATTTATGAAGATGATGCAAATTTGGTTCAGCTAAATTTGTTCTTAAAACCCGATTTTAAGGAAACAGATTTTTATAGAGACGGACACGTTTTTTTTAATAAAAAAATTCTAAAGAGTTTTGACAACATTAAATCGTTTGCCGATTTAGGAGTTACGAAAACTAACTATCGCCACACATTATCTTCGGGAGTTGGCAGAATGTCAAGTGCCTTTTTTGAAATGGAGCCGACACAATCGAATGATGAAGTAATTAAAACCAAAGATGTTAAGCTGACTGAAATTCCGAAAAACACAATCCGTTTTGCATTAAGCCAAAACCCGTTTTTTTATTTTGACAGTTTAACGCATTATTTTCCAAGCGTTGGTTCACTTTCAAACTTCATTGATAGCAATGACTTTTTAGCAGGTTTAGAAATCACCTTTAGCGGAACACCTAACCGTCTAAAAGAAATTAGCCATTTTGACTATTTGCAAGCGTTAAACGGACTTTTGCAAAACATTGAAGCAGACATAAAAGGCAATTCAACAGAATACGAAGGTTCAGACTATATTAAAGAGCCAATTCATAAAGTATTCAAAGACAAAGAAATCAAGGTTTACAAAGACAGCGAACGAGCAAACGGACAAGAAACATTGATAGCAAACGAGCCTTGGTACGTTTATAATGCCAACTACGGCACAAGTGAAGAAAAGAAATTTGTAGAACTGTTTTCAAGACGATTTGAAGGTCTGAATCAAAAGTTTGAAAACATTTACCTAATCCGTAACGAAAGAGAAATAAAAATCTTCGACAAACTCGGACGAGCTTTTGAGCCAGACTTTTTACTATTCTGCAAACAACGTGACGGAGAACAAATGACTTTTCAAGTTTTCATAGAGCCAAAAGGTGAGCATTTAAAAGGATTTGACAAATGGAAAGAAGACTTTTTGAATGAAATCAGAGCAGAACAAAAGACTATCAAAATACATACAGACACATATCTGATAACAGCCGTTCCG
This sequence comes from Bacteroidota bacterium, assembly GCA_029558435.1. Next base: position 4,952 of record JAKQEZ010000329.1, read on the forward strand.
TTCTACAATTATAACAACGAAAACGAATTTAAGACAACATTAGAAAACACATTAAACGAATAGAAATGCCAACGCTAAAAGCCATACACATTTGCAATTCGCACCAGCCAACGCTGCAACCAAAAATTGCAAAAGAGTATGTCTTTGCCAACGCTGAAGCACAGACGAAAAAGAAGTACGACCGCACAACAATGGCTATACGTAATGCGGGCGAAAGTGCTGATATGAAAGTAATTACATTAAATAAAGTAACTGCTAAACGGAAAGTGAAGTGCCTTGAAATCCCGCACTACGCATAGCCGAGACCGTTAGCGGTAATGCTATTTGAAAAATTAACGAAATTTTCGGATTTAATTAAACACCAAAAAAAGAGTCCATCCACGCTATCAGCACATTTTGCATTTTCCCTCTGCTCTATCTCTACAAAAATGCAAAAAGAGCTGATTTTCTCCACTTAAACCCTTAAGCAATGAATGAAAATTTATACAGTAGAAATAGAATATACATTACACCCCAAGAGCAAGAAACAATAAAAAACTACCCTATTCTATTAGCGGGGTGTGGAATTGGGAGTAATATCGCTGAATGTGCTTTAAGATTAGGTTTTGAAAACATTACTATCATTGATGGAGACCACGTTGAAAAATCAAATCTGAATAGACAAAACTATGTGATCAATAACATTGGTCATGAAAAGGTAAATTCGATAAAAGAAAGACTACTCTCAATAAACCCAAATGCACAAATCAAAATTTATAATCAATTCATAAATTCAGAAAACATTAATGAATTTCTAAAAGACTGCAAAATTGCCGTGAATGCGTTAGATTTCGACTCCGATATCCCTTTACTTTTCGATGTAAAATGCCAATCTCTGTCCATTCCCGTTTTACATCCTTATAATTTAGGATGGGCAAGTTTAGTAGCAATCATAGCACCACAAGGGCAAAATTTCTTATCATTACAAACTAACAAAGAAAAAATAAATGAAATTATCATTGTCGAATACTTTATTAATATACTCAAAGAAAACGGCACTCCAATGGAATGGTTAGAAAACATTGTAGAAAAATACTTACAAGAAGATGCATCGCTACCGCCTCCGCAACTTTCAGTTGGTTCTTGGTTGGTTGCTGCTATTTGTTCAAATATTCTTTTTAGAATTGCTACAGGAAAAGATGTAAAAATCTTTCCCGAATTTTATTATTTAGGTACAGCCGAAAACTAAATCAGCTTATTATTGATGGCGCAGTTTATCGCCTCAGAAATATTGCTTACTTCTAATTTTTCAAAAAGGTTTTTTCTATGAAATTTTACCGTATCTGCTGTTATAAAAATATTATCTGCAATCTCATTAATGGTAAATCCTCTACTGGAAAGTTGTAAAATCTCTTTTTCTCTATCTGAGAGTTCTACTTTCTGTCCCACTCTCCACACCTCTTCAGATAAATCAAATTCGTATTTTTCATTACTTCCTTTTTTGTAAATGCGAATATTACCTGAATTTTTTTCAGAAGAAAGCGATACCACGCAGATAGCTTTCCATATTTTACCATCTTTTGTAAGAAATAGCGGAGTCAGTTTTTGGTTAATTAAAATCACTTTATTTTCTTGATTTTTTATGTGAAAGTCATAAGATATGGTATATTTTTTTCTTTCTTCAAACGGTATTTTATCATAAAACGCAAATCCTGCTGTATTTATCTTTAATAATAAATCTATATCTTCTTTTATAACATATTTGAGATAATACCCATAACCCATTTTTTGTACTTCTTCTGCCGTATTTCCACATAAAAAAAGGGGATTGTCAGACACATAGTCGAATCCCTTTTTTTCATAATCTATAACATATATACTTGTGTAAATAGTTCTAGCCAATGCTTTCACCGTTTCTAAATAATCATCTAACTGACATAACTCATCATTAGATAATTCATTAACCGTATTACGCTCAAAAAAGAAATCATCAATCTTTTTCATTGGTCTTTCATTGGGATTCTAACAAAGTTACAAACTTTAGCCACACAAGAACTACAATTTTGTGTAGTCATTTTCTTTTTTACACAAAGTAAATTTGAGAAAACACTTAACCATGAACCGATTAGCCAATAATCTTGAGTTGTTGAAATCCGACAACCAGTTGATGGAATTATCAAAATTTATCGTCTTTGAAAATTTCAATCATCATACAAATGGTGAATTATCCATTGATTGTAAAGATGACATAAATTCTATCTATTTTGAGGAAAGGAAATACTTTTCAAATTCAAAAATTTATATGTCTAAAGATGAATTTGGAAACATAAACGGCTCTATAAGAACTTTAGAATGGAACTATATAGATACCTTACCCATTCAGAAAATGTTTGATATTAACCCTTTGAATTTTATGAATGATTCAAATTCAAAAGTTTGGCATATAGGAAGATTTGCCATCAGAAAGGATATAAAAGACAGAAACTTGTTTAAACGACTTATGGTTTGTGCCATACACCCAATTTGTCAAAACAAAGGTAGCGTTGTCTTTGCGGAATGTGATAGCAAATTGCTCAGAGTTTTGAATTTATTGGGGATAACTACGGAAGTCATTGGAGAATCAATAGACTATTTAGGGTCAGAAACCATTCCTGTCGCCATGACCACAGATGGATTGCTTCCATTCTACTCCACAAACTACAATCTTGTTCCTTTTCACTTACTAGAAAATCATTTTCAATTATTTAGACCTAATATAAACTATATTAGCCAACAAAGAAACTACAAAATTGGGTAGTCGAGCTAAACATGACAATTATTAGGTTTGTGTTAATAGTTGCTTGATTACCTATCCTAATGAATAAGTTTTTATTACATAAGACATTAATTTTAGTTTCATTCTTTTTTATAACATCTGTTTATGCACAAACCGTTTCTCTCTCAGGACGGTTTGTGGATGAAAAAAATACTCCTTTGAGTTTTATTGAAGTAATTATTTATGAAAACGAAGAACTCGTTTTAACGGAATCGTGTGATGAAAATGGAAAGTTTAACTTTTTCATTGTGCCGTCAAAATACAAATTTGTAGCCGAGAGTTTTGGAGAGATATTGTATGAAGAAGAAATCAATATTCAAGAAGACACAAACCTCAAGGATATTAAAATAACAAATACAAGTATCTTATTACAAGATGCAGTTATTGTAGGAACTAAACCGATTTTCAAGCAAGAATATGACAAATTCATTTTCAATGTAGAAAACAGCCCACTCAAACAAGGTTACGATGGTTTAGAAGTTCTAAAACGAAGCCCAAAACTTCAAGTAAACTCTAAGGGAAGCATTTTATTACGAAACCAAAGTGTTTTAGTATTAGTCAACGGTCGTAAAATGAATATGTCGGGAGAAGAATTATCCAATTATTTAAGTAGTATCAATTCCGAGAACATCAAAAGTATAGAGATACAAGACGTTGGCTCAGCAGAAACAGATGCCTCTAATAGCGGTGGAGTAATAAATATAGTTTTAAAAAAAACTCCTACAGGTTTTCAGTCAACCATTAAAACCTTTTATATGCACCGAAACGAAGAAAACCAACTTTACTCCGGAGGGATTACCAATCAGTTCGGTTCAGAGAAATGGAATATCTACAACAAATTCAATTATCGTGATGACGCAAATTTATCCAAATTTAATTCTACAACTCGTTTTTACAATAATAATGGAAGAAATGAGAATGGGGGTGAAACCGATTATCAAAATAAAAATTTCAACACAACAACCGGCATCGTTTTTTACCCGAACGAAAAACACGAAATCGGAACTGAAATATATTATTCACATGGAACGATAGATAGAAATGGTTGGGAAAATCTTGAAGTTTATAATCCTGATTTAAATGCTGTTTCTGAAAATAAATCAATTTATTTCAACAAAAATATCTTTTGGGACGTTGTTGCGAACTACTCATACAAATTAGACAGTTTGGGCAGTAAAATTAAAATTATAGCCGACATAGGAAACAATACCATTGACAATCGAAACGAAGTTGACACCCGATATACATTCGGAAATCTCGAAGACAATAAAAATAGGTTTTTGACAGATGCAAAATCTAATTTTTACAACATCCAATTAGATTGGAACCAAAAGTTGAAGTCAAATTTAGAATTTAGTTTTGGTGCAAAATTATCCAATGTTTCGAGAGAAAATGAATTGAACACATATCTGTATGAAAATGATTGGGAATTAACTGCTGACGGACAAGAAAATTTTGAAAATACCGAAAATGTTTTAGCAAATTATCTAAGTATTTCCACAAAACTTAAAGAAAAGCATCAACTAAAAATCGGTTTACGGACAGAATATACTGACTTAAAAGGAAACGATTTTGTAAATAACACAGAAGTAAAACAAAACTATTTTGATTGGTTTCCAAATTTCTTCTATGCCTATCAAATTAAAGAAAATCAAAACCTTTCATTTTCTTATTCGAGAAGAATACAACGACCAAGTTTTCGAGACTTAAATCCATTTATCATAAAGCAAAACGATTTTCTATATCAAATAGGTAATCCAAATTTACACCCCCAATACACAAACAAGTTTGATTTAACCTATCAACGAAAAAAACAATCGTTTTCCCTTTATGCTGATTTCACTAACGACATGATTATGGGTGTTTATACAACACAAGGGAACATAAGTTATTATAAACCGCAAAACTTTGGGAAAATGAGAAATTTGGGATTTGATTATTCCTTTTATGGTGATATAACTAAATGGCTTTATTCAAATATCTCTTTAGGCGGTTGGCATTATGATTTTGAAACACAAAACTTACAAAACGACAGATTCTCTTTTTATATATCAACTTATTCACAAGTTAAATTTAGCAAAACCTTTTTCTTAGATGTAAATAATAGTTTTTACTCTAAAAACCAATTCGGCGTAACACAAGGAGCAGAACAATACCAATTAGACTTAGCATTACAGAAAAATATTTTAGACGGTGCAGGATTAATCCGAATTGCGTGCGAAGATGTTTTCAATACATCAAGAGACAAAAACACATCCTATTACGAAAACTTTGATTTCAGATTTTACCAAAAGAGAGTAACACGCTCATTTGTATTAATGCTTATTTATACTTTCAAAAATAAAGGAAAATTCAACGAAAGAAATGTTCAACAAGGTAACGATAACAAAGGAAGATTATAGAATGGCGGAAACCGAAAAGCCAACAACGAGTAGGTGTAACCCAAAAACTTGTTAGTCATGAATGCAAAAAAATCATTCAAAGAACTTGTAAAGAATATGGAAGCTTTACAAGAAGATCAGCAAGGGAAATTGAAAGGTGGATTTTCTGCTTTTTCAATTTCCTCAAGCTCAAGTTTTAGCCGTAACAACAATAACAACAACAACGCAACAAGTTGTTCTTGTTCTTGTGGCGGTGGTACTACAACTACGACCACAACCACCACAACTACGACCACCACAACTGGAGGGTAAAATAGTTGATTTTTAAGCTGCCCTATAAAAGGGCAGCTATTTTAAAACACAAAAAAATATAATTATGGAATACAAATTAAGTAAATTTAATACTGCTGTAAGAGAACTGGATCAATATATCTACCACAATTCATTTACAAATAATTTTCTACTATTAGAGGAATTATTGTTAGATATGATTAACGCTGCCAGCAAAGAAGACAATATAATTGGTTTAAAAGAATATCATCCTTCGTTATTTGATACATTACTAAATCTTGGATTTATTGTTGAAAAAGAAATTAACGAAATTGAACAGGTGAAAAATTTAATAAAAAGTATTGACAATGATGAGACGTACTATAAGTTGATTATTAATCCAACAATGAACTGTAATTTTAAATGCTGGTATTGTTATGAAGACCATATTAAAAGTTCTAAATTAAAAGAGGATATATTAAATTCTGTGTTTAAACTAATTGACAATATCTCTCAAAAAAAAGAATTAAAAGTTTTTGTCTTATCCTTTTTTGGAGGTGAACCTTTTTTATATTACAATAAAGTTATAGAACCCATTATTGAACACACAAGAAACCGTTTTGATGAAAACAAAACCACAATCCAGATTTCTTTTACAACTAACGGATACTTGATGACAGATGAAATAATTCGTAAATTAGTTGAGTTTAAAGTAACAGATTTACAAATCACATTAGATGGACATAGAGATTATCACGATAAAGTTCGATACGTATCAAAGTCAAAAGGTTCATATGATGAAATTATCAGTAACATAAAAAAATTGACTCTAAACGGCTTACCAGTAACAATGAGAATAAATTACACGTCCGACAATTTTAAGAGCGTGCAAGATATTATACATGATTTTGATGATTTAGCACCCAGTGCCAAAAAACTTATATTAGTTTCTTTACATAGGGTTTGGCAAGACGAATATACAAATCTTGGGAAAGAAATAGAATCTCTAATGCAAGACTTTAAACATGCTCAATTTACAATTAATGATAGCGCATATGCTGATACAGTTAGACATTCTTGTTATGCAGATAAAAAAAATCAAGCAACCATAAATTATAATGGAGAAGTATTTAAATGTACGGCTAGAGATTTTACAACTGATACAAAAGAGGGGATTTTAAATGAAAATGGTGTAATTGAGTGGAATGAAAATTATGATTTCAGAATGGATGTCAAACTAAAAAATCCCCCATGCCACTCTTGTTCCATTTTACCAATTTGTGGTGGAGGTTGCTCACAACATGCATTAGAAAATTTAAAAAAGGGACAAGATTATTGTGTATATAATTTCGATGAAAATCGAAAAAAGAATTTAGTTAGAAGCATATTTTTAAATTCGAAGAATTTGGTAAATGCTTAAATTCGTTCCCCAACATGACCAAATGGATTGTGGCCCAGCCTGCTTGTCAATGGTTGCAAGTTTCTATGACAAAGACATTAATATGCTTTATATTAGAAATAATACATTTATTACAAAAGAAGGTGTTTCATTATTAGGCATTTCTGAAGCCGCTCAAAAAATCGGATTCGAAACACTTTCAGCCAAATCAACACTAAACGAACTTACTGCCCATAAAGAAATATTACCTTGCATACTTCATTGGAATCAAAATCATTTCGTTGTTCTAAAAAAAATCACTAAAAATCTTTTTTCAGGAACAAAAAAATACCACATCGCAGACCCTTCACATGGTATAGTTAAGTTAAAGGAAGAAAAATTTAAACAATCATGGCTTTCGTCGGATGAAAAAGGAGTCGCTTTGTTTTTAAAACCAACTGAAAAATTACATAATCTTTCATTACCCAAAGATGAAAAACTTTCATTAAGATATTTATTCAATTATCTAAAACCACACAAAATTCGACTAAGTGGAATGTTTTTACTTTTACTCATAGGAAGCCTATTAACTCTAATTTTCCCCTTTCTAACAGAAGCATTGATTGACAGAGGAGTAAATGCGAAAAATTTAAAATTTATTTGGGTAATACTATTAGCTCAACTCGCTTTATTTTTGGGTTCAATGACCATTGAAATTTTTCGGAATTGGATTATGTTGTTTGTTGGAACAAAACTAAGCATTACTATTATTTCTGACTTTTTAAAAAAATTATTACGATTGCCTATTAAATTCTTTGACACTAAAATGATGGGCGATTTCAACCAACGAATACAGGACAATGAGAGAATTGAAGATTTTTTAACATCTCAAAGTTTAATTACTTTCTTTTCCATCATTACTTTCTCAGTATTCTTTGGCGTTTTGTGGTATTATGATATGAAAATTCTTATCGTATATCTTTGTCTAACAATAATCTCAGTTAGCTGGTCATTTTACTGGTTAAAAAAACGACGACTATTGGACTATTTTCGTTTTCAACATCGAAGCGAAAACCAAGAATCCATTTATGAAATTATCAACGGCGTAACCGAAATGAAATTAAATCATTATGAAGACTTAAAGCGTAAAGAATGGGAAAACATTCAATTAAAACTATTTAAAACCAATATCAGAATACTTAGATTAGATCAGATACAACTTTCAGGATTTAATTTTCTAAATCAACTAAAAAACATTGTAGTTACTTTTTTAGCGGCAACCTATGTTGTACAAGATAAAATGACTTTAGGTGCATTATTAAGCGTTTCTTACATTATAGGACAAATGAACTCGCCTGTCAGTCAATTAGTAAACTTCTTCCGCTCTTTACAAGATGCAAAACTCAGTTTAGAAAGATTAAACGAAGTACAAGTACACCCCGAAGAAGAACATCCCAGTCAAATTCCACTTAAATTCCAAACTGAAAATTTCTCGCAAAACGGAATTGAAAAAGGAATCTATCTGAAAAATTTATCCTTCCAATACGAAGGCCCAAAATCCCCTTATGTTTTAAAAGATATAGATTTTACGATTCCACAAGGAAAAATTACGGCAATCGTAGGCGCATCGGGTAGCGGAAAAACTACGCTGATGAAGCTCTTATTAAAATTCTACAAACCTGTTCAAGGAAATATCCTTTATAATTATGATGATTTGGAAAATATTTCGCCAAAGAGTTTAAGAGAAAATTGCGGAGTGGTTATGCAAGACGGATTTATTTTCTCCGACACCATAGAACGGAATATTGCCACCGGCGATGAAACCATAGACCCAAAAAAATTGAAGAATGCAATTCGTATTGCCAATATCGAAGATTTTATAAAAAGTCTGCCACTCGGATTAAACACAAAAATAGGTTCGGCAGGAAACGGCATATCTGGCGGTCAAAAACAAAGAATCCTTATTGCAAGAGCCGTTTATAAAAATCCGCATTATATATTTTTCGATGAAGCAACATCGGCATTGGATGCAGAAAACGAGAAAATAATTCACGACAATTTACAAGAATTTTTTAGCGGTAAAACTGTACTTATTATTGCCCATCGCCTTTCCACTGTAAAAAATGCAGACAAAATCATCGTACTCAAAAACGGAATGGTTGTAGAACAAGGTAACCATCAACAATTGACATCAAAAAAAGGCGAATACTTCAATTTAGTAAAAAACCAACTCGAATTGGGTAGCTGAAAAATAGAAAACACCTAACTTCATTTTAAGAAGTTATCGAATGCTATTAGATACCTTCTACCTGCTGTTAGGAAATTCACGCTTGCAACCAAGAAGTTAGAACCTGCGATAAAAAATCTACAACGTACAGAGAAATAAAAACCAATACCTTTAAGAAATGAAAGATATAGTTTTGCCATACACAGAAAAGCACATTTGCAGTCCGCTCCACCAGTCACACAATCCAAAGACTGCAAAAGAGCTTTTCTCTCTCCCACCTTTTTTGGCAGGTTATAACTAATAAACTCAACTATCCAATAAGAAAAACTTGAAAACAATTAGCACTACCGCTAACATGGTATTTGCAAAATGCGGGCTAATGTTCCAAACCATACATTCCGCAATTTTACACGCAAAATTGCTTTCATATTGTATTTTTCTCTAATTTCACAACATGGAAAGCAATTTGCTCAGTTCGGTCTAAATCCAACCTTCCGGTCGAATTTACTCCCGCACTTCGCAAATACCTAAACCGTTGTCCGCAATATTTTCCAAACCCGTTCTGAATCGAACTTTCGGGAATTTAACTGAAAAATTCTGAATAAAAACTGACTTGATTTTTGGAACTTTAAATTTCTTGCGTTTCTAAATTTTGCGAAAAAATCTTGCTAAAAAACTGTCTCGACTTTTAAAAACTTTGCGAATAAAATTAACTCGAAAAAAATTCAAATAACGGTTCTGACTTTTACAAACTTTACGAATAAAATTGGCACGAAAAAATTCAACTAACGGTTCTGACTTTTACAACTTTGCGAATAAAATTGGCACGAAAAAAATCAAATAACAGTTCTAAATTTTACAACTTTGCGAATAAAATTGGCACGAAAAAATTTGAATAACGGTTCTGATTTTTACAAACTTTGCGAATGAAATTTGCGTGAAAATAGTTGTCGTACTTGAATTTTTACTTCTCTGAATCGAATTTAACCGTGTTAAATCCAATTCGCCGAACCAAAAATACTGCGTACAACATTGTATTGGCAAAATGCGGGATTAAATCCAAGTTGTTCTACTCTACTTTTTTTTCGCAAAAAACTTTTTTCTTTTACTATTTTTTGTATTTTAGCAAAAGGAAAAAAGTTTTTGCTTTTTGTGGTTTAAGTTGAACATTTTCAGTGTTTTAGCCCGCACTTCGCCAATACTTTTTCCGTTACAAGCAAGCCCAACAGGCGACACAACAACAACAACAACAACAACAACAACAACAACAACCAAACGGACGACTTTAAACATAAAATGAAACGCTAATTTGACAGGTAACCAACGACATACAGACCGTATTGCGACTGGACAGCAACTGAGCCGACACTCATTGCTGCCCCTTCTATATTTTTATTTTCACCACCGCACATTTTTTAAATTCAAATAAGTGAAGCGATTCACGAACTCCGCTTTAAAACAAATAAACAGGTGAGTAATTTTAGCCGACAGCACAATGGCACATTGGGTTTTACCCGAAACACAAGCGAATCCTTCGCAACTGCGAAGCATTCACGAACACCTGTAAAAATCAATCATACCGTGAGTAAAACCCAAAGAGCCATTTCTGCCAACGCTTTATTACTTTTGTTCTATGAGAAAATTATTATTCTTTTTTAGTATCAGTTTAACCTTGGTAAGTTGCACCAGTAAAAGTAATAAGTTACCAATTCTAGGTAATCTGACAATAGTAGGTAACGACACAGTATATCCAACAATTCAAGCTTTTAATTTCATCAATCAAGACAGTATAGAGATAACAGAAAAAACCTTTGAAGGCAAAATATACGTTGCAGATTTCATTTTTCTGAATTGTCCTACTATTTGTCCGATAATGACAAACGAGATGATTAAAGTTTACGAAGCCTATAAATCTAATCCTAATATCCTATTCATTTCACATACCATTGACCCAGAAAACGACAGTATTCCAAGACTAAAAAGCTATGCTGAAAATATTGGTGCAGACTCTAAAAAATGGTTCTTTGTAACAGGCGAAAAGGATAAAATATATTCACTTGCCGAAGAAAGTTATTTTGCTACGGCATATTCTGACAGCACAGCACCTGGTGGTTATGTACATAGCGGAGGATTATTACTTGTGGACAAGAACAAGCATATTAGAGGTGTGTATGATGGTACAGACCCAAAGGAGACCGATAGACTAAAAACCGATATTAAAACATTGCTAAATGAACAATTTTAAAACTACCTTTGCACCGTGAAATGAAAAGAGCATTCGCTATATTTTTCTTAATCCTTTTTGTGTTTCAAAGCACAAGCACACTTTGGATAATGGCTTCATTTTATGTTCAACGCGATTACATTTCAAAAAATCTATGTGTCAATCGCTTTGATGCCATACCTGTTTGTAAGGGTCAATGTTATCTGAATAAACAATTAAAGGAAAATGAAAAGAAAGAACAAAATTTACCTGATTTAAAGCAAAAGGAAATTCAACTTTTTTGTCATAACGATTTATCTTTTGAAATCCATAAAACTATCTTTGAAGAAAGACAGAATATTTCTTTTTATAAAGATGATTTTCTTTCCTCGGGATACTTATACTCCGTTTTTCATCCGCCACAGAACGCCTAATCCGATAATGTCGGAACAGCTATTTTCATTCATTTTCACAAAACAAAAAAATAACAAATGCAATCAACAGAATTGGTTGTTTGCAACATTGACTTGTTTGGTGATGGTGTTAGGCATTTCTGGTTTGATGATTTGAGTGGATTATTAGAAAAATTTCCCGTCTTAGAGTTTCCGCACAAACAAGATTTTTATACCTTGTTTATTGTGGAGGATGCAGAAGGTGAGATTGTAATAGACAACCACAAGATACGACTGGATAGGGCTAAAGCCATTATCATTAAGCCACGTTGCATAAACAGCATAGATATAAACCGAAAAGCAAAAGGAACAATTATTTGTTTTACAGAGGATTTTTTCTCATTACGATACAACAATAATATTTTGTATCAGTTTTCCTTTTTACAAAGAGAGGCAAAGCCATACATCAGGCTAACGAATGAGCAAAAATCAAAATGGGATGTTTTGATAAAATTACTTTCGGAAGAATACAGTTTAAAGAAAAGAGAAACAAAAAAGGTATTACGTTCATACCTTAATATTGTCCTTTTTGAGTTAGAACGGTTATACAGCCCATCAGGATTTGCAAAAAGTAAAAATCTAAAACAAGAAAAAGTACACGAGTTTGAGCAATTGATAGAAAAGCATTTTGAAACAAAAAAGTTACCATCAGCATACGCTGAATTATTGCACGTAAGCCCTAATTACTTGAATAAAATTTGTAAGGAAGAAACGGGGCAAACTGCAGGAGACTTAATAAGAAAGCGAATTACCATTGAGGCCCAACGCTTGTTGCATTACACGAATTACAACATCAATGAAATTGCCGACAAGTTGGGGTTCGAGAATACCTCTTACTTCGTTACATTCTTTAAAAAGCAAACCGAAACAACACCTGAACAGTTTAGGAAAAATCAGAGTTGAGAATCTAAATTTTCCATCTAAATTTCAAAACATCAACGTGTAAATTTCAAAACACAAATCCTTTTCTAAAAGCAAAGCAGGAACGAAAATCTAAATTTCCTGCTTTGTTGTTTTTATAAATTCCCAAGCCTAGTCAAGACCTTTGTACCGTAATTAAAATATCAAAAATATGGACTTTCCAATGTTTCATCTCGACTGGCTCAATGACCGCTTTTTGATAGCAATGATAGCCATTCTGCACGTTTTTATAAACCACGGATTGGCGGTAGGCTTCATTCCCTACATCACTTGGTTAGAGCAAAAAGGTGTTGTCAATGCAGGTAAAGACCAAATTACCGATTTGGCTTGGGATAAGCTCGTTTATAAAAAAATGAAAGTAGCGTTTATCATTACTACCACTATCGGAGCAATGACAGGTGTAGGAATTTGGTTTTCGGTTGCTTTGGTAAGTCCTGCATCTATTGGTAGCTTGATTAGAGTATTTTATTGGGCATGGTTTATTGAATGGTTGGTATTTGTTACCGAAGTCGTTTTGATTTTAATTTATTTCCTCACATGGAAGAATGCCAATACCTCATTAAAGGCAAAATTACGACACATTAAATTTGGCTGGTTCTTATCCATATTTTCTTGGATAACAATGGCAATAATTGTTGCTATACTTGGCTTTATGATGGACCCAGGAAACTGGAACAATGAGCAAACACTAATCAATGGATTTACCAACCCCATTTATTTACCTCAATTACTTTTTAGAACACCAACAGCCATGCTTGTTGCTGGTGTGTTTGGAATGTTACTAACCACCATTTTTGCACCGAAAGGAAGTGAGATGAGAGCTAAAGCCATTCGCTATGCTGGTAAATGGATATTGGCATGGACGCCCTTGGTAATTATTGGAGCAATTTATTATTGGAACGTAATGCCTAGTGCTATGAAAGACAATATGGCAACCGCAGTTGGTTCACAAGATTTCGCTCAATATTATAATTTACTGAAATACTTCATCATTGGTGCAGCATCTATTTCTATAGTTTTGGCAACATTTGCTTGGATAAAACCTAAGAGAATAAATTTTGCTTACGTTATAGTCCCTTGTCTATTTGTATTTGGTTTTTTAGGAATATTTGAAAGAGTTAGAGAGTTTATCAGAAAGCCGTATGTAATTGGTAATTATATGTATTCCAACTTACTTCGTGAAGAAGATTATCCACTTTACAAACGTGATGGCATTTTGCCTTATATGACCTACACATCTGTTACTGAAATTACGGAGGGAAATAAAATCGTTGCAGGCAAAGATATTTTTATGAATACCTGTAGTAGATGTCACACAGCTAATCCACAAGGTGTAAATTCTATCACTTATGTATTTGAGCGAATGTACGGATTTGGTAAACCATTAGATGAAAATTCAATGGTGGCATACATTCCAAATATGCATAATGGAAGAACCTTTATGCCTCCGTTTCCAGGAAATAAAAAAGAGCTTGAAGCTTTAGTGGCTTACATCAAGCAATTGCAACAAACTGGTGAAAGTTTGGAAGGTGTTCAAACCACAGGTGTTCAAATCAATCCTTTGAATAGTGCTGCATCCGTTTCAAAAAAGTTAGAGGAGAGTGCTAAAGAAAACGAAAAACAATTAACTCAAAAATAATCAGAAATATGTTACTTCAAATAAATACACCAATACCTAAAGACTTACCACTCGACTTACCACTACCAGAATGGTTATTGGTAACCTTACTTATTGTTTCATTCTTATTACATATCATTTTCATCAACTTAATGGTAGGTGGTAGTATCGTAACGCTATGGGCACAGATAAAAGGTTTGAAAAACAAAGAGTACGACACCTTTGCACACGAAATCGCTAAGACTATTACAGTAAATAAAAGTATAGCTGTAGTGTTGGGTGTAGCTCCATTATTAAGTATTACTACACTTTACACCATTTACTTTTATTCAGCCAATGCTTTAACTGGTTTTGCTTGGATAATGATTATTCCACTGGTAACAATTGCTTTTTTACTCACCTATTTGCATAAATACACTTGGTCAACTTTTGAGAACAACAGAAAGCTACACATTGGGATTATGGCTCTCGCTGTAGCAATATTTTTATTCATTCCTTTAATATTTTTGACAAACGTTAACCTAATGATGTTTCCCGAGAAGTGGGGAACAGTTCAAGGTTTTTTGAGTGCTTTGATGCTTCCCAATGTGTTTCCTAGATACCTAGAGTTTTTAGGAGCTTGTATTGCAGTAACAGGGATTTTTATAGTTTGGTATAACAACAGAAAAGCATACCCAATTGAGGAAATTTACACATCATTCACACGTTATAGTATCAAAAAGTTAGGCTATTCAATTGCTACTATAGGTCTAAGTTTGCAAATACTTTTCGGTGTTATAGTGCTTTTTACATTACCCTCAAAAGGAATAAGTTATAGTGTGATTGGTGTTATGACCATTGCAGGTACTTTATTAGCAGTAGCCCTTTGGTTTTGCTATCAGACTATTGTTGGCGAGAAAGATAAAATTGATTTACATTTCAAAAAAATTGCTCTTTCGATATTCGCTTTTATGCTGGTTTATGGAGGAAGTCGTCAAATGTACAGGCATAATTCACTAGAAAAACATCAGGAATTAGTAGCCGCCCATACAGCAGAGTTTCAAAAATTAAGCAAGGAAGCTCGAGAAAATCCTGTTGAAGAAACTATAGAATTAGAAATTGATCCATCACTTGGAGAACTTGCAAAAGGTACTGCAATTTTCAATCAATATTGTGCTGCTTGCCATAAACCAAATGAAAGATTAGTGGGGCCGCCAATTACTGAAATGGTTTCAATTTATAATAATGATGAGACAGGCTTAGTAAATTGGATAAAAAATCCTGGTAAAAAACGAGATGACATGCCTCAAATGCCAGGCTTTCCACAACTTTCTAATGATGAATTAAAAGAACTTTCAAAATACATTTTATCAATTAAATAATATTCAAAATGACAACAATACTGATAACAGTAATACTTGGAATGATTGCGTACATCATCAAGGCACTAATTGATATAAATGCTCTGGTGTTGATGATTACAAAAGATAAAGAAGTAATCAAAATCCCAAACGAATTGGAGAAAAAATATCAATTCATAAAAGGACTGTATTAGTGGACGAAGAGTTTATAGAATATAAAAACAAAATTCTTGATACGATACTAATTTGTTCTTATACAATTGTCATTATTTTGCTAATTTCAAAACACTAAGCCAGCTCACAGGTGTAAGCACATTTGCAAGCCCCATAAGACCAAACACTTACGAAAGCTTGCAAAAGAGCTTTCACCTTTCCCACGCAGACAAAATTGAAATTAAAAATTCTCATTCCCTCTGAAAATAAAAAATACCCAACTGCACACCCAACAACAGACAAAGCCCGCTGACAAGATAGCGTTTCAACTTCTCGGTTGACAGAAGGCCAGCTTGTAACAGCACCTATACGCAAGTGGGGTTCAGTGCTTCAAATGAAAAATAAGTGGTAAATTTGAAGTTCAGTTCTTCGTAGGAAAGTTTGGTGCGAGAAAGCCCCACCTGCGTATAGCTGCAAAACGTTGTGGTTAATTTTGACCCAGCTAAACAAGAAAAATTGTTTAACTTTAAAACCATAATGGACTATGAAGAACAAACCAAAACACTATCTGAAACTCGGAATCCTGCTCTTGGGAATCCCCATCCTGTTGGCCTCATGCCAAAGGGACGACGGACAATTTTCAGGAAAAGAAAAAAACCTCGTAGAAAAGACCACCCTTTCCCACAGTGACATTTTACGGCACCAAGGCTTGGCCAACCAATTGGGGCTTTCCGCGCACCATTCGGAATCCGCCCGTGCCGGAACGGGCAACTACGAGGCCTTCCTCGAAGAATTCCAACTCATTGTTAACACGAGTTTCTGCTTAAGAACGGACAACAGGGGGACAACGACCTACACCTTCCATGCCTATCGGGAACACGACAACGGCTATCTGGCAAACCTTGTGCTGCTTGACAACGGGGACGGCACGTTTTCCAACTTCCTTACGGAATACAACTTGACCCAACAGGAAATTTCGGACATCGTTTCCAAAAAACAGGTTGACATCAACGGGAAGGTCAGGTTCAGCTGGCTGGACTACAGAGACCCCAACGACCCGGCCGCAAAGGTGTATTATGGCGAAGACTGCTATGTCATCGAGACGATGGTCTATGTGGAGCCCCAAAGGTGCCAATCGACCCAGCACACATACGAACAGGGGAGCGAGTGCGACTTCTGGGGCGGTTCCGGCCAAGCAACACAGGGCGGGTGGGAATCCCAGGTAATATTTAAGGATTGCGACCAAGGTGGTGGTGGAACCCCAGGCAACCCCGGCAGTCCCGGACCACCCATTAACGCCCCACATCCGGGAGCGGGAGGTACAACACAACCCATTACCACTTGCAAGAGGGACTGCCCGCCGGTGCTGGAAGAAGACGGCCTAAAAAAAGAATGCAACAAAATCAGCAACTTATTTACCGACTATCCCAACTACAAACAAGACCTGATGGACTTGGCACAGACCGTCGACCAACAAGTTGAAAATGGAATATTTGTTGATGACAACTCAACAAACACACAGAACGTCCCGCAAGGTGTTGCAGGAAAACTCAACATCAATATGACACCACAAAACGATTATGTGTCGATTGCACACACCCACGATGCCAGTGGCACTTATTCCGTATTCTCTTGGGACGACCTCACTACAATAGCCAACCTTGTGAGGAACGGCCATATAAAGACCAACAAATTTGTGGCCTTCCTGTTCACGGCGGATGGCACGAGCTATGCCTTTACCATCAGCAACTCTTCCAATTTCCTTGACTTTTTCTACAACCCCGAAGGATTGCCCCAAGGTTCGACTGTTGATGTTGATAAGCTATGGAAACAACAAAATACGTATAAAGAATACTATAAACCTGACAATCCCAATGCAAGAATAAAGGTTAATAATACAAACAATGTTTCTGATCGAAACGCTTTTTTACAAATGCTTCGGGATAACAATATGGGGTTGGACGTCTTTGAAATGGACGAGAATCTTGAAAACTTCACCAAATTGTCATTGGACAGTAATAATAGTAACGTAACTGAAGAAAATTGTAATTAAAAAACAAGAACAATGAAAAATATAGGATTAATTTTGTTAACAACCCTCGCTTTAATGCTTTCGTGTAAAGCCCAAGAAATTGTAGACCTAAATACTTGGAATGAAGGAAATAATGAAGGTAAATACTTTAAGGATTTGAACAACAATTTCACTCCATATCTCGGGGTATGGGAATGGCAAAATGGAAACCAAACCTTTAGGGTTACCCTTTGGAAAGTGGAAATGGAGGAATACGAAAATGGAAACAGACCGTCTTACTATGTTGATAACATTCAAGGCCATTACGAAATGGTACAGCAAGGCCAGCCCGGAGGGTCGATAGAAGAAACCGTCTATACATCCCAAAAAAAAATTGGAAATTCCATAACCGATTGGTTTCCTGTTATTGGTGTTTATGCCTATGACAATAACCAATGCGGGGGAATTGTTTACGATAATAGTGTTGAAGGGTACCCAAATTATCCAATGGGTATAAGAGGGGGCTTAAAGTTAAATTTAATTCAAGGAACCCCTCTGCAAATGGAATGGAAAGTAACCCTGCCAGAGGGTATGTACGGAAACGACCAACCTACCGAATTCAACATACCAACGGACATCATACTGACCAAAGTGGAATAAAAAACTAACCACAACCACGGCTATGAGTAATTGGGGCTTAGGGTTTATTTGGAAAAGACATCGGGCAAATCAATGTTCTGTGCTTATCCGAAAAGCCTTTGTGTGAAAACCCCAACTACTCATAGCCCATACCGTTATGCCTCATGCTATCGCCTATGACGAAACAACGATTACTTTGAAACAATAATTATGGAAAACAGAGACTACTCGCTTATTTACCGAATAACGCATTGGGCAATAGCCTTGTGTTTCACTTTTCTGCTCTTGACAATTTTTCTGAGATTAACATGGATGAACAAAGAAAATGTGGCCGACATCATTCAAAATTACCTTGGCGCTACCGACAAAGCTTTATCTCGTGAAGAACTGATTGTGCTTGCAAAACAAATTAGGAAACCCATGTGGGATTGGCACATTTATACGGGCTATGTTTTAACAGGGTTATTTTGCTTAAGACTGACCCTTCCCCTTTTCGGTAGCATGAAATTTGCGAACCCTTTAGACAAGCAACTTACTTTAAAGGTGAAATTTCAGTATTGGGTTTATCTGATTTTTTATGCTTGTTTGGCAATTTCGCTCATTACAGGATTGGTAATTGAATTCGGCCCGAAAAACATGAAGAATATTATGGAGGAAATTCATGTTCTTTCTATTTATTATCTGATACCTTTCTTGATTCTCCATTTGGGAGGTATTTTGATGGCAGAGTTTACTACTCAACCGGGAATAATTTCAAGAATAGTGAGTGGTAGAACAAAACATAAATAAAGCACAAGGCATAACATTTACTACTCGTAATAGCTGGATTTTCATGGTTGAAAGTCTTAATTTCACAATCGCAAAACCATGAATTTTTCCAGAAAAAGAAGTTAGAAAAATTCATCGGTTTTGCTTAGCTTTATCACGGCAGAGACTACTCTGCTCCTATTTCCGCTACTACGAGTAGTAAAGGAACGTTAGTAGCAATTAAACGACAACGCTCACGAAACAACAAACCAACAGTAACATAAAAACAAAAGAAAAATGAGAAAAGTAGCACTATTATCAATTGGAATTTTCGCTTTGACAGCTTGCAACAACCCAAAAAACAATTCTTCGGAAAATACAGAAGAACAAACTGTAACAGAACAATCAACTGTTGGAGGAGATAAGGACGAACACGGTTGTCTTACTTCGGCAGGCGAAACTTGGAGCCAACTCAAACAAAGCTGTATCCAAATTTTCAACGTAGGACAACGCTTAAACCCTATTGAAACCAAAGATGGAGAAGCTGTTATCAGTGCTTTTGTGCTGTTTAATGACGACAAATCGGAAGCGGAATTGTTTTTGCCAAATATTCAAAGCAACACAATTTTAAAAACGACTGATAAAAAAAGCTATGAAAATGGGGAATACAAGTTTGATACTAATGATTCCACTTTGTACATCAACAATGAAAAAAAGTATAAGGCAGAATGATTAAAAAAATAGAAAACGATAAGAAAGTCGGCAACACCCATATTAAAATCCTCTATCCAGGAAATGTTATTGAAAACTCAACTGACAGTGGATTAGGAAGTATCGGAAGAATTGACCACGCCAACATCGGGGGAAATGTAACTATCAAAATGCACCCGCATATTAACGATGATATTCTTTCCTATTTTCGTTCGGGACACGCTGTACATACCGATTCGGAAGGATTTCAGGCAACCGTTTCAAGAAACAAGTTAATGCTGATGAAAGCCGGAAAACTCTTTTATCACGAAGAAACAATGCCCGAACCTTTGGAAGGACTTCAGATATTTATCCGACCCAAATCCAAAGACCTTAAACCTGAAGTTATATTTCAAGACCTGAAAGAAACGGATAGTGTTGATTCTTGGAGATTGCTTGCTTCGCCTACAGAGCAAACACAATTGCAGTTTTCGAGTGAAACGTGGATATACGATACCAAACTAACAAACGGAAAAACAATTGAATTACCCGACTTACCAAAGAATGGGCTGACTGGTTTGCTTTATGTTTTTCAAGGAAATGTTGTGCTAAACAATGACATAAATCTTCTAAAAGGAG
This sequence comes from Bacteroidota bacterium, assembly GCA_029558435.1. Next base: position 25,415 of record JAKQEZ010000329.1, read on the forward strand.
AATCTGTACTTTTCAAGAATGAACAAATTGACATAAATGCTTTAGAAGCATCAGAATTGGTTTTATTCCTCACAAATGAAAATGCCGAATATTACGATGGAGGAATGTATAGTGGAAACAAACATTAACTGCCACTAACAAGGTATTGCCAAAAGCGGGGCTGAAGTGCAAAATTCAACTTTAGTGCTTCTATTCCGCCAAAAACGAATTTTATTCGTTTTTTATTCTTAAATTTATCTCATAAAAATTCGTTTTGGCTTGCCTTCGTGCAGAATTTAAGCTTTCAGCCATAAATTCCCCGCCTTCGGTAATACCCAAAACGTTAGCGGTCAGCTTACCGACACCCCCAAAGTAACAACAGACATAAATGGCAAGACGAAAACAGAACAGCAACTTACCGACCTTTGATGAACTTATAATTCCGACATTAAAAGCACTTGAAAAACTTGGAGGCTCGGGCTCAATTGAGGAAATCAACACAACGGTTTACGAAATCGCCAAAATTTCAGATGATATTTTACAAATTCCTCATGGTGAAGAAGGAACAGTTAGTGAAGTCGATTATCGTCTTGCTTGGAGTAGAACTTATTTGAAAAAGTTCGGACTTTTAGAAAATTCAAGCCGAGGTATTTGGGCTTTATCAAAGTCTGACATTGATATTGACACTCTAGATTATGTGGACATTGTTCGGACAGTTAGAGAACAAGAAAAACTAACCCAACCAAAAAACAAGAAACCGGAAGCCAAACAAAAGGAATTTGAGGAAGAAGTTACCGATGAAGTTGAAAGTGCAGAGGAATGGAAAGAACAATTATTAAACGTTTTATATAATATTTCACCAGCAGCTTTTGAGAGACTTGCTCAAAGACTTTTAAGAGAAAGCGGTTTTTTTCAAGTGGAAGTGACAGGGAAATCAGGAGATGGCGGTATTGACGGAAAAGGAATTGTTAGAGTAAGTGGACTGTTAAGTTTCCATGTGATTTTTCAGTGCAAAAGATACAAAGGCAGTATTACACCAAGCCAAATTCGTGACTTCCGCGGTGCAATGCAAGGCAGAGCAGACAAAGGACTTTTTATCACGACAGGAACATTTACAAGAGAAGCAATTAAAGAAGCAACACGAGATGGTGCGCCACCAATTGACTTAATAGACAGCGAAATTCTTTGTGACAAACTGAAAGAATTAAATTTAGGAGTTGAAACGAAACTAACAGAAACAATAAACATTAAAAGCGATTGGTACAATAATTTATGAAACAATAGAACAAGCCGAACCGCTAACAAGGTATTGCCAAAAGCTGGGCTGAAGTGCAAAATTCAACGTTTGTACTTCCCTACCCGCCAAAAACGAATTTTATTCGTTTTTTATTTTTAAATTTAACTCATAAAAATTCGTTTTGGCTAGCCTGGTGCAAAATCGAAACTTTTCGCTTCGATTTACACCCCTTCGGCAATACCCAAAACGTTATAGGGCATTTTAGAACGACAACGCAATGGACAGGTATAAAGAAACATTTGACACTTGGAACAAGGTTGCTTCAATTTACCAAGACAAGTTTATGGACTTAGACTTGTACAACGAAACTTATGAATATATCTGCAATTCTGTAACTAAACAAAAAGCAAAATTGTTAGAAATTGGTTGCGGACCCGGAAACATTACGAAATATCTTTTGACTCAAAGACCAGACTTTGAGATTTTCGGAATTGACATTGCACCAAATATGGTTGAACTTGCAAAAAGAAATAATCCGACAGCAAATTTTGCCGTTATGGATAGCCGACAAATCCGCAACCTTGACAAAAAATATGATGGAATTATTAGCGGATTTTGTTTACCATATTTGTCGCAGACGGAAAGTAATGAACTAATTTCAAATTCCTATGACTTACTAAATGACAATGGATTGATTTATTTAAGTTTTGTAGAGGGCGACCCCAACAAATCTGATTTTAAAGTTGGTAGTGGTGGACGAGTTTACTTTAATTTTTACAATTTAGACAACTTAAAGACACAACTCATTAAGACAAAATTTGATGACATAAAAACTTTTAGAGTTAAATACAAAACATCAGAAACAGAATTTGACATACATACAATACTAACAGCAAAAAAGAAAAACGCCCTATAACACGGGTTTTGCGTTAGTGGGCTGACAGAGGTAAAAGAAACATTTGTGCAATTAATAAACTTTGGTGGTGGCAGACAGTTTTCGGTTTCAAAAGCCCACCAACGCAAAGCCCGAAACCGTTATAGGGCATTTTAAAACCAACATCGTGCTAACAACAAACAGTGAACATAAAGACAGACATAAGAACGCTCTATAATCCTGTTCAACCGACAGTCAGACAATCGGCTGACAACGTAACCTATTGCGAATTTCTGCCCGACATCGGACTGCGACCTTTCATCTATTGTTATTGGCAACTCAAAACTACACAAGAACTTACCGAAGCATTTAATTATCGTGTTGTCGCTGATGGTTGTATTGATATTTACTTTGAACTCAACAATCCACAGGAGAATTATGTAATGGGTTTCTGTAAAAAGTTCACAGAATTTCCACTTGACAACACTTTCAATTATGTTGGTGTTCGCTTTTTGCCGACAATGTTTCCGCAAATTTTCAAAATAAATGCAATGGAATTAAGCAACCGATATGAACATTTACAATCGGTTGTTCCACATTTGTCCGACTTTATTTCCAATCATTTCAACGACATACAAAAGCACGAAGAAATTAAAAAAATATTTGACAATTATTTCCTCAACCTAATTGCTAAAACAACCATTGACAACGACAACAGACTGTACGGAGCAATGGAAATTATTCTGAAAAATTATGGTGTGATAGACATCGAAAAGGATTTGGATACAGGCATTAGTTCCAGACAACTTCGCAGACTTTTTGAGTTTTACATTGGTGACACCGCCAAAACATTCAGCAAAGTTGTCCGCTTTCAGAATATTCTGAAAGCCAAACCGTCAAGCCAAAGTTTACGACAAAACAAATTATTTTTTGACGTGGGCTATTACGACCAATCACACTTTATAAAAGAGTTCAAAAATTTCTATGGTGTTACACCAAGTAAAGCGTTCGGCAGATGAACTTGTCCGATTTTTACTATTCTATAAATTTCGCTTGTATGAACTTTGTACCGTTAATCAAATTCACAAACAATGAAGCGAATAGCCTTAATTCTTACAACCTTATGCCTTATGGCAACAGGCTGTTCACAAACAAAAACAAGTTCAACAATTAAAAATCAAAACAAGATGAAATTAAATGCAGGTATCATAACCGAAAAATTAACAGAAACAAAAGCGTTTTATACCGAAACATTGGGTTTTGGTATTACATTTGAAAATGAGTTTTACCTTTTGTTACACACGCCAAACCACGAAGCCGAAATCAGTTTTTTACTACCCAACCACCCAAGTCAGCAACCGTTTTTTCAAGCACCTTTTCAAAATCAAGGTGTTTACTTGACCATTGAAGTAGATGACGTGGATCGCATTTACCAAGAACTAAAACAAAAAGGCGTTGAAATCAAAATTGATATTCGCAACGAGCCTTGGGGAGACAGGCATTTTGCCATTCAAGACCCAAATGGTGTTGGTATTGACATTGTAAAATATTCGCCACCGCAAGAGTAATGAAAAACAACCTGAAAGGAGCAAAAAATATCGGTGCAACTATTGAGAAACGCTTAAACGAAATAGACGTTTTCTCACTTGCCGACTTGTCGGAAATGACACCCGTAAAAGCGTATCAAGCAATTTGCGAACAACATAACGACAAAACAATTCCTGTCTGTTATTATCTCTATTCTTTGCAAGGTGCATTACTTGACTTGCATTGGAACGACTTACCCGAAAACCTAAAAAAGGATTTGCTGAAACAAGTTGGAAAATAAAAACGCCCTATAACAAGGGTTTTGCAAAATGGCGGGGGTTAAGTTTAAATTGAAACTTTCTGCTTCGTAATCCGCAAAAGCCAATTTTATTGGCTTTTTTACTTAAATTAGCAAATAGAAATTGGCTTTTGCTATGTGTCGTCTAAATCGAAGTTTTCATCTTCGATTTCCCGCCACTTCGCAAAGCCCCGAACCGTTGGCAACAAGCTGAAAAAAAACGAGACAACCGAAAATGAACAACGAAAAATGGAATGAAATCTGCTTTTTACTATCCGACAATATTCGGACTGAAATAAGCGAAAGTGATTTTGAGCAAAATGTAATCCAAGCATT
>JAKQEZ010000342.1 GCA_029558435.1 Bacteroidota bacterium
AAAACCAAACAAAAGAGCTTTAACAATATTGTTTGCAAGACTGTCACTCCCTTTTAGTAAGAAGTCCAAAATATCGTTTTTTGATTCGTTGTTTTCCATTTTATTACTTATTTAAATTATTAATTACTGTTTTTTTTAAGCTTGCCCATAACGACCGAGGCTATGGGCATTTGGCGGTTTGCGGGAGCGTTCACTGTTGCACAGCGACAAGGTGAATGCGGGAGCAAAACCTGCCAATTGCACGTCAGCCAGCCAATGGACATAGGCGTGTGTTAGCAGTTCGTGCTTTTCAATCTTTAGTTATAATGTTCAATTCTCTTAAAACCTCTTTTGTCAATTCAATTCGTATCTGTCCAAATGTTTTTAAATCTGTAGTCTCATTTGAAGCAACATTCGTTGCAAAATAATACACGTTATTTTTCGTCTCAACATAACCTACAAACCATGTCACGTTTTCTTTCTGTCTAACAGCCCAACCTGTTTTTCCACTAATTATGTAATTTTCACCAACTTCATATTGCATAATTTGTTTTACCTGCTTCATCGATTCGACACTGATTGGAAACTCTAAATTGTATAGTTTCTTTAAAAAATATATTTGTTGATATTGTGTTATAGTCGAATTTCCTTCTAGCCAAAACTTGTCAATATTCTGAGCATTAATATCTAAGTTCCCATAGTTGAAAAGTGTAGTATAATATCTCATTTTCTCGATTCCAACACGTCTTGCAATTTCTTGATAAACAGGTACTGCGGAAACTTTAAAGGCTTCTTTAATAGTCATATCTTTTTCCCAAGTCGAAAAAAATCTTTTTTCTCCGTTCCACTTGAATACGGTTTCTGTTGTCGCGATACCACTTTCAAGAGCAATCAATGTGTTTGGAATTTTAAAGGTCGAGGCTGGGCAAAAAGCGATATTACATCTTTCTAAATTATATCCAGAATAATAATTGTCATTTTGATTATAAATTAGAATTGAGCCTTCAATCTTAAATTGGTCGAATATTTTTTTCAATTCAGGAATTTCTTTTGGTTGACTTGCAAAGCAATTCACAGTAAAACTCATTATCGCTATTATTAATCCTTTTTTTCTATTCATTTCCATTGTTCTAAATATGCTTGTTTTTTTTTAGCATGACTGCTAACGGTTGAGTGTAAGCGTAGTGCTTATACTGAATTTAATTTGAAACACTAAAATTTAAAAATATATGAAAAATTTAATTGAAAAACTGAAAGCATTACGCTTATACTTTGTTAGCAACAGGTTTGTTATCAAAGATTTGAATGAAGAACAATGGTACGTTCGCACGTATAAAGGACACAAAGCACCCAACTTTGTTAGTTGCACTGGCTATGCTAAAAAGTATAGATGTTGGTTATTGGCTAAAATACGTGCGATGCAGTTGGGTAGTTGCAAGGTTGAAACTTGTTGCTAACGGCAAAGCATA
>JAKQEZ010000343.1 GCA_029558435.1 Bacteroidota bacterium
AATGCTTGTTCTGTTTGTGAAGTTTATGTTCCAAATATCGCCAACTTCAAATTCCGTATCGGTCGGTTGATTGTAATTTCCATTGTTTAACAATCTAACATAGCGGTTATTTTCCAAAACTAAACCACCAACGCAAGCCGCATTTGACATATGTGTCTTTGAAACGATTAAAACTTCCATTTTTATAGGTGGGTGATTTTGTAATTAAAGTTGTTTTGAAGTTTGTCGCCTACGATAGAACGATGACAGGCTTCTGGGTGTTCTTCTACGCAAAAAAGAGCAACTTTACTTGCTCCAACTTCATCAAGTTTTTCAAGAAAAGTGTCAAAGTCAAAATTTTTCAAAACTCTGTTCTTGTATTCTATTACGAAAACTCGCCCCAACATTTGTCTTTCTCTTTTTAGTTCGCCTTTTTCAAGGTCTATTTCTTTTTGTAGTTCTCTGATTTCTGTTGTTGGTGCTAAATCGGGAATGTAACCGTATTTTATTTCCAATTCGTTGAGTTTTTGTTGTAGTCGGTTGCTGTTTACGAAAGCATATTTTGCACCACGAACCCCCCTACGTTGTCTGATGTCGCAAAAAGTGTCAATGTTATTTTCAGTAAGTTTATCAAAAAACTCTTTTTCTGTTGAGTTGTAAACTCCAATCGTGTAAAATTCCATACTACAAATAGGCTTTTCTTGATGTTGCGTTAATAGGATTTCCGAACAAATCAAATTCGCCTAATCCTTTATTTAATTCGTTAATTACTGATGTTTGGTCTTTGAGTTTCCCTTTTTCGTCAATGTGTTTCAGTACAATATTTTCAAGGCTTAAAACTCTGCCAATTAGTTTACTTCTGTGGCACTCACAAGGTTTACTTTCGCTACACATTATTACAACATTGATGTCTTTGTTGTATGCTGTTTTTAGCCTGTCAATACCTTGTATGAAAAAGTCTTTTGTTTTAACTATTTCATAATCTACTTTCCCTTCATCGTCATAGCAAGATGTGTCTTTT
>JAKQEZ010000346.1 GCA_029558435.1 Bacteroidota bacterium
AAAAAAGATAGTAATCCACCTAAGAGAAACACAGTCCATCATCCGGTCTCGCTGAACACCGAATATTCAAAAGCCGGGCTGGCTTAGTGGCTTACGTTGGAAGATTTTTGGTGGGCTTTTGTATATTCGGCTTAATGTTAGCTGCTGCCCTTCTGTCTTTATCGTCTGTTTTTCAGTCATTTAGTGTCGGTTTTGTCTGTGCGTTGGCTTGGTGGCTCTTTTGCAAAACTTGGCTTTGGCGTGGGCTTGTGCTGTTTTGCAAATGTGCCACCAAATGCGTTGGCTATGCGTTTAGTCTGTTACCAAATGTTGTCTTTAAGTCGTTAATTACTAAGTTAAATTTACCGTCAAACTTTTTGTTTATGTCGTCATATGAGCCAATTAGTCTTTCGTAAATCGGGTTTCCAAAAATGTCTTTCTCGTCAATGCTGCGTTTTGAAGCAAGGTTGGAAGCAAAAATGTCTTTGATTTTCTTTAATACAATTATCTGTTCGTCTGTGAAGTCGTATGTGTGTATGTATGAAAGATAGTTTTTCTCAATGCGTTCTTTTGGTGTCGGGATTTTCTTTTTGCCCAAGGCGTGAAGCAAGAAGTCCCAAGCTGAACCTTCGGGGAAATCGTACATTTTTTGCAAATGTCCTTCGTCCAAAAATGTGTTTGGTTTGCTCAACCAGTCAAGCAGTTTAGCCATTTCTTCGTCTGTTGGTTGATAGTCGGCTTGTTCTGCTTTTGATTTCAAGTCTGCCATTACTGGCTCTTGTGTTTTCTTTAATTCTTCTTCAAAAATTCTTTTGGCTTCTTCAATTGGAATGTTGTCTTTTACAATGATTGAATCACCGTGAATTTCTACTCGCTGAATTAAATGAGCAGGGTCGGGGTTGTCAATTAAAAAATAGTCGCCTTTTGGTTGCGGTGTTCCTGGAACTTTGGGTTTTTGGTCGCCTGGTTTTACAACTTTCTTATTTTCTTTCAGTGTTCCTTTACCGTTGTCTTCCATTCGTCTGCATAAGCCAACGAAGTCTAAAACGGTGAAACTAAACTTGCCTGTTTTCGGGTCAAGTCGTGTGCCACGCCCAACCATTTGAATGTATTTGCCAACTGATTTTGTAAGCCCTGCAAATGCAATGTAACGAACACAAGGAATGTCAACTCCTGTGCTTAATATGTCCACCGAAGTAACTACATAAGGTTTTTGATAGGGCTTCTTAAACCAAGTTTTTAGTGTTTCGTTCAGTTCGTTGTTTTCTGAAATGACTGCTTCTGCATAATAGGGTTTTTCGGAAAGGTCTTTTTCAAAAACGGTGTTTACTGCTTTTGCTAATTCAATGCAATGTGCCTGACTAACGCCAAACAGAATTACTTTCTCTCCGTATTGTGTGTTCTTTTTGAGTTCTTCGGCTATGCGTAAACAGTTTTCTTCTGAAATGAATTTGCGGTTGAGTTGCTCTAATTTCAGTTTCTTTTCTGCTCCGAGTGCAATGGTGTATTTTTCTTGTGGGTCTAAAACGTGGTCAAATGAAATTCCGTTTTCTTCTGCTTCTTGAATGAGTGAAGAAAGTAATTCAATGGGTTTGTAAGGTGCAAGGAAACCTTCGCTGATTCCCCGTTCCATATCAAATTGAAAATCGGGTTCGCCTGTTTCGCAACCAAATAATTTGTAGGTGTCAATGATTGCCAAATCTTCTTCGTCAACTTCTGTTCCTTCTTTGGGTGTAGCAATTCTTGGTGTCGCAGTTAAGCCAACTCTCGGACAAAGAAAATGGTCAAAAATTAGTTTTCTGTTTACGTTAATGCTTCTGTGGCACTCGTCCACAATGATTAAATCGTAAAAGTTGGAAGGCAAATCGCTGTGGATTAATTCTAATGTATCAATGACCACAACGTGAATGCTGGCGTGTTTTCTTGCTCTGAAATTTGAAGTGGTTATCCAACTGCTTGTGTGTTCTCTACTGATTAACGCAAAGCCATCATCAACCGATTGTTTGGCTAACATCCGTCTATCCACTACAAACAAAATGCGTTTACACAAGCCACTTCCCAACAAGGCTTTTACCATTGCAACCGCTGTTCGGGTTTTGCCCAAACCTGTTGCCATATGGATAAGCATTTTTTGCTTCCCTGCTTTGTAGCTTTCTATGATTGTGCGAATACATTGCAGTTGGTAATATCTCTCTTTGCCAATGCTAGGGTCGAAACCGCCTGCAATTGTGGTGTCAATGGTAATTTCTTTGTTGGAAGCAATTTTTTTCTGTTGCTCTACTTTGAGCTTCATTTCTTCCAAGCTCATAAAGTTGGTTACTTGCTTAAATTCTCCAGCATCTAAACCTTTCCAAGCATTGTCGTAAAACAATATGCGTTCGGCACTGCAAGCATAGAGAAAACGTGGTTTAAGCAAGTGCGTAACTACGGTACGCAATTTCAATAAGTCTTTATTTTCTTTGTCAAGATTGTTTTCTATTACGGCTAATACTTCTCCGTTTAAATCTTGCAACACAATATCGGGACGAATGTTTTTAAGATTGCCGTAATCCTTTTTCAGATTTTCTGAAATATCATAAGTCTGTTGATACAATAAAGTATCGCCAACCTTCCAGCCGTAATCATTCACTAATCGTTGAATGATTGGCAAATCGGTAGAAGTGGCTTCGTTAATTTTCTTGCTCATCTTCTACTAATATATTTTCGGGTTCTACAAATTCAACTCCCCAAACATCTGCCAATATTTGGTTTACTTTCTTTAGGGCTTCGGATTTTAAGATTGAAATCCCATTGATAACAACCATTTGTTTCTCTAATTCATCAACAACTTGATTCTGAATTTCAAGACTCGGTTTTGGTATCGACAAGTTTCTTAAATCTCCTAAATTTAAGTTTGGTTGTGCTCCTTCTTTTTGTTGCTTTTTTATTTCGGTCCCATAGCTTAAAAAGAAGAAAAATAAATATTTTGGTAAGAAGTCATCACAAGGAAGAAAATAGCCTACATTTTGATTGGTAGAACCTTCTTTGCCTAGAATCCCAACATCACCTATTGTTGCACCAATTAAAGCCAACATTACCGTATTAATAGGTAATACTTTTGCATTTGAATTTTTAATCGCATCTTCTGTTATTTTCTCAACTGAATCGTAAATCGTAGTATTATTCAGTTCACCACTTTTAAACCAATTAATATTTCCTGTAAAAAAGTTAGGATTTGTTCTTGAAGGCGTACCGCCAGAACCAATTAATTTTGGGTCATATTTTACGGTAGGAAATTCTTCAAATTTATTCACTTCCCAATTTTTCAAAACTAAATCCGCCCCTTCAATAATCGCTTTTTGTTTTTCAATTTGAGCAACAATGGCGTTTTGTTCGTCAAGAGAAGGCAAGGGGATTTCAAGTGACATTAAAAATTCCGCACCTTGTTCATTTTTAATTCCACCATTTTTAATTTCATTAACTCTATCTTGCAGTTGTTTGCTTCTTAAAGCAATTACCAGATAGTCTGGATTGATTTGCGTTTTATCAATCTCATAGACTTGATAATGTGTGGAGCAAACCAATTTTCTATCTGCTAAAGCCAATGCACCTTGGTGAACATTTATTTTGGAGGTAACTAAATCGCCTTTTTCTGCTTGATACAAATCCATTCCGGTTTCCCTTTCTTCACGGAAGTGAATCTTACCATCCTTAAAGGAAATCTTATCTACAATGTCGATTTCGCCATCGTAGTTATCTTTTTTAATCTTTACATACTTCGGCTCAACTTTACCTTCTAATTTCTCAATAGGAAATTTTTGTTTCGATTTCAAAATTTCCTTTATCACATTCAATTCCTTATGTTTTGCAATAAGGTCGTTGTCTAGATTGCTTACATATTCTCGGGCAATGTCGGCTTCCAATCCATTGTTGGGGTTGAGTTTTATGAGATAGGGTAAAATGTTTTCGGGTTTGCTATTCGTTAGTTTTTTATACACTTCTTCCACGGTGGTTGCACCGTTTGGCTCAATGTGTTTGAGTGCTTCTGTCCATTCTACAATTTGGCTGTCGCTAATGGTGCTTTTGTAGTTGGCAAGGTTAAACGAATAATTGTGTGCCTTGTCAATGCGTTTGGCAATTTCGTTTTGTATGCGGTTTTCCAACATTTGGTCAAAGGTTTTCAATTCCATTGACTTATCTGCCTCAGTTGCTTTTTTGGCTTTTATTTTCTTATCGAGGTCTTTTTCTTTTTTCGCTCTTTCAATTTTGCCTTTGGCTTCCATATCGGCACGGGTTTCCGTGCGGATTTTCTCTTTTATGCGTGGGTCAAGTGTTTTAATCCAATCGGCAGGTATGCAAAATTGATTTTTGGTTTCGGGTGGTTGTTTGCCGTGTTTTACATATTCGTGCCAAAGGGTTAAACATTCAATGAGTTGATTTCCTTTTTGCTCTTTGCGGTTGGTTCCCATTGTGTAACCATCGTTGGTTATTTTGTAAAACCAAGTCCAGTCGGTTTTTCCGCCTTTTTCAAAAATAAGTATACTCGTTTTCGGGCCTTGTCCGCTTTTGCTCACAAACAAACCTTGTGGCAAAGAAATAACGGCTTTCAGTTGTGCTTCGTCCAAAAGCATTTTACGCAATGCCTTTGCACTAAACTGGTCCCAAGTGTGAAAACCCTCTGAAACAACTACCGCACATTTTCCACCTGCTTTGAGTTGCTCAAACATCAGTTTCACAAACAAAATAGTGGTTTCCGATTCTTTGGAATATTCGCCCCAAACATCAGGATAACTTTCCTGGTCACGTTGTGCGCCAAAAGGCGGATTAGCCAAAATAACCGATTTGCTTTCGTGGTCGGTTACGGGTCTGTATTTCGCCAAACTGTCGCCTTGCTCAATGTTGGCAGGGTTTAAGCCACGAACATAAAAGTTGATAGCCGCCATTTTGCGAATCATTCCCAAATATTCAATTCCCGTTACACCGCTTCTGTAAAACTGTGTGGTTTGTTCAAAGCTCGGAAAGTCTAATTGATTGAACTTAAAATACTCGTCAAACCAAGCCGATAATTCGGAATGAGCTTTTTCGCCCGGCCATTCACGGTATGGGTCAACTCTTCGCATTACAAATTCAAAAGCGTCAAACAAGAAACCACCTGTACCACAAGCAGGGTCAAAAATTATGTCGTCAAAAGTCGGCTCAATCATAGCCGTCATAAATTGGCGAATATGGTCGGGTGTGCGGAATAGTCCCACATCTTTTGTTCCGCCAGTTTCACTCAAAGCCGATTCAATGGCATCTCCCAAAAGGTCGGTTTTCAAAAGTCTTGCTTCTTCAATGTCGTTGGCAACAATGCTGATTACTTCGCCAAGGTTTCCGCTGTTTACATTGTTGGTGAAATTGGAATTGCTGAAAACTTCTTCAATTAAAACCAATTGGTCTTGTACTTTCTGCGGTAAGTTTCCTTCAAACACTTGTCTTGCACTATGCAGAATACTTGAATAAAAAGGAAAAAAGTTGTCGTTAAGTTCAGATAAAATTTGGTCGTTTGAAACTGTCGGCAAATAAGAGAACAAACGATTTTCGTTTGTTTCTTCGGGTGCATCAGCACCCTTTTTAGGATTTTTCCATTTGTATTCAGCCGAAAAGAGTTTGCGTAGTGGCTTAAATTCTTCGTCTTGTTTGATTTTGGTTTCAAAAATCCGAAGCAATAAAAGTTCGATTATGTATTCAACTCGTTGAACAGGTGTTCCCGCTGGTCGTAGTTTATTATGTAGCTTTTTTAAAGCATTGTTTGTTTTATTGTCTGCGTAATGTACTGTCGAACGTCCCATATATTTTATAAAGTCTCAAAGTTAATATTTTAAAGTCCGCTTACCGTTAAAATCACCGTCCACTTGTCAGGGTGGTGGGTGGGCTTGGGTGCGGTTGGGCAAAATAAAATGTGCTGCAATTTGTGTCGGCTTGTGCGGTTGGTTGCAGCTCTTTTTATTTTGCGAAGCGTTGGCATTTTGTCTATCTTTTTCTGTTTGTTTATTGTCGGTTGTGTCGTCTTTTAGGGTTGCAGCTAACGGTTTGCGGCTTGGCGACAGTGGCGGAAATAGAAGCTCAAAGTTTCATTTTTGCACAACAGTAGCATAAGCCATTTTCTATTTGCTAAATTACAAAAAAAGGAAATAAAAATGGCTTATGCGGTGATAGAATTACTGACGTTGAATTTTGCACTTAACCCGCCATTTCGCCAAACCCTTGTTCAAGCGACACCTCCGGTGAAATCCCCACAAAGCTAAAATAATACCCACAGCCTTGCTTGTTATACATATTTAATCATATAAAAATAAGTAATAAACATGAAAGGTAATGAATTTTCAGCAAACAAATTAACTAC
>JAKQEZ010000347.1 GCA_029558435.1 Bacteroidota bacterium
TTTCTCTTAAAGCAACGTCAACCAATTGTTTATTAATTGATGTTGATGATATACTTCCTGCAAATGCTAAAACCTTCATATTATTTCTGATTTAGTTACCTATTTTTCGAGAGCAAATATAATGATTCTTTTCTTATCGGACCATTTTATCTTATTTATTTTTTTAAATAAAAAAACTACCCCATAAAATGAGGTAGTTGATAAGGTTTATAGAATATTAAATCATTTTTTTAGGATCAACCCAAGCATCATAATCTTCAGAAGTAACATATCCTAAAGCTAAGGCAGCTTCTTTTAAAGTTGTACCTTCTTCATGTGCTTTGTTTGCAATTTCTGCAGCTTTATAGTATCCAATCTTAGTGTTTAAAGCTGTTACAAGCATTAAAGAATTATTAACTAACTCATCAATTCTTCTGTAATTTGGTTCAATACCAATTGCGCAATGTTCATCAAAAGAACGACAAGCATCACCAAGTAATCGTGCAGATTGTAAGAAGTTTGCAGCCATCACAGGTTTAAACACATTCAATTCATAGTGACCTTGTGTACCTCCAATAGTAATCGCAACGTCATTACCCATAACTTGTGCACAAACCATTGTCATTGCTTCACATTGCGTTGGGTTAACTTTTCCTGGCATGATAGAAGAACCTGGTTCATTTGCTGGAATAATTAATTCTCCAATTCCTGAACGAGGACCAGAAGCCATCATACGAATATCATTAGCAATTTTGTTTAAAGATACAGCCAATTGCTTAAGTGCACCATGCGACTCCACTAAGGCATCGTGAGCTGCTAATGCTTCGAATTTATTTTCAGCAGTAACGAAAGGTAACTTTGTAAATTCAGCAATTTTCTTAGCAACTAAAACATCATAGCCTTTTGGTGTATTCAACCCAGTACCAACTGCAGTACCTCCTAATGCTAATTCAGACAAATGCGCTAATGTATTTTTTAAGGCTTTAAGTCCGTGGTTTAATTGAGCAACATACCCCGAAAATTCTTGTCCTAATGTTAAAGGAGTTGCGTCCATTAAGTGAGTACGTCCAATCTTAACTACATCTTTAAATGCTTCTGATTTCTTTTTGAAAGTATCTCTTAATTGCTCAACAGAAGGAATTGTATTTTCTATAATCATCTTATAACACGCAATGTGCATTGCTGTTGGATACGTATCATTTGATGATTGTGATTTATTCACATCGTCATTTGGTTGCAATGTTTTCTCTCCTTCTCCAATTTGTTTTCCGGCCAAAACATGTGCTCTATGTGCAATTACCTCATTTACGTTCATGTTACTTTGTGTTCCAGAACCTGTTTGCCAAATTACTAAAGGAAATTGATCGTTTAATTTACCTTCTAAAATTTCATCACACACTTGTGAAATGGCATCTCTTTTTTCTACAGGTAAAACACCTAATTCATGATTGGCATGCGCAGCAGCTTTTTTCAAATAGGCAAATGCTTCAATAATTTCATGTGGCATTGATCCTTCAGCACCAATTTTGAAATTATTTCTTGATCGTTCTGTTTGTGCTCCCCAATATTTGTCAGCAGGAACTTGAACTTCTCCAATTGTATCTTTTTCTGTTCTAAAAGTACTCATATTGATAATTATTTTATATTTCTAATTTGAAAGGCAAATATACTGTTTTGAAGGATAAAACAGTCCAAAATCAGAATTAATTTTAGCCAAATTCCTAGTTTAACACTAAGAATAAAATTCACTCTTTAAATCTTTAAAAATATCTTTTATTGATCGAATTTCTTTTACCGCTTCTATTGATGGACCTGCACACCACACAGTTTTATATGTAGCGCTAAAAGCAGATTTTTGCAATTGCTTCATTCCTCTTGAAAACACAAATGCTTTCACCCACTTTTTTAGTTTTTTATTTTTATTTAGAATTTTCTCCAACCAGCTTTGATCCGTCCCAATTGATTGAACATAGGGTGTATTGATTACAGTGCAAGGGGTTCCTGAAAGTTTTGTTGTAAAAACAATGTCTTTTGCACCATAATCGATACATGCTTTTTTATAATCAGGCGTAACATCGCATTCATCTGTTGCAATAAATAAACTTCCCATAGAAACTCCAGCAGCTCCCATATCCATCATTTGTTTTATTTCATGTCCATTTGAAACTCCGCCTGCTGAAATAATTGGCACATTACAATTTTCAACTAATGCTGGCAACAATTCTTTAAATGACAAATTACCAGCATGTCCGCCTGCTTCTTTGTTTACTGCAATAATCGCATCACAACCAAGCGCTTCAACTTTTTTTGCAAATTTCAAATCGGTAACATCACAAAAAACTTTTACTCCATGTTTGTGACACTCACTTATTGTTTCTTCTGGAGAGCCAAGTGAAGTTATAACAAAAGCAACTTTTTCTTTGCAAATTGCATCCAATTGTTTTTTATAATAAATATTAGATTTATTTACGATTAAGTTGATACCAAAAGGTTTATTTGTTTTTGATTTTATTTCTCTAATAGCTTCAACTAATTCATCAACACTTCGGTAGTTTAACGCCGGAATAGCACCTGTAGCTCCTGATTCAATTGCTGCAAGTACCATTTTGGTGTTGGAAACTAAAAACATTGGTGCAACAATAACAGGGAAATCGATGTCTAAGATATCGTTTAATGTTTTTTTTGTCATTTGATTATTGATTTATTCACATATCGAAATAGTTCGATATCAACATTATTTTATTCTACTCCGTAACTTGTCATGTTATAAAATATCTCCTTACCTGTAGACACATTATTAATATCAAAATTAGAAATATTCAAGTCTTGATAATGCTTTTTGACTAACCCAATATTTTTAGCATAAATTTCATGCTTTTTCTTAAATTGTATCATATTAAAAACATCTTCCTGAACTACCTTTAATGTTGAATCTAATTGTAGTCCGTTTATTTTATAGGGTTTATGAATACTGTCATACGAATAAATCACTTCTTCTTTTGTATTGTATGCATTACCATTCCATGTTTTCTTTGATGTAGGTGCAAATACTAATTTTATAACACGTTCATTTTCTTCAATAAGTTCACCTTTATTGTCTGCAATTATAATAAACCAAACATCTTTAATAGCCCAATTATCTGTTGAAGTTAGTCTTTTGTACCTCAAAAACTTATAACCTAAACGACCTGAATTATCATGAACAGTATCTCCAATTACAGTTTTTAACTGATAATCAGAATATTCTTTAGAACCATTAGAGAGATGTGTAATTTCATTTACATCATAAATCACAAAACGGCCTTTATTAACTCCAAAATATTCATAATGAAGTTTTACAGAAGAACTATCTTTTTTACATCCAACAAAAAATAAAAGTAAAGCTATGAGAAATAATCTATTTTTCATTTTGTGTTTATCTATTTAATTAACTCATTTATAGGCTTCCCTTTAGCAGTTGGCATGTCAATATTCAACATTAATGCTATAGTTGCGGGAATATCTATTAATCCATATTTACCAGTAACTACTTTGTTTTTCTCAAAATCAGGTCCAATGGCTAAAAGACTAATATGTTTGCATCCTTCACACTTATCCCCATGACTTACAAATCCATTTTTCACACCATCTAAATGCCTTCCATGATCATTTGTTATATATATGGCTGTTTGGTCCTTCAATTCTGGATCATTTTGAATAGTATTCCATAAATCTAAAGCAATTACATCTAATTCTTGAATAGAAGTAATATATCTATCCCAATTTCCCTGATGTGCCCAAGCATCAATATTCAATAAATTAACTATTGCTACATTTGGTTTGTGCTCCAAAATTATTTGCTTGAAGTTTTCAATTGTGTTTTTATCATCTGGATATCCCACTCCTGAGCCATTTGTACCACAATATGATGATGGCTGGTATTTATTCCACCAATCTTTATGCTTAGTATTAGACAGCATTTGTAACTTTCCTTTACTTGTTAGCACCCATGCCTTGCGTTTATCCTTGTTAGTTTGTTTTAAAAAACACTGAAATATTGAAGGATTTTTGGGTAACTTCCCCCCAATATTTGAAATTTTTTGATAAACACCCGTACATAATGCTGTATGACCTGAGTTTGTTAGTGTAGGACCATCATTGAAAAAGTTAGTGAAAAAGGTACCTTCTTTTCTTAAGATGTTTGCTTGATTAGGTATGTACTTATAAGTCGTGTCACCCCAAGTTTCAGACCATCTTGGTCCATCCAAAACAATAATAAAATGATATTTTGCTTTAAATCTTTTATTACCTTCATCTATTCCTTTTGCGAACAAAGAAGTTGAAGCAATAATATTTAAAACTATAAATAGATTTACAATTTTCATTTTAATTAAAATGTATAACGTAAAAGTAACTATTTTTTAAAAGAATGCGACTATTAAGTAATAAAATCACTTAATTGACCCCAATTTAACTGCTTAAATTTTGAGTAAAAATTAGACGTATCAATTCTTAATCTCTTTTGATCAATATTACTAAGCACATTTATCACTTCTTTAAACAACTCATAATTCAATACATATATTAAATTATTTTTCTTATCAATTGATCTATTCTTCGTTTTTATTAAACCTATATCAACTAATATCTTCATATGTCTTGAAATTGATGATTGTGATAGCTGAATATTGTCTAGAATTTCTTTTGTAGTGGTTAATTCTTGATTATTAGCGATAATTAATACCGCTTTAAGTCTAGCTGGATTTGAAAGTGCTTTAAATACTTCTGCAAGTTCATTTACTTCTATAGAGAAGACTTCGTGTTTAGTTGCTCCCATTTTGTTTAATTGATTTAAGGTTTATATGAAATTAAGAATAAAATTTTAATTTACCAAAAAAAGTTTCATTTATCGATATCGAAATATTTCGATATTGACATTTAAACGAAGTTTAAGATTCTTTTCATTTCTTTTTACTACTTTAGTCGAAACAAGTACATCAAATGCTTTCAATATACGTCGATAATATTACACCTAGATGCAAGTATACTTTTGATTTCTTTTTTGCAAACAACAATATTAAATACCAACTAATCAGTTGTAAAGAAGATTTTTCAAAAATTAACTCATCAAAGTTCAATTATTCCGAACATAGTTTTCAAGACTGCATTCAGATCACTTCTTCATCTTTACTTTTTGAAAGCGACATATATGTAAAAAACATTGAATGCGGTAAATTCGAAAATGAAGATTGTTTATCATTCAATAAAATCACCGATCCATTTGCTACTGTTTTTTACATTTTATCTAGAATGGAAGAATATGATATTAATAAATCTAAAGATGTGCATGATCGTTTTCAAGCAACTTACAGCGTCAATTATAGATTTAATTTTCTAGATAAATTAATTTGCGATAGATTAGTAAAAGCAGTAATTAGCTTTTTACACAACGAAAATGTTTTGGATAGAGAGTTTCAAAAAAAGGAACTTAAATTAATTCCAACTTTCGATATTGACAATGCATTTGCTTATTCTCACAAAACAATGACTCGACAAATATTGGCAATTTGCAAAGATTTAGCTTCATTAAACTTTACTCGTGTAAAAGAACGATATTTAACATTAATTAAAAATCAACCTGATCCATTTGATACATTTGGAACTATTGTAAATATTTCTAAAAATTACACTGTGAATGTGTTTTGGTTATTAGGTAATCGATCAAAATATGATAGAAATTTAAGACACAACAATAAATTTCAAA
Organism: Bacteroidota bacterium; assembly: GCA_029558435.1. The sequence continues at coordinate 5,723 of JAKQEZ010000347.1, forward strand.
GTAATTTAATAAAAACAATCAATAAAACATGTGTGGTAGGAATTCATCCCAGTTATGTTTCTAATAGTGATATAAAAATTGCTCAAGTAGAAATACATAGACTTGAAAATATCATAAATCGACCTGTAACCAATTCTAGACAACATTTTTTAAAATTAAGTTTACCACATACGTATCAAAATTTAATCAATTGTGGAATAAAAAATGATTACAGTATGGGATATGCCGATAAAATAGGTTTTAGAGCTGGAACATTGACTCCTTATTATTGGTTTGACTTATCAAATAATTGCATTACAGATCTTTTAATTCATCCTTTTGCATATATGGATGGTACTTTAAAAGACTATTGCCAGTTTGATATTGAAACATCAAAAAAGGAAATTCAAAAACTTTATGAAGAAGCGAAACAATTTGGTGGCGAATTCATTTTTATTTGGCACAATGACACCATTGGTAATTATAAAAATTGGAAAGGTTGGAAACAAGTATTAGAATACACTTTAAATTTAAAATAGATGAACAAAAAAACAATTATTACAGCAGCTACCCTTATTGCAATAGCTATTATTTTGGGTGCTTTTGGAGCTCATGGACTAAAAAAAATTGCATCAGTTGAAAAAGTAGCTAGCTTTGAAACAGGTGTGAGATACCAGTTTTATACTGCTTTTAGCTTACTTATTTTAGGACTTAACAGTTCTAAATTTGAATTTAATTTAAAGATGATTACCAACCTCCTTTTGATTGGAACAATTCTTTTTTCAGGATCCATTTATTTATTGTCACTTCAAGAATTTTTAGGGACAAACCTTTCATTTCTTGGACCTATAACACCATTAGGAGGTTTATTAATGATAATTTCTTGGATAGTTTTCATTTTCAAGTTTATAAAACAATAATAAAAGAAAAAGGGAAGTTAACCAATCAACTTCCCTCTTTCAAAATATAAAAAATTACATTATTTTTTATCTACATCAACATGTGCTAATTCTTCAGCTTTATATTCTCCAGCATCCAATTTAACTTTTAATTTCTTAAATGTTTCAATTGTGTACTTCACATCATCCAATGAATGCGCTGCTGTAGGAATCAAGCGTAACATGATTGTATCTTTTGGTACAACTGGATAAATAACAATTGAGCAGAAAATATTATAATTTTCTCTTAAATCAAACGTTAGATTTGTTGCTTCTGCTAAATTTCCTTTAAAGAATACTGGTGTAACACAGCTATTAGTTTTTCCAATATCAAAACCAGCTTCTTTTAATCCAGATTGCAATGCATTGGTTACTTCCCATAATTTATTTTTTAATTCTGGGTTGTTTTTAAGCATATCCAAACGCTTTCTAGCTCCAATTGTATTAACCATTGGAAGAGATTTAGCATAAATTTGAGAACGCATGTTATATCTCAAATAATTGATTACATCTTCGGTTGAACAAACAAATCCACCAACTGAAGCAAAAGATTTAGCGAAAGTACAGAAAAGTACATCAATTTCATTCAAAACTCCTTGTTCTTCACCTGCTCCACGTCCTTTTTCACCTAAAGTTCCAAATCCATGAGCATCATCAACCAACAAACGGAAATTATATTTACCTGACTTTCTAAAATCAACAATTTCTTTTAATTTACCTTGATCTCCTGCCATTCCAAAAACTCCTTCAGTTATAACTAAAATACCTCCTTGAGTTTTTTCTGCTAAAGCAGTTGCATTTTTCATTTGCTTATCAAAGCTTTCCATGTCATTGTGTTGGAATACAAAACGTTTTCCTGTATGTAAACGCATTCCATCCATAATACATGCATGCGATTCACTGTCATAAACAATTACATCGTTTCTTCCAACTAAACTATCAATAATTGAAACCATTCCTTGGTAACCAAAATTCAATAGAAAAGCATCCTCAAAGCCCATGAATTCTGCCACTTCATTTTCAAAAGCTTCATGCTCTGTTGTTTGCCCAGACATCATTCTTGCTCCCATTGGATACCCCATTCCATATTGAGCAGCTGCTTTTGCGTCAACTTCTCTTATTTCAGGATGATTAGCAAGACCTAAATAGTTATTTAACGACCATACTAAACATTCTTTTCCTCTAAAAATCATTCTTGGACCAATTTCACCTTCTAATTTAGGAAATGTAAAATATCCGTGTACTCCTTTTGAATATTGACCAATAGGACCTTGGTTTAATTTCAACTTCTCAAATATATCTCGAGCCATGTGTTAATTTTTTAATTACAAATACAAATTTAACTAGAATTGCTTTATAAAGTAGTATTTCAACTATTAGTTATTAACAGTTAAAAGAATATAAAATAAAAAATCCCAACATTTCTGCTGGGATTTTCAAATAATCTATATTCTAATTATTTTTTCTCTGCTGCTTTAGCTGCTGCTTTTTCAATTGAAACTGGGCGAACAAACTCTCTATCACGAGTTGCTCTTTCTCCAAATGAAGCGTCTTTAGCTGCTGCTTTACCAATATTACTTGTTGCATCGCTATCTTTTCCTTGACGTTTAGCAGCGATTGCTTTTAAATAATATCCTTGTGCACTTTCTTTATCGTCAGAATTGTCAATTGTAGAAGTTGCTGCTGCTGCATCACCATTCAACAATTGAGCTAATGCTTTATTGAAAGAAGCTTTAGAACCAAAGTTAGAAACTGCAGAAGCATAATCTCCATCCTGAATAGCCAAGATACCTTTGTTGTAACCAACTTCTTCACCAGCACCAGATGCTTTTCCTAACAATTCTTTAGCTTTTGCTCTATCTCCTTGAACTCCTGCAATTGCTGCCAAGTTGTTATTTGAAACAGGATTGTTTTTCATAGAATTAGCTTTCTCAAATTGAGTTTTAGCTTCAGCTAATTTATTTTGCTCAAAATAAACAGCTCCGATATTGTTAACTGCTCTATAATCTTCTGGGAAGTTTTTAGCTGCAACTTGGTACAATCTTAATTTTTCATTCAAATCAGATGTTAAAGTTGCTGTAAACAATAATTCTTCTAAAGTTAAAGAATCTGGAGTTGAAACAGAAATAGATTTTAATTCCTCGTCAGAATATCCTGTTAAATCATAAACAACATTGATTTCAGAGCGACGTAAAATTGGGAAGATTTGTTTATCTAATTGAGTAAATGTTTTACCCATAGCTCTCATTTCTTCTTCACGTTTTGAAGATTCTTTATACATTTCAAGAACACGGATAATCAAGTTTTTCTCATCTGGATTAAAGTTAGATGCTTCTAATTCTCTTTTAAATCCTGCATAATCCTCACCACTTCCTTTCAAAGTAAAGATTTCTGTTTGTGCTTTGTCATTTTTTGCTTTTTTAGCAACAGAAATTACAGTTTCTTTACCAGTGTTTGAACGATCTGTAGATAATGAATTGTTTTTATCTTCCTCTCCTTCTGGCGATGCATATCCTGTGATTTCAATGTTTTTGATATTGATTTTTGGATTTGATTGTGCTGCTGCTAACCAAGATTGTAAAGCTACGATGTCTTTATCTTTAATTTCGTTTGGACGAACGTTTGACTTACCTTTTTCGTAGTTAACTTGAGCAAATTGTTTTTCCTCAGTTACACGCTTAAATTCATCTTTCGCGTATATAACTTTAAAATCTTTATTTACTAAATATGGAGTAATAATTGTTGCATCCGCAATTCTAATTGTATCCAATTGTTCTTTTTCTTTTTCGCCTTTGAATACTTTACCAGTTACTGTTAATGCTGAAACTTCCATATCAGCCTTGTAAGCAACGATATCACTATAAGTTACTTTACCTCCTTCTTTGTAATTGATTACAGTACCATTTCCTGTAGCTTTTTCACCTTGAACCATCAACGGTTTCAATGGAGTAGACGCTAAATAAGGAGTTACCTCAGCTGATACTTTTTTCTTAATTCCTTTTTCAGGGAAAGTAATGTCAACTTTAACTCGAACTGAGTCTCCGTGCATTTCTAATGGATCTGGAGTAACAGTGTAATCTAAATCTTTCAACAAGTCACAGCTAGTAGCTAAAGAACCTGCAACAGCAATAAATGCTAAACCTTTTATACTTCTATTTTTCATAATTTTATGTAAATAAATTCTTACCAATTGAATGCAAAACTAAATAAAAAATATTCTTATACAAAAAAATAACAATTTTTATATTGAATTCTTTTCAACATCACTGTATTTAATAATTTCAGACTTGTCTTTTATGTTTAAAAATGTATTTTCTACTTTCTTATAAAATTTAATATCTCTTTTGTCAATTATATCCAATAGTGGAATTAAAACAAATGCTCGTTGATACATGTGAGGGTGCGGAATTATTAAATCCAACTCATTTATCGAAATATCATCATATCGCAATATGTCGATATCAACATTTCTATCGCTATAAACTCCTTTAATTTCACGCCCTAACTGAAGCTCAATGTTTTTCAACACTTCTAGTAGTTCAAAAGGTGAATGGCTTGTTTTTATTTCAACGCAACAATTTAAATAGCGATTGCTAGATAAATATCCCCAAGATGGTGTTTCGTAAATTGAACTGATTTTTGTGAGCTCACACTTATTTTGTTTTATAAGACGCATTGCTTGTATAAGATAATTCAACCTATCCCCCAAATTAGAACCTAATGACAGGTAAACAAGATGCTGTTTTATTTCCATTCAAAAGTATTAATCATGTGCATTAAATCTTTTTCCAAATAATCCAACGATGGTTTTAAAGAATCATAATTAGGGCGACTATTAAAATACACCACTCCATTAACAAAGTTTTTTACAGAATCTGTTAAATAAAATTGAAATGGTGTTGCTACATCTCCCTGTAATTTAAAAAATGTACCGTAAACTTTTTTTTGTGAGTTAACATAATTCTCACTCACAATCCCTGTGGCTTTAATTTTATGCTCTCCTACTTTGTCATTCGAAAAATTAACATAAACAGACAGTGGTTCCTTCATATCAATATATGAAAAACTAATCATGGCATTTAACGGACCCAAATCTATTTCTTTATGACATGTTACTTGCCCTTTTTCAACCACCTGTTTTACTGTATATATTTTTGAAATTTCAAATTGATAGGGACAAGCTTCTGAAAATTGAACATATTCAGGCTTAGGCAAATCCGAACGCAAATACAACGGCGGTTTTGGAACAGGTATCTGCTCTGAACATGCCACTAATAACAATACTATTACTACAAAATAGATCTTCATAATTTATTTTTTATCCTAATCCAACATCCAACACCATCATCACCACAAATCCGGCAATAAAACCAAGTACAGCAATATCGGTAAACTTATCGCGCTGAGTTTCTGGAATTACTTCCTCAACCACAACGTAAACCATTGCACCCGCCGCAAATGCCAAAGCGTAAGGTAAAATTGGCTCAATATAAATTACCAAAGCAGCACCTATAACCCCTGCAATAGGCTCTACAACTGCAGATAATTGTCCATACCAAAAACTTTTTGCTCTAGAAACACCTGCTCTTCTCAATGGCATTGCAACTGCAAATCCTTCTGGAAAATTTTGAATACCTATACCAATTGCTAGTGTAATTGCGGGAATTAATAACTCCTCACCTCCTACAGCTGTTGCTCCAAACAATACTCCAACAGCCAATCCTTCTGGAATATTGTGAAGGGTTATTGCTAAAATCAATAAAGTTGTATTATGCAAATCTGTTTTAATCCCTTCTTTTTCTTTTGTATCAAAATTGATGTGCAAATGGGGCATTTTTTTATCTAAAATAAACAAAAACAAAGCTCCCATCAAAAAACCACCAGCAGCTGGCATCCATTTTAATGAATCTGGATAAGTTTTCTCAGACATTTCAATTGCAGGACTTAAAAGCGACCAAAAACTTGCTGCAATCATTACTCCACCTGTAAAACCCAACATAGCATCGAGCAAACCTCTATTCTCCTTCTTAAAAAAGAATACTAAAGCAGCACCCAAGGCTGTTAAAAACCACGTAAATAATGTTGCAATTAAAGCCGCTAATACTGGATGAATGTCTTTAAAAAACTCTACTAACACAAACTTGATATTTTAAACAAAAATATAAAAATGTATTCTCAAACAATCGCTTAATTAATAATTATTATTAAGTACCTTTTTTATATCATTGGATTTTTAGCATTTTCCATCGTTGATTACATGCTTTTATGTCAATATCGAACGATTTCGATATTGCGATTTCAACAAAAAAATACTGTATTTTTTTTTCGAAATCTTCTTTGCAATGCCATATCGACATATTTCGATATCAACATTTTTTGATATAATTTCTATTGTTAAATTTGAGTTCACAAGAACATATTCACATATCGAAATAGTTCGATATCATGATTTAACAATCAATTAAATACCAATTACTTACACCTATATCGAAATATCGAAATAGTTCGATATTACAATTTCTCTGCAATAATCGAAACTGCATTCAAATACGCGTCATTTGCTTTAAAAGTCCTGCGCATTTCCAAAATTCGTTTTCTTGCTTTTGGCAATCGAAGAACATTAAATACAATCCGCAGGGTATTAAACAAACCTTCATCCTCTAAAATTCGTTGAGGCTCAAGCACGCGCAAAGGTCGTCGTTCTATATTTCTTATTACAAAACCTTCACTTTTCAAAAGCTCTGTCCATTCAGAGATGGTGAGCGGACGTGCATTAACATTTGAAACCAAAGCCAATTCTCGCTGTATTTGTGCCTCTTTTGAAATTTCTTCTCCTTTGAGATTGAGTTCCAACTCATGAATTGCGTAGAGTCCACCTTTTTTTAGTATGCGACTAGCTTCTTTAATTATTCTTGATTTTCGTTGGTTGGCATGCATGCTCAACACTGCTTCACCAAAAAGTTTATCACATGAATCTGCATTTAGACCAGTATTTTCTGCATCGCCTTGAACAAATTCTACACGTGTACCATTAATTGCCCTAACTTTCTTTCGTAAAAGCAGAACATGATCACTATCTGCTTCAATTCCAATATATAAAGAAGGAAGTTTTTTAACAACTAATGAAGCGGTGTACCCCAAACCAGGTGCAAATTCAACTAAAGTATCCGATTCTGTAATGTTTAATCGCTCAATCAATTGCTTGGTCATTTCTACTCCACCTGGACGTAAAACGCGTTTTCCAATCTTGGCAAGTAAATAATGACTTTGCGCTTTCTCTAAATCTTCTACTTCGGCTTTCATTTTCCATTTTTTCACAAACTTACTATTTAGAATAATTCTAAACAAGTGTTTCTGCGAAAAATTTAAAATCCGTGAACGCCGTTAACAGTTGTATATTTTAAAATATTTTTCTTGTCAGGGTGTATACGTGCAAAAGCAGATTGAACAGCCAATGTACCTTCATGGAAACCACACAAAATCAATTTTAATTTGTTTTTATAGGTATTTATGTCGCCAATTGCAAAAATACCAGGAATATTGGTTGAATAATCTTCGGTATTTACCTTAATTGCTCCACCTTCAATTTCTAAGCCCCAATTAGCAATTGGACCCAAAGATGGTTTTAAGCCAAATAATGGAATAAAATGATCGGTTTCTTTTATAAACTCTTCGCCCGAATTGTGTTTTATAACAACATTTTGCAATTGTCCTTCTCCATTCAAACCAACAACCTCTGCCTCAGTTACCAATTTGATTTTTCCAGCTTCGGCTAAGTTTATAACTTTTTGAACTGAATCTAAATGACCTCTAAACGATGCCGAACGGTGTACCAAAACAACTTCACTTGCAATGTTTTTATCTGCTAAGAAAATAGACCAATCCAATGCAGAGTCACCTCCTCCAGCAATTACACATCGTTTTCCTCTATAAAATTCAGGGTCTTTGATGATGTATTCTACACCTTTATCTTCAAAATCTACAATGTTATCAATAGGTGGTTTTCTAGGTTCAAAAACACCTAAACCACCGGCTATCATTACAACAGGTGCAATATGTTGTGTACCTTTAACAGTGGTAACAATAAATTTATCATCGTCAGTTTTATCAATAGAAACAGCTGCTTCTCCTAAAGTAAACCCAGGTTTAAAAGGCGCCGCTTGCTCCATCAAATTGGTTGTCAAATCACCTGCTAAAATGGATGGAAATCCAGGAATATCATAAATTGGTTTTTTAGGGTAAATCTCTGAACATTGACCTCCAGGCTGTGGAAGTGAGTCAATTAAATGACATTTTAACTTCAAAAGTCCTGCCTCAAAAACTGTAAAAAGTCCCACCGGACCAGCTCCAATAATAATTATATCTGTTTCTATCATCGCAAAGGTTTCATTTATTCGACCACAAAATTAGTCAAAACAAATGGTTTAACCTTGTTAAAAAGATAAAAATATCCAACTATCGCATCAACGTGATGTTTCCTTTAATGATGTTGCTTCCACCATCAATACAATCAACTTCTAAATAATAGTCATAAACATCTGGGTCCAATTGCTTACCTCTAAAAACTCCGTTCCAGCCTACATGTCGGTCTGTTGTTTCAAAAACCAACTCGCCCCAACGGTCATAAATTCTGAACAAAATGCCTTTTACCATTGCACCGTATACATAAAGAATGTCGTTTTCGCCATCATTATTAGGTGTAAATGCATTGGGAACAAATACAAATGGTTCTGCACAAACAAATGGATATGCTTTCACCCAAACTGTATCACTCTTCGTGCAAACGCCATCTGTAATAAAAACGGTATAATTTGTTGTTTCACTAACCGTTGCTGTTGTAGATTGAGAAGTTGGATTTTTCACTCCCAAGGATGGCATCCAAATATAACTATAGCCGTTTGGTTGAACATTCAAAACTGTTTCTCCGTTAAATGGTACCACATTCGGCTCTGCCCAAGCATGAATAAGCGAATCTGGAATGTTGCCAACTGCAATCCAAATTGAATCTTCGGCAACACAACCATTTGTGGCAGTTGCTGTAACATACACGTATTGTGAAGAGGTAGGCGCAACAACAACTTGGTTGGTTCCTTGACCACTTACAATTCCATCTGTAGCCGACCAAGTATATGTAAAATTGATTAATGGATTAGTGCTTTGTGCTGTCAGAGTTGTAGATTGCCCCAAACACAAGGTATCATTGCCCGACAATTGCACACTTGAACCAATAAAATCCACTCTTACACTGTCAATTTTTGAACATCCGGGGTTTTCTACTTTAACATAATAGGTAATCGGACCGTTTGGAGTTACAACAAAATTGGAATCCGCTGGATTGGTATTTAAAACTGGTGTAAAACTCAAATTATCGCTCCATGTAAAATTGGTAGCCGTTCCGTTTGTAAAAGCAGTTAAAGTTAATGGAGATGGAACACATAAAACTTGATCGGGAGTTGTGGTTAATTGCAAAGAATCGGTAACAGTGATAGTAATCGCTGCGCTGTCTGTCATCAAACAAATGCTGTCTGTAACAAACAATTCTACAACATAACTTCCTGGTGTTGAGTAGGTAATGGTTGGATTAAAAATCACCGAAGTGGTATCGCCATTTCCAAAATCCCATAAATACGAGTCAGAAGCCGATGAAAAATTACTCAATGTTACTGTAAATGGTGCGCAACCAATAATTTTATCGGGTGTAAATTCAGCATCGGGCATTAGATTAAAATCAAACTTAAACACCAAATTATTGCAATTGGTACATAAATTGGCATTTGAGTGAGCCCCTGGTGTTGTAGGGAAATCACTATGACCTCCACAACCGCCACAAACTGATTGATAAACGATTCCATTTTTATCAAAGCGAGAAGTTCCTCCGTCCACATGTTCATTAGACTGATTTCCACCAATATAACTTGCATACAAAACACTTGAAAAATCGCGTTTCAATACAAATAAATAAAAGTCAAATCCATTGGGTGGATTGGATTGAAAAGCATCTGCTGTAACTGGCATTCCAGACAAACCCGAAGGTTGCAAAATATTGGCTCCCCACCCACTTGTATAAACGTTACCGCAAATATCCACCATAAATGCCGAAGGTGAAATGTTGATTGTAGGCGTACCATTCCCAAAAACTGTCGAGTTTTCAACTCCTGTCAATGTTTCGTTTAATTTTGCAATAAACTGTGAACTACCAGCATTGGAATAACCAGAATTTACAACTGGAAACAGACCTCCTGCACTTTGTCCCAAAACAAAAACTTTGTCATTTCTATCTATTTCCACAAAAAATACTTGGTCTAAGTTGGGCGTTCCCACATACGTTGCTTGTGTTATTGTTTGACCATTGGGTGTTAATTTAAACACAAAACCATCGCCTTTCCCTCCATTGTAGGCACTTTGCCAACCTCCAGCAGTTCCCGGAATGTCATTAGAACTAGTACCACCGCCAACTACAACATTATACGATGAATCGATTTTAACGGAATAACAAGCATCATTATTTGAACCGCCATAATACGACGACCACAACAAACTCGATAAATTAGAATTTAATTTAAAAACAACACCATCTTGCTGTCCTGCCAATGCTGGTTGAAATGCATTTAATGTTGGGAAATTTGTAGAACGCGTGCACGATGCCACTAAACAATTATCAAATTGATCCAACATAATTTCTCCTCTAAATTGATCGCCATAATTATTGGTCAAAGAATCATAAGAGGCATAGGAGCTATAATTCCCTGAAGTCAATTTGTAGTTCAATCCATCGTTTGCTGAACCTCCCATATAGGTTGAACCCATTAAATTATGACCATTTGCTGATAATTTGGCTACATAAATATCCGACCCGTTTGAAGAATAATAAACTCCGTTGTAATAAAAATTTGAACCAGGTGTGCCCCCCCCATGCGTTGTTTGATATCCATTTACAATTGGAAAATCAGTGCTTGAAGTAGCGCCAAACAAATACAAATTATCGTTTTTATCGGCAATTAAACTATGAACGGTTTCTGTTCCGTTGGTGTTATCGCCCCCTCCCAAAAAAGTAGTCCACAACATGGTGGTTCCATCAGGCGAATATTTTGAAATAAATACATCGGTAATTCCATAACCTGCACCTGTTGCAACTGTAAAATTGGATGTAACATCATAAGCATTGGCATCTGGTGTTGGATAACTATTCCCATAAATTGTTCCTCCAGAATAGGCACATCCATCGTGAGCATAAGTGGCCGTCATCCCAAAATTATCAGTAACAGAACCACTGTAGGTTGCAAAAACCAAGGTAGGATCAATCACTAATTGCACTGTTGGATCGTAATTTCCGATCTGAAAACTTAGCTGATTGCCATTCAACACAAAGGCACAAGCAACTTGAATAATTTTTCCATTTTTGATTTGATAGGCATACGGCTTTTCTTCTAATAATTGCCCAGCAACAGTAACTACATTCAGATTTCCTTTTTTATCAATAAACACCTTGTTACTCCCAGCAATTTCTATTTTAATTTGATTGGGATCAACCTGTGGGCGTACGTGAAATTCATATTTTAATTGTTGTTCAGATTCGATTAATTTCAAATCAATTCCATCGTATAAATTTCCTAACGTTGCTTCTGAATAACCTCTAACATCACTAGCCCATTTGGAGGGATTGTTGCCAATAAAATAGTTGTAATAAGCTGCTGTTTTTCCTTCTTTGTTTATTGAAGTGACAAGGTTAGAATTCAAAAAATTAAAATGCACAACTTGCTGCTTGTTTTCATTATTTGCAACAAAAGATTTTCCTAAATGAGCATTTTTTGTGGCGCTGTAATCTTGAAAATGGAATACAAATTTATGCTGTTGTATCCACATATTGCCCCCTTGAAAACTCGATTTAAACAAAACTTGATCGTTCCATTGCCCCTTATTCTCAATAAACGAATAATAAATTGAATGCGGATGCTTCACTTCTTGAGCGTTTAGCTGAATTGAAACAAACAACATTAAAAGAAAAATACAAATTTTCATGGAGTAGTACCTTTTTTGCTAATATACTATTTTTTTATAAGACGAAAAAAAAATGCAAAAGTTCCTACTAATCTTCTTCTAACTCTAAATCTTCGTTTTTAGTGTAATTGCGCCACTTTTCCAATATTTGCTGATATCCAGCAGGCAACTCCGAGTTGAATTGCATGAATTCATTTTTGGTAGGATGCATAAACCCTATTGTTTTGGCATGCAGCGCTTGACCAGCAATTAAATCAAAGCAATTTTGAATAAACGTTGCGTATTTATTGCTAGTTGTACCTTTCAAAATTTTATCGCCTCCGTATTCCAAATCGTTGAATAAAGTATGTCCAATGTGTTTCATGTGAACACGGATTTGGTGCGTGCGACCAGTTTCTAACTTACATTCTACCAACGTTACCAAGCCAAAACGTTCTAAAACTTTGTAATGCGTAACGGCATGTTTTCCATGATCTCCCTCAGGATACACCATAAACACTTTTCGATTTTTTAAAGAACGACCGATGTGACCAGTAACCGTTCCATCTTCTTTTACATCGCCCCACACTAGTGCCCAGTACCTGCGTTCTACCGTTCTGTCAAAAAATTGTTTTGCCAAATGGTTAAGTGCATATTCTGTTTTTGCAACAACCAACAGTCCAGTTGTATGTTTATCCAATCGGTGCACCAAACCTGGTCGACCATAATAATCTTGCGTTCGATGGGGTAAATTTTCGATGTGATGTACCAATGCGTTAACCAACGTTCCACGGTAATTTCCTAATCCCGGATGAACAACCATATCAGCTGGTTTGTTAACGATGAGTAAATCATCATCTTCGTAGGGGATTTCAACTGGAATATCTTCTGGAATCAAATCCAATTCCTGAGCAGGAAAAGGCAAAACCAACGAAATTACATCATTGGGTTTAACTCTATAATTTTGTTTTACTTTATTGCCATTAACAATGATAAAACCGCTTTTGGCTGAATTTTGAATACGATTTCGCGATGTATTGGGCAATCTGTCCATCAAATATTTGTCAATCCGAATCATCACTGTGCCCGGATCCACAACTACACGATGGTGCTCATATAATTCTTCCTCTTCGCCTAACTCTAACTGTTGTTTTTCTTTCTCGTCGATGTTTAATTTCATTTTGACTTCACCACTTTATATGTTTTCGAAAAATCAGTAGAAGTTTTCACAAAGTAAATGCCATCAGGATGATTGGACAAATCAAATTTATTGGTTGTAGAGGTTGTTACTAATTCTCCCATCAAAGAATAAACATACACCTCTCCAACAGGAATATTGGATTGAATATTAAATTCTCCGCTTGATGGATTGGGATAAATAATAACCTCTGCTAAAGTTGATGCTACTAATTCTGGCAATCCAAGTTCTCCATCCAACGAGGTTGAGAAGATGGGACGTATCATCACCGAACCTTCAATTTGCGATTGTAACCAAGTTGCACCATTATCCACACTATAATAGGTGTTTTGATGTTTATCGGTGTTTTGATCCAATCCTACACCTAAACGCATTGCATCAATTTGTTTCCAACCAATGTAGAATGTTCCAGACACAGGCACTTTTAAAGTATCTTGTGTTAAATAGGTTACAAATGCATTTTTTCCATAACCATAGGATGGTTGGCGCAAATTCAACGAATTATCTTGATACAACACGGCTCCTGGTTTTCCACCGTTATCTGCCCAAATAGTCAACTGAAACAATTTGTTGGTAACATCATTTACTGTTGGTACAAAATGAATGTAAGCACCAATTACAGAGTCAGCCTCGTAGGGCACGTATTTTATGGCCAATTGCGACTGCGCACCTTGTGGTCCATAAGCCAATTCGGCACTTCCATCGTCGTAGGAATAGTAATTACCAAAATATTGGGTTGAATAAGTCGTGTCATTTGGCAAAAAGTTAGAACCTACTGGCACAGAAACACTGGTTATGATGTCAAATGTTTGTTGATTTCCTGTTTTTGTTGGGTCAAACTGAAAAGAAGACACATCGTGATTGGAATGATAGGTCGTGCGTGGTTGGTAATCTGGAATGGGTTGTGTTGGCGGATTGTAGTTTGCAATAATTTGTCCGTTTAAGTTAACAACTCCTTCACTCGTTCCGTTGTATTTCACCTCTATTCTACCACCTCCGGCAGATGTAATATTTGCTCCTCCGTTCAAATAGCTGTTTCTAACTGTTAACGGAACTTCGATTGATGTTTTATTGGTTGGATTGTTTTTATAATGGTCCCAAGGCACAGATGTGTAATCTTTTAACAAAGTAACAGTTGGATAAGACATTGCAAAATCTTCAATCAACGTATCTTGATAACCCGAAAATGCTCTAACTTTCACATAATCTATGTGAAAATGATCAAGAGATCCCGATAATCCTCCATAATTTTTAAATCGAAACTGAAATCCATCGTTGAAATAAGCTGGATTGTCAATCACCACTTGTGCAACGTTAAATTCATTGACAGTTCCTCCATTGGTACTCCACTGCCATCTCCATTGTTGTGCTGTTGCATCGTAATATTCCAATATCAATGAATCTTGTGATTCTGGAGCATCTCCCCAACCTTGCTTTTGGTATAAAAATGTGATATACAAACTATCTGCAGGTGTATTTCCAGATAAATCAATTGGTTTTGAAGTTAAAAAATCAGCTTCACCTGCCAATGCAGTTCCCATTTGATAGGGATAGCCTTTGTTGTCAATGCCATCAAAAGTCATTACCCCAATCGACCAAGGGTCTTTTGCAAAACGGTAGTTGTGATAGGCATAATCGTCTATCCAATATTTTGTTGGATCAACTATATGAGCAAAGAAAACACGAGCTGAATCTTGTGTTAAATCTGGTCCCACAATCCAAACTGTATCTGGTGTATCTGCAATTCCAATAGTATCAAAAATAAAATAAGGCGGATAACCAGTAGAAGTCTGATATTGAACAGGGTAATTAGTCAAATCACCCACTTGAATTGATTTACCAGCAAAATTAGTTATTGTTGACTGAGCTGTATTGATATCATACGTTTTGCGGAATGTTTGTTGCGTTGTGTAAACAGAATCAACATGCAACGGAACATTAGTCATATCTTTTAAACGATAATACAAAGTTGACGTCACACCTGGATCGGTGTATCCTGCATTGTATTGTTGAATTTTATTCGAAGAAAAATCATCAAATAATGGGATATTTAACGTATCCACTGTATAAATAAACGTGCTATCGATAGACGAACCACTTTTAAGTTGAAATTGCGATTTTGTGGCATTCAATAATTCAACATTATGCGTTATCGGCATTACTCCTTCTCCATTATTTTGAGAAAATGCAAGCGATGTAGTTAGCAAGCCAAACGATAAAACGATGTGATTAATTTTCATAGTTCTTCCCATTATTTAGTAGCATGAATGGTAATTGTTGCTCCTCCAGAAATATTAGCTCCTTCAATAAATTCTGGGCTTTGAGAAGAAACAACAGCAGAACAAGAATCAGCACTTGTTGCACATCCCACACAATTCACAATTAAATTTACATTCATATCAGGAGTTAAACGGTTTTTTGCATCACATATTGTTAACCCTACCAAATTTGGAAGCATAAATTGTTCGTCAGCCGAGCGTTTTCCAACCACTAATGTGATTGTAGCTCCCATTGAAACCTTAGTTTTATTGTCTATTACTTTGCCTTTATACAATTGTTTGATAACCGCACCAGCCGACTCTGTAGAAGGCACATATTCCACTACATATTTAAAACCTCTATTTTTCAATATACTTTCAGCAAAACGTTGTGATTTATCCACACAATTAGGAACTTCAACCATTTGCGATTTTAAAGAAACCTTGATGCGAATTGTTCTACCACTTTTTACCGCCAATTTTGATTTTGAAGTTGGAAGTGGATCTTGAAAAAGAATGGTACCTTCTGGTTTAGATGGATCATATACCGATTCTGATACTTCGTATTCCAACCCTAATTCTTCCATTAACTGAGCAATTTGCCCCACATTCTTATCAATCAAATTAGGAACTACTACTTTTTCTCCATGGTTAGTAAAAAAACTTAGATATAAATTGAGAACGAATCCAATGATGATGAATATTAAAACAATTGCTCCAATATTTTTCAAGAATTGCTTTGTAAACACGAAGTTTTTAATCTTTTGCGATAATCCCATTGCCTTTTTTCATTATAAAAAAAACAAAGATAGAATTTCTTATTTAAAACAGTTAATTCATTCATTAGTTTTTAAAAATCAAAAAACCACAAAAAATTGAATTTCTTAACTAAAAATAAAATTTGTTTATATTTTTTTTCGAATTAATGGTGCTATCACATTTGTAAATTCTATATTTGCGACTTTGTAAATTAAATAAAACGAAATAAACTAACATGCGTAATAGAGGATTTTTTTGGTTCATTACGATACTACTAGTAGTAGTTTCTATCTATCAAATCTCATTTACTTTTGTTTCTAATTCAGTAGAAAAGAAAGTAGAAAAAGAGGTAATTGGTGAATTGGCTAATTATAAAGAATTGGCTAAAAAAACTGGTGACACTATCGTAATTGATGGAATTTTAATCGATTTCAGAAAATCAGAGGGTGAGGAAAATGCAAAAGCGGCATTAATTAGTAAGAAATTGAAAGAAATGGGAGAAACTTCTGTTTATCCTATAATTGGTTCTTCTTTTTCTGAAGCTAAAAAACGCTCATTGGCTTTTGGTTTGGACTTAGTTGGTGGTATGTCTGTTACCATGGAAATCAACATTCCTGAAATGGTGAAATCTTTTGCAAAAGAAAGAGATCCTAAATTCAGAAAAGTGTATGACGCAGCAGTAGCAGAATATACAAAAACAGGTGGCGATTTCATTAAGATTTTTGCTGACAAACACAAACAACTAAATGGTGGCACAAAATTAGTTTCGTTATTCTCTTTGATTGATAATGAAGAATTAAATATCAAATCTACAGACGAAGAAGTTGTAGCCTTTTTATATGCACGCGAAAAAGCTTCAATGAATGGTGTTGAAGAAATCATCAACCGTCGTGTGAACCAATTTGGTGTTTCTCAACCAAACATTCAAAAAGACGAGAAAAACAACCGTTTGTATGTTGAATTACCAGGTGTGCAAGACGAAAAAACCGTTGCAGACCAATTACAATCAACTGCAAACCTTCAGTTTTTCGAAGTTTATACAGGACAAGAAATCGCATCTAGCTGGCAAAATGCTGTAACGCTTTCTACTCAAAAAGAAAGTAAAGTTGAAGAAATTGATACTACAACAACAAATGATTCTGTTTCAGTTAAAAACGATACAGCAGCTGATATTTCATTGGATAATTTAGGTGATTTAAGCAATACCAAAACAAAAGGTTTAGGTGAATTAATCACGCCATTGAGCGACAACCCATTTATGGCATTTGCTACAATTGATGACAGAACATTGGTTGACCAAATTTTGGCTCGCAAAGATATTCAACAAGTGTTCCCAGACGATTTAAAATTCATGTGGTCGGCAGATGCTGAAAAAATCGATAAGAAAATGGGATACATGCTTTATGCAATTAAAATTCCAGCAAACGGTAAAGCACGTGTTGGTGGAAAAGACATTGAAAAAGCAATGGCAGATGTAAACGAAAGAGGTCAAAGAACAGTTAACTTACGCATGACAACTGATGGTGCTGAGAAATGGGCTTTAATGACAGGAGAAAACGTTGGAAAAGCGGTAGCAATTACAATGGACAACATCGTTTACAGTGCTCCAATCGTACAAAACGTAATCTCTCAAGGAAATACTGAAATCACAGGTAACTTCTCATTTGAAGAAGCAAACCGATTTGCAGGCTTATTAAATGGTGGTGCTTTACCTGCTCCAAGTGTTATTAAAGAGCAAGTAAAAGTTGGTCCAACAGTTGGAGCAGACAACTCAAGATCAAGTATCTTATCTTTTGCAATATCTTTCTTAGTAGTATTGGCTTATGTAATTTTCTATTATGGCAAAGCTGGTCGTGTTGCAAGTATTGTATTGGTTGCAAACATTTTGTTTATTTTCGGAACACTAGCTTCTTTTGGAGCGGTATTAACATTAGCTGGTATTGCGGGTATCGTTCTTTCATTTGCAATGGCAATTGATGCGAATGTCCTCATCTACGAGCGTGTCCGTGAAGAATTGGCAGCAGGAAAAGATCAAGCAACGGCAATTAGTGATGGTTTCAAAAAATCATTGAATCCAATTATCGACTCAAACGTTACTTCAATGTTAACTGCAATTATCTTGGTTGTTTTGGGTTCTGGTCCAATTGAATCATTTGGGGTTGCATTAATCATCGGTTTGTTTACTCAGTTGTTTGCTGCATTGGTAATTACTCGTTTGATTTTTGATATTCAAATGAAAAAAGGTAAGAAAATTACTTTTGACATCAAATTAACAGAAGGTGCATTCAAGGATACAAAAATTGACTTTGCTGGTAAACGTAAAGTGTTCTATATGATTTCTGGTGCATTTGCTTTAATTTCTCTTGTGTTCTTATTCACAAAAGGATTGAATCCAAGTGTTGAGTTCTCTGGTGGTCGTACATTTGCTGTGAAATTTGAAAAATCATTGAGCGGTAATTTAGATTTATTGGAGAAAAATCTTAGAAATTCTTTCGATTCTCCTGAAGCGGCAATTACATTAAAAACAAAATCAAACTCATACAACGTAGACATCACTACCAACTATAAATTAGGTGATGAGTCTGCAAACAGCTTGGTTGTTGAAAAATTAGAAGATGCTTTCAAAGCAGGAGAACAAACTTGGGGAAGCTATAAAATTACAGAATCAAGAACGGTTTCTCCAACCATCTCTAAAGAATTGGTAAACTCATCCATTTGGGCAGTATTAGCATCATTAGTTGTTATGTTTGCTTATATCTTCTCTCGATTTGGTAAATGGCAATATTCTGTTGGAGCAGTTGCTTCATTAGGATTCAACGTATTGATTATTCTTGGTGTGTTCTCAATTTTCAATGGAATTTTACCGTTTAATATGGACATGGACCAAGAGTTTATTGCTGCTGTGTTAACTGTGATCGGTTACTCAATCAACGACACCGTGGTTGTATTTGACCGTATTCGTGAAAACATCGGTGTAAAAGCAACTACAATTGATACAATTCAAATCAACTCGGCATTGAACTCAACGTTGTCTAGAACATTCAACACGGGTATCACTGTAATTTTTGTATTGTTGATTATGTTGTTCTTCGGTGGTGCACCAATTAGAGGGTTTATCTTTGCTCAATTAATTGGTATTATTGTGGGTACCTACTCATCATTGTTTATTGCAACACCAATTCTTATTGACTTATCAAAAAAGAAATAAGAATTTTCAAATATTAAATAAAAAATGACTGTCGAAAGGCAGTCATTTTTTTTGTGTTTACTGTCTAGTCCTGAAATAGCGATACACAATTTTTTATCGTTATGGAAAAAGGAGAAAAAAAAGTTTATTTAAAGCGCAGTCAAAAGGATTATTCAATGTCCTTTAAGTTAGCAGTTGTTAAAGAAGTTGAATCAGGATTTATTTCAGTTACTGGTGTTACAAGGAAGTACGGAATTCAATCTCGTTCCACCGTTGTTAATTGGTTAAGAAAATATGGTACCTTTGATTGGGAAAATCAAACACCTTCCAATATGCCAAAAACAAATAATCAACGAATAATGGAGTTAGAAGCAAAAGTTAAGCTTCTAGAGAAACAAAAAGCTTTGCTCGAGCATCAAGTTGAAAGAGCAGATAAAAAAGCTATTATTTTTGACATGATGATTGATATAGCAGAACG
>JAKQEZ010000356.1 GCA_029558435.1 Bacteroidota bacterium
CAAAAATTTAAGTAAGACAAAATGTAAAAAATAATTTCTTTCAGACAAATCAGAACAACAACCGCAAAGCGGTTGCTGTATTGTTTAATCTTTAAAGAAAGGAATTATGCTTACTTTACAAAACATTTCATATACACACCCAAACAAAGATTTACTGTTTAGCGACATTAATCTGACAGTAAACAATCACGAAAAGACAGCGTTGATCGGCAACAACGGAGTAGGAAAATCTACTTTGCTTAAAATTATTGCAGGCGAACTTCAACCGTCAAACGGACAAATAAGCGTTGAAACTCAACCGTATTATGTTCCGCAAATTTTCGGGCAATTCAATCATTTAACTATCGCACAAGCATTGCGGATTGAAGATAAATTAAACGCTTTGAAAGAAATTTTGAACGGAAATACAAGTGAAGAAAATTTCAATTTACTGAATGACGATTGGACAATCGAAGACCGTTGCACCGAAGCGTTAAACTATTGGCAACTCAATGATTTGAGCTTGTCGCAAAAAATGGAAGCGTTGAGTGGTGGACAAAAAACCAAAGTTTTCCTTGCAGGTATTTCCATTCATCAACCCGAATTGATTTTGTTGGACGAACCAAGTAATCATTTGGACAGCGCAAGCCGACAACTTTTGTATGACTTCGTTCAGAACACAAAAAGCACTTTAATAATCGTAAGCCACGACAGAAAATTACTCAATCTTTTGAACAGCGTTTGTGAGTTGAGCAAAAATGGAATTAAAGTTTATGGCGGTAATTACGACTTTTACAAAGAACAAAAGCAAATAGAAAACAATGCTTTGAGCCAAGACATTCAAAGCAAAGAAAAGGCGTTGCGAAAAGCCAAAGAAAAAGAACGGGAAACTTTGGAACGACAACAAAAATTAGACAGTCGTGGCAAAGGCAAACAAGAAAAATCGGGTGTTGCCCGAATAATGATGAATACTTTGCGAAACAATGCTGAAAACAGCACTTCAAAATTGAAAAGTATTCACGCAGAAAAAATCGGTGGACTTTCGCAGGACTTACAAGAACTTCGCTCTTCGTTGCCCGACATTGACAAAATGAAATTCGGCTTTGACAATTCAGCGTTGCATAAAGGAAAAGTTTTGTTTACCGCAACATACATCAATTTTGGTTACGACAACAGACCACTTTGGCAAGACAATCTAAATTTTCAAATTACAAGTGGCGAACGCATTGCATTGAAAGGGAAAAACGGTTCGGGAAAAACCACTTTGATAAAACTCATTTTGGGTAACATTAAACCGCAAACAGGAAGAATTTATCAGGCAGAAAACAAATCGGTTTACATTGACCAAGATTACTCTTTGCTCAACAACCATCTGAAAGTTTACGAACAAGCCCAACAATTCAACACTTCGGCATTGCAAGAACACGAAATTAAAGTCCGTTTAAACCGTTTTTTGTTTACAAAAGATGATTGGGACAAACCTTGTATTACGTTGAGCGGTGGCGAAAGAATGCGTTTATTATTGTGTTGTTTGACCATTAACAGTAAATCGCCCGACATCATTATTCTTGACGAACCAACGAACAATTTAGATATTCAAAATGTGGAAATTTTGACAATGGCAATAAACGAATATAAAGGAACACTAATTGTTGTGTCGCACGATGAAATGTTTTTGGAGCAGATAAATATAGAACGAACAATTGAACTCTGAAAAAATACAGCAGGTAACATCGGTTTTGCGTAATGGCGGGTTCAGTGCTTCGTATGACACTTTTTCGTAAGTTTGAGCTTTCGTCTTCGCATCAACAGTAGTGCTAAAAATCCGCCACTACGCAAAGCCGAAAACCGTTATAGCCAATATTAAAGACCCAAATCCGAGAAATCAGGATTTAATTTTATTGGCGTTTTCTTTGAGTTGACAAATGGGATAGGCTTTGACTTTTGTTG
>JAKQEZ010000360.1 GCA_029558435.1 Bacteroidota bacterium
CTTTAATTGGTGAAAATGGAATTGGAAAATCAACATTACTAAAAACATTAACAGGTATCATTCCACCTATACAAGGCGAAGTTTCTTTACTCCATAAATCGCTTCAAAGTTATAAACCACTTGATTTAGCGCAAGAATTAAGCATCGTTTTAACTGAAAAATTACCACCAAGTAAATTAACCGTTTACGAAATTATTGCCTTAGGAAGACAACCTTATACCAATTGGTTAGGCACTTTATCCGAAGAAGATACAATCAAAATTGAAGAAGCTATTGCGTTAACCGAAATCCAACATTTGGTTCACAAAAAACACGATGAAATCAGTGATGGTCAATTGCAAATTGCATTAATAGCTCGCGCTTTGGCTCAGGATACTTCGATTATCATTTTGGACGAACCTACGACCCATTTAGATTTGGTTCATAAAGCAACTTTACTGAAACTGTTGCAAAAACTCACGCACGAAACAGGCAAAACCATCCTCTACTCTACGCATGACATCGATTTAGCGATTCAAATGACAGACGAAATGATTGTGTTTACACCAACTCAAATTGTTCAAGACCAATCTTGTAATTTAATTCAAACTGGGATTTTTAATACGTTGTTTGATACCGAACATTTGACTTTTGATGCTACTATTGGCAAGTTCAAAATCAAATAATTTATCCCAATTTTACCTTTTGTTTAACGCTTCAAATTTTCAATTTTAATAATTTTACAAAAAAAAGTTATGAAGTATCTTTATTTGACCCTAATCCTAGCTACTATGAATAGCTTCGGACAATTAGTAAAAGTAGATTACGCAGATGGTAATCAAAAATTAGAAGGATTTTTTGCAAAAGCACAAAAAGCAAATCCAAAGAAAATTGGTGTTATCGTTTTACCCGCTTGGATGGGTGTTGATGCTCACGCTAAAGAATCTGCTGAAAACTTATCTAAATTAGGCTATCATGCTTTTGTTGCCGATATTTACGGTGTTGGAAACAATCCAAAAAACACGGGTGAAGCTGGGAAAAATGCAGGTTTCTATAAAAACAATCCTGCGGAATACCAAAAAAGAATTCAGTTAGCGATTGACCAATTAGTAAAAGTCGGTGCTGATAAAAATCAAATCGCAGTAATTGGATATTGTTTTGGTGGAACAGGTGCTA
>JAKQEZ010000368.1 GCA_029558435.1 Bacteroidota bacterium
TAATTGAAAGTTTGTACTTCTAGTGTAAATTCGTGCGGGCAGACAATTTAGTTTTCCAAAATCCCCCACTGCGCCAAGCGTGGAAACGTTAGGTGCAAGCCGATTTGAGCGACTCCCACCAGACAGACACTAACCTAAAAACAACTGATTGGTAAACAGAGAATGTGGTGCGGATACCAAATTAATATCAAACTTTAATGACGGTTCAATACGTGAACTTGCATTATGAATACGAAACGAAATTTGCCAACCCTCATTCAGCGTGACTAACAAAGTTGTTTTAGAATTTTCTTGATAGACAACTTCAATCAAGCGACTTGGCAATTTCAACTTTGGAACTTTTGCTTTCGGCTTAACAGCTTCATAAGGCAAATTCAATGTTCCATGCAAGTTATATGCTTGTATTTCAACTTTGTTACTTCCTTTGATGACTTTGTAGAAATCTTTGTTGCCAATCAAGTATTCAATCAATCTTTCAGCGACAGTTCCAGGATTTTCAGCATCAAGACGCAACAATTCCTTTTTAAACGCATCCAATATCGGGACATAAACAGAAGTGTGATAATCTCCAAGCGTATCCCACTTTTGAGTTGCTTTACTTGCTGTTCTTAGTTTTGCCAAGTTATCAAAGACTGGCTTAACTTCTTTGAAGTATGTAACAGAACAAGGGATACCTAACCACTTTTGACCAAAATCAATATCGTTTGACAATCGAGAATGTTTAACGGCTCTGTGATTATTTTTAGCAGATATTCCTATCTCCCATTTCTGTAACGACCTAATTGCTAAAACATCACGAACATCGCCTGTTTGACCTTCTTTATCCGACACAATTTCAAGCTGCAAAATATCTTTATCACTAATCCCATTTGACAACCTTGGCTCAATATCAAGCAAAAAATTGACAGCAAAACTTGCTACAAGCGAGTAATGACTTTTCTCTTTTTCGCTAAAACTTAAAAAACATTTTAAGGCAGTTTTGAAAGGTTCGTTTTCAACAACCGAAACGGTTGTAACAGCTTTCAGCCGTTCAAAAAACTCTTTCAATAACGCATACTCAAAGGCT
The DNA here is from genome assembly GCA_029558435.1 of Bacteroidota bacterium. Next base: position 1,067 of record JAKQEZ010000368.1, read on the forward strand.
TTTCCATTTATAGTTTGACTTGCAACTTTCGCCATTAGACAGTGATACTATTTACAATTTCATTCATTTTTTCCCGGACAATGTTTCCGTTTAAGACAGTTGCAAATTTATTAACCTCAACTTTCTTTGAAGGCTTTAAACTTTTCAAATCCTCAAGAATTTTCTTCCCTAAAACTTCAGCCATTTTCACTGGAACAGCATTGCCAATCATTTTATAACCTGCAACAACGCTATCATAATAAAAAACAAAATCATCTGGAAACGTTTGTATTCTCGCACATTCACGAACGCTTAATCTTCGATATAAATGTTCCTTCCCTTTTACAAATTCACGGACGTTTTGCTCAATAAATTTCATTTTGGGAGCTTGTGGATGAATTGGAGCATGACGACCTCCTGCCTGAATAGTAAAGGAAACTTCATCCCACGACCTAACCCTATTCCGTGACATAAAAATAGACGAGAAACCACCAATCATGTATTCATGGTTTACGACTTTACATTTATCACCATTCGTATAGTTTCCTTCCTTAGCCGGCAAGACATTATTTTTCAAATCGCTTATGACTTTATCGAGTGTTACTTTGTTTTCAGGTGTTGTAGGTTTCGGAAACTTGAACTTTATTCCCAAGTCTTTTCTATAGCCAATAAAAAAAACACGTTTTCTATCTTGTGGGACACCATAATCAGAAACATTCAACAATTCAAACGACAAATCATAACCAATATCAGTAAACATTTGCTTTATGTTCGACAACGCTTCTTTGTGTGCAGGCAACAACATTCCCGACACATTTTCAGCCAAGAAAAATTTCGGTTTTTTATCAGCAAGTATTCGCATAAACTCATAGAACAACTGACCTCTTTTATCTGCAATTCCACGTTTTGAACCTGCTTCCGACCAACTTTGACAAGGTGGTCCGCCAATTATACCATCACAATCAGGGACTTCATGTGACGGAATATCAACAATACTTCTTCTATCTAAGACCGTTTTTTTATGGTTTTTCTCAAATGTTTCCCATATTTCCCTGTCGTATTCGTTTGCCCAAACGACATCAAAGCCAGCATTTTCAAAGCCTAAATCTAGACCGCCAGCACCTGCAAAAAATGAGACTATTTTCATTGACAATAAACCTTAGAGTTATACTGACAAACTTACTTTATTTTAAGTAACTTTCGACAGCAAAAAGTGAAAATTTATCAACGACCGACAAGAAGACGGCCAGCACCTAACAGCAGTTTGGCAAAAGCGGGGGTGCAGTGCTTCGGTTGACAGTTTTTTCGTATAATTGAAGTGCAGTTCTTCAGTCAAAGTGTAGTGCTAAAAAGCCCCGCCTTCGCCAAGCTGCAAAACGTTATGGGCAAGTTTAGAACGACACACCACAACGGAAAGCGACAGACAAGAGAACCACCAAACTCTTGCTACAACACATCTTGACAGTCATTTCGGACTGACAACAATCCTTTATTTTCAAAAAAAATGGAAACCAGTGACCATTTCAAAAAACGGGGCGACACCGAAAAGCCAAATGAGTAGGAAATTTA
>JAKQEZ010000371.1 GCA_029558435.1 Bacteroidota bacterium
ACTAAAAAGTCCACATCACCATTAGACATTGTTGCATCAGGTCAATACGGCTCGTTTAACAACCAAAATCACACCTTGTCCATCGGTACCAAACAAAAGTGGGGAAGCATCAAAGCTTCGGGATTTTTTAAAATGATAGATCCCTACTTGTTGGAAGATACTGAACCGTTGCGACAAGATTATGGAAATGGTAAAATTGTTGAGCAACCTCTAAAGAAAACCTACATTGCTGGATTCATGAATTATGGTGTAAGTCCTAAAATTTCTTTTAACATCACCAAAAAAGTGAATAATGAAGTGTTTGCCGACTATTATTTTCAAGAAAGAAACACCGGCGGATATGAAGGTTATAAAATCAGAGATCAATTTCACAACATTCGTGTTGGGTTGAAATCAGCAATCGATATTCATCCCAATCACCATTTATCCATTTCTGCTAGTGTTGACGATTTCCAAAAATTCAAATACTATAAATTGATTGAACAAACAGAACGCAATTACGACAATTTAATTTGGCGCGTTAGTACCATTTATGATCATAAATTTTTAAAACGTCATTCCAACATTGTTGGTGCCGAAGTGTATTCTGAACAATTGTTGAGTTTTATGTTTGTTTCTGATGGAGCATCAACAAAGAAAAATGCACAGAATTACTCTGTTTTTGCACAACAAGAATGGGCGCTTTCTGAAAAGGTGACGTTGGTTTCGGGCATCCGTTTCGACTACCATTCGCAATTCAAAGGTTTTCCAACGTTCCGTTTATCAACTATGTATAAAATCAATCCATATATTACATTGAGAGGTGGATATTCGGGAGGTTTTCGCTCGCCTACACTCAAAGAACTGTATACTGATTGGTTTCATCCCTATGGAGGAGGTTTTCAAATCATAGGAAATAGAAATATGAAAGCTGAGAAAAGTCATAATTTCAACCTTTCAACCGACTTTTCCTACAAACGACTAGATATAACGTTGATGGGACAATATTCATACATCAACAAAAAGATTGATTTATTTTGGTTATCCAACGACACCATACAATACCAAAATAGTGGAAATGCAAATGTAACAAGTGCAGAACTGAGCATTGCTTACCGTTTTAAGTTTAATTTAAAATTAGCAGCATCCTACAGTTATGTGGTGCAATTGCCTGCAAAAAAATCAATTGTTCGACCGCACAACGTAACTTTTACGGCAGATTACACACCCAAATTTATCAAGAAATATGCTCCAACGTTAAGCATTAATGGTAAGTTTTATAGTAGCATGACGATTTTTGGTACGGTAGATTTAACCGATGATAAAAACACAACCGGCGTAGATTCAAACACCGAAGAATACCGCATCAAC
>JAKQEZ010000378.1 GCA_029558435.1 Bacteroidota bacterium
GTTGCGGGCTGCGAACTTTGTTGTCCGCACCGAAATCTCAATTGACATATAGTTTTTGTTATTGGCTGTGTTCATTTCCGTCTGGTTTTTTGTCCGTCGTTTTGTTATTTGTCTTGTTGTCGGAGACGCTTCGCCACCTCAGTCCCAATCTAGCAGATTTTGTCCGCAAGTAAAGGCACTAACGTGTCGTTTTACAAATTCTCTCCCACTCTTCATCGTCTCCAAATATTTTAAAAATCCTTTCTCCCTGTCTGCCGAGAATCTCCGTATCTCGGTGTCTGTCTGCGTGTCGGACTGTCCTGCCGATTCAAAATTGTCTGCCGTGTCTGGCCTGTCGTTTGAGCTGTCAACCTAAGATTGTCAGTCGGTTGGCGAAGCCCTCACATTGCCAATAACGGTTCTCAGCTATACGCAGGCAGGGCTTTTTACCACTGAACTTCCTACGAAGAACTGAACTTCAAATTTAGCACTTTCCTGTCCTACGAAGCACGAAACCCCTGCTTGCGTATAGGTGATGTTATCGCTTCGGTGTTCTTTTTCGTCTGTTGGTTTGTCGGTCGTTTTGGTCGTGGGGTTGGGCAGACACACTCTTTGCCAAGCTTTGGTTCGAGCTTGGGCTTGTGTGGCTTGGCAATGTGTGTGGCTGTGTGTTGGGCTTTTAACTCGTTCCATTATTCACAAAATCTACTTTTAATTGTGTTGATTGTTGTTTAAATAAATCCATTCCTGGAATATCATCATATCTTTCGTTAAGTTTTTGTCTTAGTCCAAAAAGCCTTTTTTCTGCTGTATCTACTAGTTGGTCAAAAGTGCTAACATTTACTTTTCCTCGGTCGCCAACTTTTACATTTAATTCAACTTTTTCAGAGAATGTTTTTCCAACAACATAACAATCTATACTTGGATTTCCAATAATATTTCCTGCATTAATAAAATCCTCAACATAGCTCATAGCTTGATTTCTCTCTTTTCTTGAAAGATTCGAACCACCCTTTTTAAGTTCAATAATTAAAATGCGATTAACATTTGAAAGCCCTGAATCAGAATCAAACATTTCAGTTCCCGTCACAGAAAGAGTAGCATTTGATAGAACAACTATATCTGGTCGTTTTCTGTGATTATTGAATACTTCTTTTTGTATTTCTGTTTTGAAAATAATTTGAACTGCATTTTGTAATTGACGATTTGAAGCATATTCAGCTGATTCATATTCTGGACCGAAAAGCCATCTAGCATTTGTTACTAAAGGGTGTAACACGTGTAATTCGTCAACATTTTCATCACCTGATAATTTACGGATAGCTTCAATTACCGAAATCCGATTATCAATTTCATCTAAAACACTTAACGCATCACGAACAGACCAATTTTCAAGTAATGTATTTAACCCGTTAATATCATCTTCAGAAAGTTTTGCAAGTCTTACTAATAATTCTTTGCCTGTACGGGTTTTTTCAAGATTGATTATTGCTTCAACTGCAATAGAAATAGATTCTGGTTTTGCTGTAGGGTGAGCACTTGTAATGCTTTCAATAGCTTCGTTTACTTCGTATTTTGCTAAAGGTGTTAATTGAGATAATTCGGATTGAAAATCACTTTTGATTTGCTGTTTAGTTTCTTCGATAGAGTCTTTCGCTATCTCAGCAAACATTTTATTAACATATTCAAAAACCTTCAAATAAACCTTTTCCATAGTTTCAACTTTTTTGAAACCTGTCCAATCTTCGTAAATGTAATCTGCCAAATCGTTTGTTTGAATTACAACTGTATATCTTTTTGCAAATTTTGTTCTTCCGTCAATAAAAACTTCATTTCCTAAAATCCAAGAAGGCTCTCCGACAAGTCTATTACTTTGCCAAAAAGCAATTCCTTGATATAAAGTTGAACGAGCCGATTTTTGTGAATCAATAAAATGGGCCATAAGTTTTATGTTTTCTTCTACAATAATTTCAGTAGTATCAACTAAGCCCGAATGTTGTTCTAATTGAACAGACTGTCTATTGATAGAAACAATGAATTTTGGGTCGTGTAAAAATCTCGCAGAAATTATTTGCAAAATTTTATCAGGTTTGGGTAGGTTCTTTGTTACAGTTACTTCAAGTCGTGTTCCGAAAGAATCAGATTTTTCAAAATAGGATTCCTTGATTACAAATGGATGAGTTTCATCTTGTGTAGTAATTACGAAAGTAGATTTACTGCCATCTGAATTTGTGATTACTGTGTACTCATTATCGAAACAAAGTAATCCGTGACGACCAACTCCATTTCTACCATAAGCTAATCTTTTTCCTTCAACATTTGTTGGGAAAATTACATTTTTGCCTTGATGTTTTATTCGATTATAACCAAGTTTCATCCATCGTTCCTTAAATTGCTTTTCAGTCAATCCTGTTCCATTATCTTCAATAATTAATTTTTGGTTGTAATCTTCAGGAATAAATATATCGACAATTGTTGCACCTGCGTCCCACGCATTTGCAACAAGTTCGGTCAATGCGATTTCAGGAGAATGAACTAATGCACCTAATGTTCGAATCAGATAATCTTCTTCAAATAGAGAGCCTTGAAAGTTTAAATTTTGACTTTTATCAGCCATATTTTATTTATTTAAGTAGTTCTCTAAAATTTCATTTATCAAATCTGAATATTTAGAATTTGATAAAAGGTTGAAATCAGTTTTTAAAGCCTTTCCATAATTAGATTTTGGTTCAAACAGTGTCATTTGGTCATTATCATTTTCTGAATTGTTTTTTCCGTTTACATAATCTCCCATTCCTTCAAGACCATTAAAAAATCGTTTTAAAATATTGTCGATTGCTTCTGAACTATTATCTACACCTACCCAATTACGACCTAATTGTTGAGCCACCCCAAGTGTTGTTCCCGAACCTGCAAAACAGTCTAAAACAATGTCGCCTTTGTCTGAAGATGCTTCTATTATTCTTTTTAGTAAATCTGGATTTTTTTCAGTTGGGTATCCTGTGATTTTTATACTTTGATTCAATGAATCTTGTACATCTGTCCATATATCTTGTACGGCAATTCCTTTGTCTTTATCTAAAAACACTTTTCTTCTTGGATTACCTGTAGCTGACCAATAAATTTCTCCAACTCTGTCAAACTCATCTAACTTACTCGGTGTATATTGCCAATGCTTTCCGGGTGGGGGCAACATTCCTTTCCATTCTTTTCCTGTTTCACCATTCCTTACTCCTGGAGCGTGTATAGGAACTTTTTTATATCTTCTTCCTGTGGCTTCATCAATACAAGGATATTCTTTTAAAATTTTTTCGTCAGTCCAAGCTGCTGTAGCTCTATGCCAAGTGAAATTGTCAGTTTTAGAATAAAATAAAATGTAATCTGAGATATTACCGTAAGTATTTCGTGTTGAATTTTTATTGCTGCATTTTTTTCTAGTTATAAAACCACGAAAATTTTTAGCACCAAAAACTTCATCCATTATGATTTTAATTTGTGAAGTCATATTGCTGTCAAGATGAACATAAATAGAGCCATCATCAGACAATAATTCACGTAACAAAACAACTCTTCTTCTAATAAACTCAATAAAATGACTTCCTACTAAATCATCCTTATATGAATCTTTCTGATTTCGAGATTGGAAAACACTATTTGTTCCATAAGGTGGGTCAATGTAAATTAGTTTCACTTTGTTTTTCAATTCTCCTGAATGCAGAAGAAAACGTAATACATCTAAATTGTCACCGTAAATCAATTTATTTTCTTTGAATTCACCATACAGTGATTCATATTTTTCTTTAGAGGGCGTTGAAATTATTTCCTTTTCGGGCATCTTGCCTTTATAAGTTATTTCATAATCTGTTTCAAATGGAAAATGTTCAGATGAAACAATCTGAACTGTTTCCTGCCACATATTTTTTGTTACTCCTGTTGCCATAATTTTAACTATTTAACCATTCTAGTGTAATTCTTTCTGTAATCATTCTAAGTGTAACAACTTTAATGTCGTCTGAAGCTTCTTCAATATAACTATAATCATCCCACATTGAACCTAGAAGCAAACCAGGGCCATCATTTACGAATATTATTTTTGTTCTTAAATCTTTACCAATGGCATATTCAAGTAACTCTCTTGAAGCATTAGAATAACCTCCTGTCCTGTCATCTTCTTGAGCACCACCTCTATCCGAATCATATCTTGCAAAACCCACAGCTAAAATTATATCACCATCTTTTATAATAAAATCCGCAGGTCTGTTTGGCTTTGTATAATCTTCAAATACTTCACCTAATAGAATATCTCTTCCTGCTCTTTCAGGACCAAGTATTTCAAATTGAGGAAATTTACTTCTTAAAAGTTCAAACATTTTTTCTGTCATATCGTACCCCTTTTGTCCTCTATCCTTATATTCCCAAAGGATAGCACATAATGCTTCGTCAGGCATTGGGCGTGAAAGAAACGCTTTTTGAACTTCAACAATTGACCTAAATCCTTTTCCAAATTCTTGACATATCCAATCAGCTTTACGTTTATGTTTTAGCATTTCAACTGGTGTGTTTGGACTCACATATTTTCTAAATACTCTTGCTAGTTGAATTCGCATCCAAGGTTGGTTAACATCTACTGTTTGTAAGAAAAGTTTTTCCGAACTTTCACTTGTTTTTAAAAGCTGACCGAACAATTCTAGTACAGGTCTATATAAGTTACAAGCATCAACAAGTATATCTGGGTAAAATTCACCCGAGGCAAGTGTTATCCAATTTGCATTTTCCGCTTTATAATCTCTAAATTTCTTTGTCATTCTATTTATGTTGCTTGTAGTATTTAATTTTTTCTTCCGCTACTTTCAAAATTTCAATTCCATCTTCTTCCTCTAAAAGTTGATAGGTGATTTTATCGCTTAAATAACGAACTTTTAAATCAGCTTTGTCAATGTGAAAAATTCTTGAAATGCCATCAATAAATTGTTCGTTTGCATTTCGTTCATTCTTCTCAATTTTACTTAACGTTGAAGTATCGATGTCCAACTCTGCGGCAATCTTTCTCAAAGGAAGGTTTGCATTTTCTCTAAGTGTTCTGATGAACTCTCCAAATGTTATGTTGTCTGTTTTTGACATATTCTGCTTTGGCAAATTTTGTCCAAAAATAATGAAATAAGATTTACGCTATTCATTTTCTTCTATTTTTTTATTCACAGTCCGTTCGTGCGTTGGAAAGAAATGGCTCTTTTGGTTTTTTAAGCGTTGGCTCGTGTGTCAGAAAAAACCAAATGTGCCATTTGTGCGGTCGGCTTTTTACACTGAGCGATAACGTTTTGCAGCTTGGCGAAGTGGCGGATTTAGAAGCACTTACTTTCAATTTAGCACTAATGTTTATTTGAAATCCAAATGTTCAATTTAGCACAGAACCCGCCATTTTGCCAAACTGCTGTTAGCCGTTCGGTGTTTTTTTGTTCGTCATTTTCTATTTATTTCCTTTTGCTCTGTTATGTGATTTACACAACATTTCACAGTTTTTAGTGTCGGTTGCTCCGCCTTTACTCCAAGCTGTAACGTGGTCTGCGTCCATTTCTGCTAATTTCCAAATTTTGGTTTTGTTAGCATCGTGTCCGATTGCACAATGTGAACAATTTGATATATTTTTCTTTTCAGCTTCTGCTGTCTGAATAGCGTAAGTTGATTTTTTTGTTGCTTCGTCAAAAACTCTAACTTCCAAAAGTTTAAAGTCTGTTGAACCACCCAAAATAAATTCAAAAACGCCTTTTCTGTTTTTTATGTATGGGTCGGCATACAATTTTTTAACTTGTTCTGAAACTGTCTTTGAGTTGTATGGTTGTTTCTTATACGCTTCGTAAAGTCTGCCCCATTCAAGTCCTTTCATTTCGCTTTCCACGTCTGTAAACACTGTAGAAACCCAGTCAATAACACTTTTAAAATAGTTTTTAAGTTCTGTAATGTTGTTGTCAAATCGGTGTTTGCTCATATAATCGCCAACATTTTCTTTGCTTACCCATTCCAATGCTCTTTCTAAAAAGTCTTGTCGGTTTGCACTACCAGAAATGTAAGCACTCCATTTTTGAATGTTTGCATTTTGGCTGTTGCTAAATTCTTCTTTACCAAGTGTTACAAATGGTCCAGAATAGACAGCGTTTAATAATTCTTGATTTGTCAGAGGAACACCTGAAATATTAATGGTTCTAAACCATTCTTTTATTTCGCTTTCTGTTCCTTCACATTCATAAATTAAAAGTTTCGCTTCTAAAATTTTCTTTTGTTTGTCTTCTGCAATACCACTAAAATATTGCTCCATTCCGTTTTCGTCTTTTATTGCAAATTTGTTAGTTACAAATCTTCCAAAACTAGTAATTCGCTGTTGTCCGTCTAAAACTTCAAGGCTGTTTTTATCTACTCTGTTGAAATAAATTAAACCTAATGGATAACCTTTTAAGATTGAATTTATTACTGCAACATCTCTTTTTCCGTCTGCATAAATATAGTTGCGTTGGTATTCGGGTTGAATTGTTAAAGTACCTGAAAGTCCAAACAAACCCTTTCCTTCAAGTTCATTGTATATGAAACCATCGCAAACGTCTTTTACTGTTATATCTGTTCGTAAAGTAGTATCCATTTATTTCCTCTTTTTTATTACAAGTCTTACATAAGTTGGTACGCCATTAATTGTTCCGTCTTTGTCTTTAATTAAACCGTGTTCTTTAAATGGCATTGTATCATTTGTTATTATATCATTTGAACTAATTATTTCAAATTGTTCAGGTGAATACTTATCTAAAAAACTAATTGGAACTGCCATTGCACCGTCATAATCGCTAGGTATTGCATCCGTAAATGGAATATTAATAGCATCGTAATTATCAAACTTTTGATATTCTTTTCCTTTGATTTCCTTGTGTTTACTAAATTTTATATTGTCTTGCATTGTCATTAATGGCAAAGGTTGATGTCGTCTACCGTGGTCAAGATTTGAATACCAAACAGAAGGCGACCTTAAATAAACTACACCATCAACAGTTCTTGTGGCTGAGCTTGGTTTTTTTGCTGGGTCAACTTCTTCCGGTGAAATAAACAACATATCTTTATTAAAACTTGTCGTTCCAACCCACATTTTATTAGCTTTTATTAATGGGAAAACTTCTTTTAATGTAATTGCATTTTTGCTACCAACAATTACAAACTTCTTATCTGCTTCAACTATCCACGCTAAAAAATCTCTAAATAAAGAAAAAGGTGGATTTGTAATAATTATGTCCGCTTCGTCACGCAATTTTTTTATTTCATCACTTTTAAAATCTCCATCGCCTTTTAAGTAAGTCCATTCCAAATCATTTACATCAATTTTTCCATCGCCACTTTTGTCATAAGTTAATGAAAATATTTTTCCGTTTTTAACAGTTTTCTTTTTGTCAAATTGAGGATTGTTCGTTTCAAAAAGAGTTGGTTGATAATTGTTTTTGTATAGTTTGCTGTCAGGTGCGTAACTTGTACTTATTAATTTTTTAAGTCCAAAGCGTTCAAAATTCTGTGCAAAAAATTTTGTGAAGTTGCTCCATTCTGGGTCATCACAAGGTAATAAAATAGTTTTGTCCTTAAATGTATTTGGGTCATAGTCTAAATAAGCCATTATTTCTTTCTCAATGTCTTGATATTGAGTATAAAATTCGTCATTCTTCGCATTTTTCGCTTTTGATAGATTACTATTTGCCATTAATTTATTGTCAATATGTTAAGTCGCAAATTTACGATTTTTATTTCTGTTATTTGTCGGTTTTGTCTGTCGGTTTTGCGGTTCGCTACACTGACGGCTAACGGTTTGCGTGTATAAGAAGTGGCGGAATTAAAGCACAAAATTAACTTGAAAGCAATACAGTTCATATCAGCACAAATGTTTCTAAATGGCACAAAACCCGCCATTTTTTATACACGCTGTTATATGCTGTTTTTCTTTCGCAAACTTAAATATAATGGATATTAAAAATATTAAGCAAATTGTAAATTCTGATTTACCAAATGATTATCAAGAGAAAGCAATTCTTTCTATTCTTGCTGACGACAAAAAGGCAATTCCATATATTATGGAAATTTTAGAGAATGAACGTCAACAAAGTAAAGAACTTATTTTAGAGACAAACGCTGAATTAAGTAGGGCATTATTGGTTCTAAATGATGAAAACTTAATGACAAATAAAAAAGTTGTTGCCGAACCTAAATGGGTAGCTGGAGAAATTAAGAAACACTACCTAAAATGGAAGGATTATATTAAATGTAATTTCAAGGTAAATGGTCTTCCTTAAAATAGCAGATAACGGTTTCGGGCTTTGCGAAGGTGGCGATTTTTAGCTCCGAACTTCATTCGAAGTACCAAACTTCAAATTTACGAAAAACTGTCATACGAAGCACTGCACCGCCACTTTTGCAAAACCCGTGTTACCAGCTGGCGTTCTGTCTGTCGTGTCGTTTAAGTCAGGTCTGTTAAGGTTTTCGCTGTCATTGTCCAGTGAGTGTTTAGGCTTTTATGAGTCGGCTGAGGGTTGGCGGTTTTAAAAATTTTAAAAGGGAAGAAAATTTTAAAAAATAATTTTTCGGTCGGGAAAGGAGGAAGCTCTTTTGCAAACTTTGGTCTGCGGGTAGGCTTGTAGCAGTTTGCAAATGTGCTTACACCTGTGGGTTGGTTTCTCTGTTGTCATTCCAATAATAGCTGTCCGGATAAGGTCGTTTGCCGAATATTGCAGTTCCAATACGAATAATCGTTGAGCCTTCTTCTATGGCTGTTTCTAAGTCGTTACTCATTCCCATTGATAAGTCGTAAACAGGTAAGTCTTTATCTAACATTCGTATCTGAATGTTCTTTAGTAATTGAAAGCATTTTCGAACTTTCTCTGTTTCCGCAGAAAAAAGTCCGATAGTCATTAAACCTTTAATATTTAGTCTGTCAAGTTGTTTGACTTGTTGAGCAAAAATCAAAGCATTTTCGGGTGAAACACCAAACTTACTTTCTTCATACGAAGTGTTTACTTGAATAAAAACATCTATGGTTCTATCTTCAAATTCTAATCTCTTTTGCAATTTTTCAGCTAATTCCAACCTGTCAACAGATTGTATACAGTCAGCATATTTCGTAACTTCTTTGACTTTATTAGTTTGAAGATGTCCGATGAAATGGGTTTGGTGTGGGATAACTTTTAGTGCTTCAAATTTCTCTTTGAGTTCCTGCACCTTATTTTCTCCAATAAGCGTTTCACCTGTTTCCAAGGCGTTAATAATATTTGTAGTCGAAACTGTTTTAGTTGCTAATAGGAGTTTGATTTCCGTTGAGTTTCTGCCTGAAAATTCGGCTGCTGCTCTTATTCTACCCTTAATGGTTGCTATGTTTTCGATTATGAAGCTCATATCTGCAATTCGTGTTCTTGACAATCTATTCTCAATTCGTTTTCGGCAAGTTGACTTTTCAAAAGTTTGCAGTAGTGAACACCTTTTTCAAGTTGATAGTTGGAGCAAGTAAAACACATTCTTTGAATGGTAATTATGCCTGATTTGTTTAAGTCATAAATCAATTTCAGCAATCCGTTGAGCATTATTTCTTTCTGTTCCTGTGTCAGTCTTTCAATAGGTTGTTCTATAGAGGAAGCAAATAATGATACCTTCTTTGCTATTTTTTTCCCTTCGTTTGTTAGTGATAGCGAAAAACTCCTTGTATCAATGGGGTCAGTTTCCTTGGTAACTAATCCTTTTGAAAGTAAAACTTTTACACTGTCGCTTATTGTGGCTTTAGTCATGTTGAACTCGTTAGCCAAATAACCCACCTTGCATTTTTCCAACGAATGGAAATAGATGAAAATTAAAATTTGAATTTGTATCGGGCTTAATGAATTTTCTTTGCTTTCATTCCATAATAATACTCTGAATGCTTCTGAAATTCGCTCCAAAGCCACCACAATGCGACTTTCGACTTTTTGGTTTTGCTCGTTTAAGTTAAATGAAGAATGTTTCATTAATCGCAATTTTCCATTTCAAGTATAAAATAACCTTGCTTTTTAATGTCTGCTTCCCATTGCGGGTGCAAACTTCTTACGTGACAAAATCGGCATTCTTTTGATGTCAAGGGTTGCCCTTCTTGTCCTTTGGTCTTCAAATATTCGCTACCAAAACCGTAGATGATGATAGTATCTTTAATTTCTTCGGGTGCTATAATGTCAAAGTGCATTACGCTTCCGTCTTTTTTTGTTACATAGGTGTCCCAAACTGCTACCTTCATTTTTGTTTCTTTTTTAATGTATGATTGAGCCTTTGTAGTTATACCTACAAATATGACAAGTGCAAACAATATAGTTATTTGTTTCATTTTTTGAAAATAAAAGCCCTGCAAAGATAGGAATCCTAACTTTACAGGGCAATTTTTTTTAACCTTTTACATCAGACATAGATGCACCAAAGTTGATGTGCAATACATTGCCGTTTGGTGTAAGCAACGCTGGAACCGATTTTACTCCTGCTTTTTCAGCTTCTGCAATTCGGTTGCGGTCTTCGCCAATGTGAACGATTTCTACATTAGTTGCACCAATTAGGTTAACGATGTCGTGTTCTGCACTTACGCATACTGGACATCCAGCGTGATAGAAAATTGATTTTGCCATTTTTTATGAATTTAAATTTTTGTTTGGCATTATTGCCGTTGCAAATATAGTAAGGAATCCTTACTAAACAAATAATTTTATAGATTTTAAAGCGTTCAGTTAGATTGTTTTGTCTGGATTTTGAAAAATGCTTCAATTTTCTTCTAAAACCGAAACTATTGCCCCGTCCAAATCTGCCGAAACTAATAATTGACAAGAAAGTCGAATGCTTGGATTATCTTCAAAACCATATCTTGCAAGTGTTACAGGTTCATTCCTATCTTTTATTACTGCACTTCCTTGAAATCCAGTTACGTGTATAATGCAAGTAGCACACCTGCCCATTCCGCCACACTCGCCAAAACAATCAAAATAGAGTGTATCCTTTAACAATTCCATTAAATTTCTATACTCACCTTTGTAGGTCTTAATGGTTTGTTCTGTCCCATTTTCAAGAACGGTAATTTTTATGGTACTTCTCGTCATTCCCAAAAAGGATCTGATAGGTTTTCATAAAAACACTTATCTGCACAATCTATTTCTATTTGGATCAATTGCTCACTGCTTGCTACTGACTGTATTGCGTTAAAAAGTACCCGTTCTTCAAAGCGAATATGCTTCTCTAGTTCTTCTTCAATCAAACTATTGGTTTTGGAAAGGTCATTTTCATTTTCAAAAAGACGTTTTAACCTTCTATGTTCGGCAAGTGCTTGTTTGACCAACTCATTTTCATTTCCTAAAATTGGGAACACATACTGTTCTTCAATTTCAAAATGTGGCTTTAAATAACTCATCCAAAACCAATCCAAATACTTTCTTATCCTTTCAGGTTCGATATTCAGTTTGATACCTTGCCTAATTTTCCAGCAGAGCAATAAGCCGTGATGGTGGTCACGGCTTAAAGGTTTAAGGGCTTCGTTTCTTTTAATAGGATTAGGCATTCTTTAAATGTTTTTCAAGTTCAATGGCTTTAGGAAACAAGATGTTATTCTCTAAATGAATATGCAAGTGTAAATCGGCTTCAAATTCTTTTAGCAAGGCAAAAGTTACTCGATAGGTATTGCAAGCATCTGCCGGTGGCGTGTAGTTGTTGCTCAGGGCTTCTATTTTTCTAAAGCGTTCTCCTTCGGTAGTATGTTCGTGCATCATCATTTGAATAGGATTTTCTACCGTGCCAAAATGTGGTGCTTCTAGTTTAGTATTTTCCTGTTTCACCTTTGCCATTTTTCTAACAAATGGAAACAAAATCAATTCTTCTTTTTTCATATGAGCTGCCAATTCTCCTGCTGCTTCGTTGAATAGTTCATTGATTTCTAAAAGCTCAGGGTGACGGTCACCGTGCACTCGGCAAATTTTGTCGAGATAAGGTTTTATTTCTTGCGTTTTGGCTTCCACATAGCGATGATGTTTTTTCTCTATGTAATCCGCCATAAGGTCTATAGGCCAAGATTGATAATCGATGGTGCTTTCTAAAGTTGCCTTATTTGCTTCGATTAAATCGGTTACTACCGAAGATGCGTCAATTTCTTTTGCTTCGCAAGCATCTTGAATTGTTCTGTTACCTTGACAACAAAAGTCGATACCATATTTTTTAAAAACTGAAGCAGCACGGTAATCTTGTGCCACTAGTTCTCCGATGATGTTATTTTCTTGAATATTCATTTTACTATTTTTTAAGTGTTATTTATTATTACCCCAATTGGTTATTTCGTCATTGTTCCAAAGTGTTGGAAAAAATTTACGCTGCTGAAACTTTGGATGCAAATATTTTTTCCATTCGCTACCACCTGTCGCTGCTTTGTTTTCACCTTTTAAGTCGAGGTAGTGTTGAGCTGTTTCCAAATGAACTAAAGGCCAAGCCACATTGTACAAATGGTCAAACTCTTTTAATTTCGTTTTCAATGCTTCCGAACAATTTTGCATTTTCAAAACTTTATCTTCCAATGTAGAGCCTTTCGTTTTGTTTGCCATTGCAACTAATCGGTCTAAATACTTTTCTTCAAACTGCAATAGGGTGAGTGACTTTTTGCCGGTTTTTCTATTTA
>JAKQEZ010000392.1 GCA_029558435.1 Bacteroidota bacterium
AAGGAGAGCGCATACGAAACTTAGTTCGTTTTTGAATCCAATATTTTCTGTTTTCATAATAATTCTGTTTTGTTTCAGTAGTAACAAATTGCCTGGTCGCGCCTCCCTGCCTTTCGTTTTTTCCTGTTTTTGTTTTATTTAAATTTACCTTCCGATATTCAACCTGCAGAGTATCCATCGGAAGATAATTTTATTCGCAATTACTTATCCGTGTTTTTTTCCTGAAATTCAGGTATTTTACTTAAATCAATTTCCAATTTTGGAATGTAGCAACCCTTTACATGATGCTCGGGGTAGTAGTTCTCTACCGAGACTCCCAGTTTCGCCTTCTTGGCTTTGGGAGCTGCCTCTTCTGCTGCTTTATCGCCACCGTTGGTCTGCTTATACTGGGCACTTTTTTTACCCACAATGCAGTCGTAACCCACCAAAGTGATTCGTGTGCCACCCCTTACGCGTTCGATTTTCAGTATGCTTTCACTTTGGAAATCGGTCATGATGCGGTTCCATTGCTTGCGATCCAGATTGAAATATTCGGCCAGTTCTACTTGTCTGGCTATAAATTCGCCTCTGAAACAAACATATCTCCTTCCGTTGAACGTTACTTCTCCCTTTGCAAAATAGACTTTTTGGTAGAAGTAACTGAGGATCCTTGCTCTGAGTGCTGTTTTTTCGCAGCTGCTCTGCTCGTTATCCACAATCACACGGGGTATGTTGTAGTACCCGCTTTTCAGAAAATTTTCCATAGTGTAAAACTTTTTCATCGTTTCGATTTTTGTTAATCATTTGTTTTTTTAATTAATTGTCCCCAAGGATGTCCCCATGTTTTCTTGGATTGAAGCGGGTTTTCAGCTGAAAAATGTCCCCATGAATGTCCCCTTCTTCTTAAATATATTATGCATATTCAAATACTCTTTTAAAAAAAACCGGAATTCAAAGACTTTCCATTACTGATAAATGCTTCAGACAATCGCTATTGTCTTTCCGGATTTGTTTTGCCATCCGGCCGGGCTTTGGTTAAATCGCATCCAAAAGCGG
Source organism: Bacteroidota bacterium (assembly GCA_029558435.1). Next base: position 1,036 of record JAKQEZ010000392.1, read on the forward strand.
AGGAGATTTGTTTCGCATTTCGTTGTGTGATTCAACAAATTTTGGCTTGTAAATAATCACAGCTGCAAAGTTAAAATTGCATTTCGGCATAAACAAAAGCTGAAATGACAACGGATTTTTGACTCATTAGTGACTGTTTAATCTCCAAGTTATCAGTCTTTAAGAGGCCTAAAAAAGTCGTTTTTCAGGCAAAAATCCGTTGTTGAATTAACTGATAATATCGCTAAAACATGTTTCTTAACATACTATTCGTCGAGTTTTAGCTTAAATTTGTTTTTTTCAATCACCGAATTCATCGCTTGAACAACCATTTCAGCCATAGAAACATCTAATTTGTAGAATTCTTGTTTGATCTTTTCTTTGTCGATCCGAAGGTCAAAGTATTCGTTGCAGGTATGGATTAACTGATCAACCGAACCGTTGTTGAATAGTTTTAATTTCCATAACGAGGCAATGAACAGGATAAGCATCTTTTTGCATTCCGGTTTAATAATCATACTCTCGGTTTCGGTATGTTTAAGTATCCAAAATAGCCGGATTCGCTCTTTGTAGGTTTCGTCAAACAGCCGGCAAAAGGTTTTCCATCTGCGTGAATTTCTTACTTCTTCGTTGCTTACCAGGTTGGTAATCGAACAGACTATATCCATCTCGTCTTCGAAGGTGGAAACTACATCGTAAAAACGTTTGAACGTAATGTTCTTAGTACCGCAAATTTGCTCAACATATTTTTTTTGATCGTTGAGAAAATCAATTTCAATAATCATGGTTTGTAAATTTCAAAGATTAACATGTAACTGACAACTCTTACTTGCTTATATGAATTTTGCAAGTGATTTATTGTGAGTGTTATACATGGTTTTAAAATAGCTGCCCATTGGTAGCGTTGTTGTGTCTTTTAGAGTTATAACTTAACTTTAAATGAGGCGAAACAGGTCGGAACTTCGGTGTGAAAACGGTTCTGTTAAGGACAAAATTTGCAGGTACATTTTGACAAAAATGTATACTCTTTTTGTTTAAAATGTTATGACATTTTACTCAAAAAGTACCTGAAAAATTGGTTGTTCACACCTGAGATTTTACGCTGTTACCGCTTTGTTTTGAGGATAACAGGGAATTGCCGGAGGCCCCCTTTTCGGGGGCAGGCTCATGGTTCTCCCAGATAGGCTACAATGATTCGTACCTGCATGGAAGTGAGCCTTCGGGTTCCCTTCACCCAGCCTTCGCGGGCCAGTTCGTCACGT
>JAKQEZ010000401.1 GCA_029558435.1 Bacteroidota bacterium
AAGGACTGAAAATCCTTGTGTCCCTGGTTCGATTCCTGGAGGCACCACATTAGAAAGCGAGGTTTTTACCTCGCTTTTTTTGTTTAAACAAACTACTATGAATTATTACGGATCAAGTTCAAAAGTTGGGGACTAAGCATAAATTTGAGTTAAACTTCGTTCAACGCTGCCAATACTCCTGCAACTTCCTTATCAAGTGAGTAATTATCCATTGCTTCTTGTTGAATGGCTGTTAAATCCAATTGCCCTTCTTCCATTTTTTTGCGCAAAGAATAATACGCTGCAATAAAAGACGCTTCGTTATTGAAACTGTATAAATCACCACGTGTGCCATGTCCTAAAACTTCGGGTGTACCACTGGTGTTGGTTCCTATCACTGGAGTTTTGGAAAATTGCGCCTCTACGGTTACCATTCCAAATGTTTCGCCTTCGCTTGACATAACAAACAAATCAATGGCAGCATAAAATTGCAATACTTCGTTGGTGGAGGGTGCAAACAATACCTTTTTTTCTAGCTGATTTTTGGCAATGTACTGCTTAACCTTTTCATAATAGAGAGCTCCTTTTGGATCGTCAACAGTGGGATTGCCTACAATGAGTAAAAAGACATTTTCACCTGTATCTATGAGTTTTTTTAAGGTTTGCACCAAAAACAATTGTCCTTTTTTTTCATCAATTCGCCCTAAAACGCCAATTACAAATGCATCGGATTGAAATCCAAAAAATTGTTGTGCTGCTTGTCTAGAGGGTTGTTCTTGCAAAAATGGTTCTTTGCGCACACCTAAAGGAACTATTCTAATTTTTTCTGCTGCAAGTGTAGTTTTTTCCAAAGCTTCTTGTCGCAACCATTCCAAAGGTGTCAACCACAAATCAACTGCTTTGAAACGCAAACGCTGAAAAAATCCTTTTTTGGGAATACCAATTTGCATTTGTTGTTGGTGTATGATTTTCAACGCTTTGTTTTTACGCTTTGCCCACATAAGCAGGTCTAAATCAGGACGAAAAGCAGTAAAAACTTTTGTAATTTGGTTGGTTTTGCAATAATTAGCTACTACTTGCGCATTGTTGAAATCAAAGTATTTTTTGACTTTTTTTAATTGTAAAACACACTCAAATTTGCCCTCAATTTTTTGAGCAAAAGTGGTATTTTCTTGACACACCATAAAAATACGAATGCCGTGTTGTTGCAATTCGGTTGCCAATTTGACAACGTTCATTTCCAACCCTCCCCATCCTGTTGATGTGTTTACAATTAAAACGTTCATTTACTTTCGTTGTTTTGGTATTGGTCGCGTTTTGAACCTGCATAAATGCTATATTTTCTAAAACTACATTCCAAACTACCGTTAAACAATTTGATTTTTGCTTCTGGTCGTAAACCTACCGTTTTCAATCCTTCCTCGCTAGAAGAAATCAACCAGCAATCAAAACCTTGCATTTCGGTTTTCATCCAATCGCCAATGCGTGCATATAAATCTGGGATGTTATCGCCCATACGCTCACCATAAGGCGGGTTGGTAATAACCATTCCTTTTTCAAAACCAGGGTTTTTAACTTCATCAAACGATTGCGTGCTCACCTCAACAAAACGGCCTATGCTCAATCTTCTTAAATTTCTTTTAGCCTTTAACATCATTTCAGAACTAATGTCGGAACCGATGATTTGCACTGGTAATTTGCGTACAGAACGGGATGTTTCTACTGCTTTTTGGTAAAGCTCATTCCACGATTTTTCATCAAAATTGGAGAAATTTTTAAATGCATAATGCTGACGCTCAATAGTGGACGGAATACCCGAAGCATACAAGGCTGCTTCAATTAAAATTGTTCCAGAACCACAAAACGGATCAATTAATGGTGTTTTTTTATCCCATTTTGCCAAACGAATCATACCGGCAGCCAACACCTCGTTGAGTGGAGCATCACCCGTATCGTCGCGATAACCACGTTGATACAAAGGCAAGCCACTAGAGTTGAGTGAAATAATAACTTTATCTTCGTTGATATGCACATCAATATGCACTTGCGGATTTTTTGCATTTACATCCGGGCGTTTGCCTGTTTTATCACGAAAAACATCAACAATAGCATCTTTTAGCAACAAAAACGGAAATTTAGTATGACGAAACAAGTGCGACATCACCACACCTTTTACGGCAAACGTTTTATTTTCATCAAAATATGCTGTCCAATCTATTTTTTTTGCTTGTTTGTACAAATCTTGCTCATCGCGAATTCTAAAAAACGCAATTTCCACCAAAATAGAAAGGGCGCAACGCAAGTTAAGGTTCATGTTGTACACATCTTTCCACGATGCTTCCAATTGAACCGCACGATTCAGTACAACAATATTGCTGTAACCTAACTCAATAAGTTCCTCTTTTAAAACGTTTTCTAAACCAAACAAGGTTTTGATGGTTACTAAAAGATTTTCATTAGGATTTGAAGGGCGACTATACTTGCTCACGTTTTTTTCAATTAAATTTATATAAATTTGTACAAAAGAAAGAAATTGAAAGCAATATTCCGCCATCTTTTTGCAATTGTTGTGTTTACCCAGTCATTTTTTATGTTGGGGCAAGAAAAAATTGGATTGGTTTTAAGTGGTGGTGGTGCTACTGGTTTGGCGCATATTGGTGTAATCAAAGCATTGGAAGAAAATGGAATTCCTATTGATTATATTTCAGGAACATCCATGGGGGCATTGGTGGGTGGAATGTATGCTGCAGGATATAGTCCCGAAGAAATTGAAGCTTTTGCCAAATCGGATGCTTTTTTGAAAATGGCTACGGGGCAAATTGAAACACACCAACGATTTGCCTATCGTGAGTCGGATGAGAATGCCGCTATGTTTAAGTTTGGAATTGCCATTGATAGTTCCATTCTTACGTCTATTCCCACTCATTACCGTTCATCGGCGTATGTGGATTATAAGTTGTTGGAATTATACGGTCCCGTTGGAGAAATGGTCCACAATAATTTTGACAGTTTGTTTGTTCCCTATCGTTGTGTTGCTTCGGATATTGCCAACAAAAAATCGGTGGTGTTTCGTTCTGGAAAACTCAACCAAGCCATACGCGCGTCCATGACCTATCCATTTTATTTTGAAGCAATTGAAGTCAATAAAACCTTATTATTTGATGGGGGACTTTACAACAATTTTCCAGCAGATGTAATGTTTAATGATTTTAACGTTGACTATATTATTGGAAGCAATGTTTCTTACAACAATCCAAAACCCAAACGCAATAATATCATTAGTCAGATTTCCAATATGTTGATGTTTTATTCCAACTATACCATTCCGTGTGAAAGTGGAATTTTGATTCAACCTGATATTAAATCAACTACATTTGAATTTAAAGATGCTGCAGAAATTATAGCAGAAGGTTATCGACAAGCCCAACCCTATATTGATTCCATTTTGCAACATACAACCAGAAGAGTAAGTAAAGAAGAATTGCAACAACGTAGAGCTGCCTTTCGAAATAAAATTATTCCTGTTCAAATTTCCAGTGTCACCACCAATATGCGCAAGCAAAAGCCATTTAGTTTTGCAAAAAACTCGATGATACGCCGAAAGGAAGAGAAGGTAAATGCAAAAGTATTTGAGCGCCGTTATTTTAGATTGCGGGCAACACCTCAAATTGGTTTCTTGTTTCCAACATTAAGTTTAAAACAAGACAGCACTTATAATTTAGATTTAACCGTAAATAAAGCCAAAGACTTTAATTTTGAAATAGGAGGACATTTTTCTACACGTGCTGTAAACACAGGATTTATTGGTGTTTCCTACAGTCATATTGGTAAGGTAGCTGCCAAGGTATATGCCAATTCCTATTTTGGAAAATTCTACACCTCAGTAAAAACAGAAGTTGGTATGGACATTCCTTCTACTTATCCTGTCAATATTTCGGGGAATTTTGTGTTAAATAAATTGGATTACTTTAGAAGCTTTGCCACCTTTTTTGCACCTGAACGTCCTTCGTTTCTTGTACAAAATGAAATGTATACAGGATTAGAATTTAAACAACCTATTTGGAATTCTATTAAAAGTACGTTTGGTGGACGTTATTTTTTATTAGAAGACCGCTATTACCAGGATAAAAACTTCACAAATGCTGACACTACCGATTTTACTCAATTTCAAGGTTTTACTGCTAGTTGGGAGTTGGTTCAAAACACATTGAATAGAAAACAATTTGCAACTTCTGGTCATTTTGCTGCTTTAAAAATTCGCTACATCAATGGTAGAGAGCATTCAAAATCGGGTACAACTGCGCCCATTCCATTTGACAATTATAAATACCACTCATGGATTAGTATTTCAGGAGAATTTCAATCCTATCCTGTTAGCTTAAAGTTTTTTCATCTTGGGTTGCACGGAAATGCTGTTTTCAACTCACAATCCTTGTTTTCCAACTATACAGCCTCTTTACTATCACTGAATGCTTATACACCATTGCCCGATATGGCTACGTATTTTATGTCAGAGTTTAGAAGCCCACAGTATGTAGGTGCAGGTTTAAATTTAGTGTTTACAATTAAAAAAGTATTAGATATTCGTGCTGATGGCTATTATTATCAACCCTTCCGAGCTTTGGTAAAAAACGACGATGGAACTTTTGGATATGCCAAACCATTTAAAGGAGAATCCTTTGTTGCCTCTGCATCTATTATCTATCATTCGCCGGTTGGACCCTTACGCGCCACTTTTAATTATTTCCCAAAACAACATATTCCATACGCTTTTCAAATAAGCTTTGGTTATGTTTTATTCAATGCGCGTGCAATTCGCTAAATCAAACCATAATTTTTCTAAAAATATTATGCTCGCATAAAATATTTTGTTACTTTTAGCATTGTTAAATGTAACTTAATGTCAGACATCAATCAATTAATCATAGATTCTTCCATTCGTTCGGCTTGGTTCAAGCTGTCAAGAATGTATAACCAAAAAGCGTTGGAACACGGTCTCACAATGTCCATTGGATTTATTTTAATGAACATCGATAAAGAAGGTACGCCCAGCACGCAATTGGGGCCGCGTATGGGAATGCAAGCCACATCACTTTCTCGCACCTTAAAAACGATGGAAGAAAAAGGGTTAATTGAACGCAAAGAAGAGGGTAATGATAAACGTAAAGTTTTAATTTTCCTAACTAAAAGTGGTGTTGACACTCGCCGAGAAGTGCGCAATTTCTTAGTTGATTTTAATAACAAAGTAGTAGAAAATATTTCCTCATCGAAATTAAAAGTGTTTTTTGAAGTGATTCAAAAAATAGACGATTTAATTGACAGTGAAATTCAAGAAAATAAAAATAAATAACATTAAAAATGAGCAGAATAATTAAAAAAGTAGCCGTTTTAGGTTCTGGAGTAATGGGCTCTAGAATTGCTTGCCATTTTGCAAATATTGGTTGTGAAGTTGTTTTATTGGACATCGTTCCAAGAGAATTAAACGATGCAGAAAAAGCAAAAGGTTTAACTTTAGAAGATAAAGTTGTACGCAACAGAATTGTAAACGATGAATTGCAAGCAACGTTAAAGTCAAATCCATCGCCAATTTATTTGCAATCGTTTGCACAACGCATTAAAACAGGAAATTTTGATGACGATTTAAAAGAAATTGCATCGTGTGATTGGGTGATTGAAGTTGTGGTAGAACGTTTAGACATCAAAAAACAAGTGTTTGAAAATGTTGAGAAATTCCGTAAACCTGGAACTATTATTTCATCCAACACCTCTGGTATTCCAATTCATTTAATGTTGGACGGAAGAAGTGATGATTTTAAAGCACATTTCTTAGGAACGCATTTCTTCAACCCTCCACGCTATTTACAATTATTGGAAATCATACCGACTCCTGAAACAAAAACAGAAATTGTTGACTTCTTAATGGATTTTGGAAGTCGCTATTTAGGTAAAAAGACGGTTTTATGTAAAGACACACCAGCATTTATTGCTAACCGCGTTGGGGTTTACTCCATTATGGCATTGTTTCATGTAATTAAAGAAGCAGGCTTAACGGTTGAACAAGTAGATAAATTAACAGGTCCAGTGATGGGGCGACCAAAATCGGCAACATTTAGAACTTGCGACGTGGTTGGTTTGGATACCTTGGTGCATGTTGCCAATGGGTTAAAAGCCAATTGCCCGAACGATGAAGAGAAAGCATTATTTGAATTGCCCGACTATATCACTAAAATGGTAGAAAACGGTTGGATTGGTGCAAAAGCTGGTCAAGGGTTCTACAAAAAAGTGAAAAAAGAAGACGGCAGCAGTGAAATTATGGTGCTAGACCTGAATACGTTGGAATACCGCTCGCAAGAAAAAGTAAAATTTGCTACGCTTGAAATGGTGAAACCTATCGAAGATTTGAAACAACGTACCAAAATGTTGTTTATGGGGCAAGATGCGGCTGGTAAATTGTTCAATCAACTATTTGGAGGTTTGTTTGCTTATGTAAGCAATCGCATACCAGAAATTGCAGATGACTTGTATAAAATTGACGATGCAATTAAAGCTGGTTTTGGTTGGGAACTTGGGCCGTTTGAAACATGGGACTTGATTGGTATTGAGCAAGGTTTGAAATTAATTGCTAAAAACAACAAAAAAGCGGCACTTTGGGTAGAAGACATGAAAGCTGCTGGCTTTAATTCATTCTACAAATCAGAAGGTGGTAAACGTTATTTTTACGACATCCAAACAAAAACTTATCAAATCATTCCTGGTACAGAAAACTTGGTTGATTTAGAAGCATTGCGCAGTGAGAAAAAAGTTTGGGGCAATTCAGACGTAACGGTTGTTGATTTAGGCGATGGTATTTTGAACCTCGAATTCCACACAAAAATGAACACCATTGGAGGTGGAGTGATTGAGGGAATCAACAAAGCAATTGATTTAGCCGAGAGCAACTACAAAGGGTTGGTGATTTCAAACAACGGTCAAAATTTCTCTGCTGGAGCTAATGTGGGATTGATTTTCATGATGGCTGCCGAACAAGATTTTGATGAATTGAACTTCTCCATTAAAGCATTCCAAGACACCATGATGCGCGTGCGTTATTCTAACATTCCAGTAATTGTTGCACCTCACAACATGGCTTTAGGTGGCGGATGCGAGTTGTCAATGCATTCTGACAAGGTGGTGGCGCATGCTGAATTGTACATGGGCTTAGTAGAGTTTGGTGTTGGACTAATTCCTGGTGGAGGTGGTTCCAAAGAATTCGCAAAACGCTTTTCAGACGATATGAAAAAAGGCGATATTAAAATCAATCGTTTCAGAGATCGTTTCTTGACTATTGGACAAGCCAAAGTTTCAACGTCTGCATACGAAGCATTTGAATTAGGGTATTTAAGACCTGGAACAGATGAAGTTGTGGTTAGCCGTAGTCACCAATTAACTCGTGCAAAACAAGCCGCATTGGAAATGGCAAACAAAGGTTACATTGCACCAAAACGTGAGAAAAACATCACCGTTGTGGGTCAAGAAGGATTGGGAATTGTGTATGTAGGTGCCAACTCAATGACATCAGGAAAATACATTTCAGAACACGATCAATTGATTTCTGAGAAATTAGGTTTTGTATTGTGTGGAGGTGATTTATCTGAAAACACCGTAGTTTCAGAACAATATCTATTGGATTTAGAACGTAAAGCCTTTTTAGAGTTGTGTGCTGAACCTAAAACATTGGAACGACTTCAGAGTTTAGTGAAATTTGGAAAAATCCTTCGTAACTAAACCAAAGTTTTCAATTATAAATCTCAAGAAAAGGTAGCGGGCAATAAAGTTCGTTACCTTTTCGTTTTATAGGATACTATCAAAATTACAACTTACAGGTTGTGATTTTTAGTTATATTTGAACTCAAATCAGCTAAGAATTATGAAATCAATTATTGTTTCTTCACTTTTAATCGTTGCATTAGTTGCTTGCAAAAGCACAACCTCTAAAGAAGTAGAGCAATCTGCCGCTACTACCAGTAATGACGGTCCAACAATTGCAGCCAATTCACAAGATGATAAAATGGCAGCTATTGACCAGCAATTGGATAAATTGTCTCGCATTGAGAGTTTAAATTATTCAAAAGAAGATGGAACTTCTATCAGCGCAATTGCATATATGGCAAGCCAAGACACCATTGCAAAAGTTGAAGTAAAACAATACAACGCCAAAACAGTTACCAATCCCAAAATTCATTTTTATTATGACAAAGGATTGTTGTTTGCTAGCAAAAAATTGGAAGAAAAAATAATTGATCAAACGGCTTATTTTTCTGAAGAAGTATCGTTTTATAACGAAAAAGGAGATGTAATTCAATCCAAAGAACGCATATCGGACTATGAAGAAGGGTTGATTAACGCGGCGTATAAAAAAATCAACAATGTTACTCACGACCCAACAGAAGCATTTTTGGTATTGAAGCAACAGGGTCCTTTTGCCGTTACTTTTCAAGGTTTTGTTGACAATGGACCTTATCATTTCTTAATTGTTGGTGAAAACGTTGCAAAAGATGGTTATACAGCTGCTCTTTCCATTCAAAAAGAAGATGCCACCATTAAATACCTAAGAAACGAAGGAAAAAAAGCGTTGGGCAAAGAATTAATGGTGCAATTTGTAAACCACATGGACAATCAAGGTTATGAAATGCAAATTCTAACTGATTTGGCATTAGTGGAGCGTAAAAAGAAATAAATCTTACGCTATAATCTGAAATTGAAAGTCTTTTGTTTTTAATAGTTGAACAATTGGAGGCAACACCTCTTTCAATCGTTCTTTAGTTTTACTATTATCGTGAAACACCAACACGTCCCCAGGCTTAATTTGTTGGGCTGCTGCAATGATTTTTTGAGTTGCAACCGTATTATCGTAATCTTTAGATAACCACGACCACATTATAATTTTATAGCGTTGGGCAATGATTTTATCCAACTTTTTAGGTAAACGTCCATAAGGCGGACGAAACAACTTTGAATTAATGTAAGCTGTTGCTTGCTCAATGGAGTTTAAATACACTTCATTAGCGCATTTCATACCGTTTAAATGATTCATCGTGTGATTTCCAACTTGATGTCCATCTGCAATTAATTGTTTGTATAAATCAGGATGTTTTTGGACATTCTCACCCACGCAAAAAAACGTGGCTTTAATTTGTTCCTTTTTTAAGAATTCAAGCACCCAAGGAGTAATGTCAGGATTGGGGCCGTCGTCAAAAGTTAAAAAAACGATGGGTTCAGAAACAGCAATCCCCCAAATCCTTAAAGGAAATAGCCTTCTAAGAATTTTGGGGGATCGAAACATGTTTATGTATTTTTAAGGTTGAACAACAGAATCTTTTTTATTCTGCTCTTCAATCAATTGATTAAAATCAACGTTGGATGGGTTTACAGTGGCTGCTTCTGTGCCTCCACCTAAACTATAGCTATCCATTAATGCTTCAATGTAGTCTTTTAATGACATCAAATCAACTGCTTTACTTGCTTTAACACTTTCACTAGCATCGGCAATAGAAGCTTCTAATTTGCTATACAACGTTTTGAATTTAGATTGCAACAAATCATCCACGTATTTTTTAGTTTGTTTTGCCAATTCGCCTGTTGGGTTTCCTGAAACAGCGTTTGAAGCAGCAAATATTTGCAAATACGCATCCAATGCACTAAACAAATGTGGTTGGTTGTTGGACGAAAGCACAATGTATTCTGGACATGTCAAGAAATATTCAATAGCTTGGCGCAATTGTTTTTCCATTTTTAAGCCCAATGCATCGCCTTGTTTTTTATCTCCTGCACTGTAATACATTTCTACGAAATCAGAAACAACACCATCTGAATAACGTGGATATTCTGAACCTTGGTATTTGAATGATCCAACCATACCTGGTTCTCCACTATCCAACACCACATCAATTGGCATTACTTCTTCTGCTCTATTCAACAATGCTGAAATATGCTTGTTGTTCTCAGCAATAGTTTGATCTGCATTTTTACGCAATTCTAACAATTTAGCAGCATCCGCATTTCCAGCTTGAGCACTTGTTTTTAAATATTCTTCTGGATACGATTGTGCGCGTTTGATATTATCATTGCTATTCAAATAGTATTTCACCAATGAAGCAAATTGACTTCTATATTGAACAACGTGACGACGAGCGTAGTAATCTGTCAACACGTTTGGATCTTTCATGTTGCCAAAATGTTGTTTTTTCATCAAACTTTCATACATTTCTTCAACATCCATTGGCGCCTCTTGTTGAATAGGATTCACTTCATAAGTAGAACCTGTTTGTTTCAATGCCCCCGCATTTAACAACGCTTTAGAAACATTGCTTCCATAAGGACTTGAGAAATAAATTCCTCGTTTCCAATCGTTGTTTGCCAATACATCCAACATCATGATTTCTTCGCGAGTAATTGCTCGTGCAGACAATGTAAACTGCACTTGATCCATGATTTTTGATTTATCTGTATTGGATGGTACAACCCCCGATTTCAATAAGTTTTCTTTATTTACTTTTAAAGAGAACGTGTTGGTAGGGAAGAAACGGAAAGTATTTGCTTGCGTTGTCAACATATTAGCATCGTTACGTACAAATGCCATTACCTCTGTTAAATCCATAGATTCCCATCCTGCATTTAATTGTTGCAATCCATTTTGAACCCCTTGAATTGCACTTTCATTGGCTGTGATAACACGATTTTGCAACGCATTAAATATTTCGCGCATTGCAGTGAAACGTGCATGGATATCGTTTACTAAATCAGCATCTTGAGCCGGTCTAACCAAAATAGCTTTCAATTGGTTAACTCGTTGAATTGCCCCAGGTTGTGTTACTTCTAAACTTCCAATTACGGTTGACATAGAAGAAGCAAAACCATTAATCGCATTAATTGCTGCTGATTTATTGTTTTTCAAACGCATTTCAATGACGCTTCGCAATGTTTCAGCCGATGCCGAATTAGAGAAATACAAATCGGTTAAAGTAACAAACTGAATTTGGTCAGTGCCACCTGTGTACATCAACACTTGATCTCTTGTAAACTTGATTGGCAATGGATCCGATTCATAGCTTTTACGCATCATTTGTTCGGTGTACCAATCTGTTTGCATCAACGATAAGTTACATACACGCACATCCGAGCGGAAACCTTCAACTTCTTGAATATACCACAATGGGAAGGTATCGTTATCACCATTGGTAAAAATAATTCCGTTTGGAGAAACCGAACTCATGTAATTGTAGGCAACATCGTGCGCTGTAGTTTTTCCGCTTCTATCGTGGTCATCCCACTCTTGAGCCCCCATAATCACTGGAGCAATTAGTCCAAGCACCGTTGCAAGTACTGCCCCTGCATTTTCACTTTTTAATACTTTGCCCAGAACACGCATGATGCCAAGCATCAACAAACCAATCAATGCAATTACCAACCACGCGCGTGTGTTAGGGTTAGAAGCCTCACTTCCTAAGTCAAAAATGAAGAACAACACCAAACCTGCCAATGCAATTACTCCAGCTTTTTTGAAATGTTCTTTGGTAAATGATGTAAATGCATGATAAAGTGCATATACACCAAAGCCTATCCAAATAGCAAAGAAATAGAACGAACCAGCATACGCATAATCACGTTCTCTTGGCTCATAAACCTTTTGATTCAAATAAACCACAATTGCCAAACCAGTTAACAAGAATCCTAAGAAAACCACAAATGCATCTTTAGGAGAACGATAAGCATGGAAAAATAAACCAATCAACCCAAGAATGAGTGGCATGAAAAACAAGCTGTTATTGGATTTATTATTGGTTGTATAGTAAGGTGCTTTAGATTGATCGCCTAGGCGTGCATCGTCTACAAAAGAAATTCCAGATTTCCAGTTACCCGCCATTTGGTTACCATCGCCCTGAATATCATTTTGACGACCTGCAAAGTTCCACATAAAATAACGGAAATACATGAAATTACACTGATAGCTAAAAAAATACTTCAAGTTTTCACCAAAAGTTGGCAACGGCAAATTGTCTTTCCCCATCTCTCCATCTCTGCGTGAAGCATCGTAGTTGGACCAATATTTATACCCCTCCACTTTACGCGGTTCATCTGGGCTATACATACGTGGGAAAATAGTAGATTGCTGATAAGCTGGTTCTGATTTTAAACGTGAATCAGCATTTACTTCGTAAAACAATTCTTTAACCTCAGCTCCATTTTCTTTGGCATATTTCTCTGCATCTTCTTTTTTCAAAAATGTTTTAAGGTTTTGTTCATTTTTTTGAGCAATAAAGCGACGTTGATAAACAGCATCTCTATCGCCCCAACCAGAACGGTCTGCATAAGCATCCCAAGTTCCATCTCCATCAAAACGTCCGCCTAATTCTTTAGAATTCCAATAAGGTCCAGATAAAAGTGGAGCAGCACCATATTGATCGCGTTTTAAGTAGGAACGTAAGTTCACCAAGTTTTCTGGGTTGTTTTGGTCCATTGGTGTATCTGCATTGGAACGAATCACGATAACGGCAAAAGAACCATAGCCAATAAATAAGAAAATCAAAGCAAAAATACTGTTGTACAATACTGTTTTTCCTTTTTTACGGGCATAGCGTGCACCATAAATCAATCCACCAATCAACAAGGCAAAGAAGAAAATGGTACCCGATAAGAACGGTAAACCTATTGAATTTCTAAAGAAAATCTCAAACGAAGAAGCAAAAGATATTGTTCCAGGAATAACTCCTTCTTGAATAACACCTAAAACAACAACCGAAATGATACCAACTAAGATAAATGTTTTAGCTTTAATTTCTTTCCACAAACGGAAATAGATTACATATCCGATAGCTGGCACCAATAGAATACCCAATAAGTGGACCCCAATAGCCAAACCAATCATAAACAAGATGAACAATAACCATCTGTTTGGAGCTGCTTCAATGGATAGTTTTCCTCCTTGCAACAGGGCCATTTCCTCGTCCCATTTCAAGATAGCCCAAAACACAATGGCAGTAAACAAAGATGACATGGCATACACCTCACCTTCTACTGCCGAGAACCAAAACGTATCAGAAAATGTATAAGCCAAGGCTCCAACAACACCACTTCCCATAATAGCGATCACGTCGCCACTTGAAAGTTCTTTTTTGCGTTCCAAAACCATTTTTTTCACCAACAAGGTAATGGACCAGAACATAAAAAGAATGGTAAATGAGCTAGAAAGTGCCGACATGGTGTTAATCCATACAGCAACATTGGTTACATCGCTAACAAAAAAGGTAAACAAACGTCCCAACAACATAAACAACGGAGCACCTGGAGGGTGACCTACTTCCAACTTATAGGCTGCCATGATGTACTCACCACAGTCCCACAAACTTACTGTTGATTCAATGGTTGATAGATAAACAAACGTTGCGATTAGAAAAACCAACCAACCCGTTAAGACATTAATTTTTTTGTAGTTCATATTTAAGTTTTGAATGCGTAATCAAAAGAAAACTGCAATTAATAACTTGCGAAAATAGAAATATTCACCAATGAATTATAAATAAAGTTGCAAAAAAATGGTAAAAAAAGAAATTAAAGTAGAATTTATGAATGCAATTGGAAGGTAAGTTTCTATCAAAAGAAGATATAGTTTCTGAAAAATTATTCAGAAGCAAATAAGAATTTATTAGGCGAAACAATGTTCATTTTTACGGCATACATGACAATACCCGCTGTATTTTTAACTCCTAATTTGGAAAGTATGTTTTTGCGATGTGTGTTTACAGTGTGATTACTCAAGCACAATTCTTCGGCAATTTCTGCATTGGTCATACCATCTGCTATGCGTTTAATGATTTGCACTTCTCGCTCGGATAAAGAGGTTGACTCACACGTACACCAATCAAAATCAATATCTTCTACATTGATTGCTGAGTGACGAATGGTTTCTAAAATTTGACGGCAGAAAAACTTTTTACCCTTTGCGGTTTCCACAACTGCTTCAAGTATTTCATCTAGGTCGCAATTTTTCTTGATGTAGCTTTGAACACCAGAACGCAATGCATCAATGAGTGTTTGTGCACTTTGTTCGGGAGTAATTGCAACAATATGCGTAGATGGATTTTTGCTTACTATTTTAGGAATAACATCAATATCAAAAAACTCAGAGGTGTAGTCTATCAAAACAATGTCAACTTCTGTTTTTTTGATAAAATCCAATAATTCTTTTGACGAGCCAACTTCTCCAACAATTTTAATTGACGCATTGGTGTTCAATGTGTTTCTAAGACCTATACGCATTAAATGATTGCCATCAGCTATTACGACTTTCATAATTAAGAATTATATCGAATCGCAAAATTATAAAAAATCGGTTAATTTAGAAAGATTCTAAATTTAATTTTAAAACAATTACAGCAAATTGTTTAATCGTTGGTTGAAGAATTATTTTCGTTTTCTGCTCTTAATTTACTGTGTTTATAGCCATATAGGAAATAAACAGCACAACCAATTAGCATCCAAACCAATAAACGCAACCAACTTTCTAGAGGAAGAGAATACATCAAATAACCACAAGTAATAACACCTGCAATTGGCACAAATGGAACCAATGGTGTTTTGAAAGCACGTGGAGCATCGGGCATTTTTTTACGCATTACTAAAATACCAACGCACACTAAACAAAAAGCCAATAAAGTACCAATACTTACCATGTGCCCTAAATCTTTTACGGGTACAAAACCTGCAAATAAGGATACGAAAACCATGAAGATTAAATTTGTTTTCCATGGAGTTGCAAACTTTGGATGTACATCGCTAAAGAAAGAAGGCAACAATCCGTCTTTACTCATAGAATAAAACACGCGGCTTTGCCCTAACAACAACACCATGATAACCGAAGTATAACCAGCCAATATGGCAATAATTAAACCTTGTTTTAAAAATGTATAAGGTGTTGCTGCAAAAGCCGTAGCAGCTGGAGAAGCGTCACCTGCAAATGTTTGATAGGGTACCAAACCTGTCATTACGTAAGAAAACAAAACATATAAAATAGTACAAACAACTAATGAACCGATAATACCAATAGGCATTCCTTTTTGTGGATTTTTAGCTTCTTGAGCAGCCGTGGATACCGCATCAAAACCGATAAAAGCAAAAAACACCATAGCAGCACCAGCAGCAATTCCAGGCATTCCTCCAAAATCTGGTTTTGATGGATCATTTGCAGGAATAAAAGGTTGATGATTAGACGGATCAATGTATTCCCATCCTAAAATAATGAACAACAATACCACAGCAACTTTTAAAATCACCAAAATATTATTGACTACTGCAGATTCTTTTGTACCACGAATCAATACTAGCGAAAGCAATGAAACAATAAAAATAGCTGGAAGATTAATAATTCCTCCTTCAAAAGGTCCATTAATTAAATTTTCGGGTAATCCCATTCCATACGATTCCAACAATTGATTGAGGTATTTAGACCAGCTCACACCAACCGTGGCAGCGCCAAGAGCATATTCTAAAACTAAATCCCATCCAATAAACCAAGCAATAAACTCACCCATAGTTGCATAAGAATAAGTATAGGCACTTCCGGCAACAGGAATCATTGATGCAAATTCAGCATAACACAAACCTGCAAAACCACAACCAACTGCTGCTAATACAAACGACAACGTAACTGCTGGTCCCGCATGTTCTGCAGCTGCAATACCTGTCAATGAAAACAAACCTGCACCAATAATGGCTCCAATACCAAGCGCTACTAATGAAGCAGAGCTTAACGAACGTTTTAATGCATTACCACTTGATGCCTCTTGCTGTAAGCTAGCTATTGATTTTTTGGCTTTCCACGAATTTCCCATATACAAAAAAGTTAATTTAGAGATTGTCAAAACTAACTAAAAAAGAAGAAAATCAAAGAAATATCGAATTTTGTTTTGCTATTTTTATATTATTTTTATTGACAATCAATGTGTTAACAAGTAAAAATGTTAAAATTTTGTTGATTTGAGTAAAAGTTACATACATTTGCCAACACAAATAAATTTTATTTTATGAAAAAAATAGTTTTATCAATTTTATCAATTGCTACTGGGCTTACATTAAATGCTCAAACTCAAATTGGTAATGCAGGATTTGAAAATTGGGAAAATGTTTCTGGTGGGTCAGAACCTGTAAATTGGAACAGTTTCTTAACTGCAAGTGGAGGTTTAAATGGAAACGCTGCTAATCAATTGCAAAATTCTACAGATGTTAGACCTGGCTCAACAGGAACACACAGTGTACGTTTGAATTCACGTTCTGTTTTAGGGGTTAAAGCAAACGGAGTTTTAACCTTAGGAAGAGTTAATATGGGGAGTATCAATGCTTCAGACTTAGCAAACCATAACTATACCGTAACTGGTGATGCAAATTTTTCTGAGGCAATGACTGCTTTTCCTGATTCTATTGTATTTTGGGTAAAATTCGTTCCAAATGGTCACAACCAAAATGCACGTATGAAAGCAACATTACACGATAATTACAATTATCAAGACCCTGAAACAACTACATCTTCACAACATGTGGTTGCAACGGCTGTTTTGGATTACCCTAAAACTAATAATACTTGGGTTAGAAAAGCTGTCCCATTTAATTACAGTGGACCTGCTTCTTCCATTCAATACTTGTTGGTAACATTTTCAACAAATGCAACACCAGGTGGAGGAGCTGCAGACGATTATGTTTGGGTGGATGATGTAGAATTAATTTACAACGAACCTTCATTTAATGTTTCAAACACAACTGTTTGTGCAGGTTCATCTGTTAATTTCACCAATACATCTGTAATTAATTCAGGAGTTACTTCTTATTCTTGGTCTTTCCCAGGTGGTTCTCCTGCAACTAGTACTTCTGCAACTCCATCGGTAACTTACAGCACACCAGGTGCATACAATGCAACTTTAACGATTACCAATCAATATGGTAGTAGAACAAAAACATACAATAACTACATTACTGTAACCGCTTTAGACAATGCTACATTTAATTATCCAAATGCTAGTTATTGTTCCAATAGTGCAAATCCTGTTCCTACTGCTGTAATTGGAGGTTCTTATAGCTCAACAACAGGTTTGGTTTTTGCTAATTCAACAACTGGAGAAATTGATTTAGCAGCTAGTACGCCTGGAACTTACACTGTAACACACACAACAAATGGTGCGTGTCCAAACACTAGTACAAAACAAATTACAATTGTTGCTGCAGAAAATTCAACGTTCAACTATCCTTCTAATACAATTTGTATGACAGGTGGTAACCAAACTCCAACTGTAGCAACAAATGGTGGAACATTTTCTTCTTCACCAGCTGGTTTAACTTTTGTAAGCACTTCAACAGGTGAAATCAACGTGGCTGGTAGTTCTGAAGGTACTTATGCAATTGTTTATGCAGTTGCTGGAACATGTCCTTCAACAACAACTGTGAATGTAACTTTAACATCAACTCCAAGTGCAGATTTCAACTACGCACAAGCAAGTTACTGTGTGAATGCAGTAGACCCTGCGCCAAGTTATGCAACAGGAGCTAATGCTGGTGTGTTTTCATCAACTCCAGCAGGTTTGGTAATTAATCCAAACAATGGTATTATAGATTTATCACTTAGTGACGCTGGTACTTATACTATAGAAAACAACATTGCAGCTTCTGGTTCTTGTCCATCTGCAACACATACATCTACAATTACAATCAATGATTTACCAACAGTTGGTTTAGTATTAACTCCAACAACGGTTTGTACTTACACAACAGCTTATATGTTAACTGGCGGAACTCCAACAGGTGGTTCTTATTCTGGAACAGGTGTTGGAGCTGGTATTTTTAACCCTGCAGCTTATCCAAATGGAGGAACTGCAACCGTTACTTATTCATACACAGATGCTGCAACAACTTGTACTAACACAGCAACAGCAACCATCACTATAGATGCTTGTGCGGGTGTTGAAGAAGTTGCAACTTTTGATGCAGTAACAGTTTATCCAAATCCAACTAGTGGATTGATTAAAGTTGATAATTTAGTAGCAACTACAACGTATGTTGTTATTGCAACAACAGGACAAGTTGTAAGCACTGGAGAATTAAACTCTACTGAAGCTACAATTGATTTATCGAATGTTGAAAGTGGAATTTACTTGTTGCAATTGAAACAAGAAAACGACGCAAAAACAATTAGAATTATCAAACAGTAAAAATTTTTATATTTTTGAAGTCCCTTATCTTCCTTTTGAAGTGAGGGACTTTTTTAATACATCATTCTATGAAACAGTTATTCTTATTAGCGTTTATTGTTATTTCTACTAACTTATTGGCACAAAGTGCAAAAGTGGTAGGTAAAGTAACCGATCAAGATAACAAGCCTATCTTCGGCGCAACGGTAATCTATAAACAAGATGTAACACTTGGTGCTTATACCGACGAAGAAGGTAATTATTTGATTGAAGTTCCTGTTGGAAAAGCAATTTTAATTTACCGTTATTCTGGAATGGTTACAGATACTGTGAGTGTTGATGTTGTTGCCGGCGAAGCAAAAGTGGTTGATTTTCAACTTTTCCCAATAGTCACTCAAATTCAGGGAGTAGAAATTAAAGTTGGTAAATTTGATCGCCCAATTGAAGAGCAAACTGTTTCTTTAGAAATCATCAAGCCAGAATTAATAGAAAGCAAAAACACCCGAAGCATTGAAACAGCTTTGGACCAAACACCAGGATTGAATATTTTGGATGGTGAGCCTCAAATTCGTGGAGGTAGTGGTTTTACTTTTGGTGTGGGTTCTAAAGTTGCAGTAATTGTTGACGATATGCCAATGTTGTCTGGAGATGCAGGTAGACCTGAATGGGGCTTTATTCCAGTTGAAAACATCCATCAAATTGAGGTAATTAAAGGTGCATCTTCGGTGCTTTCAGGAAGTAGTGCGTTGTCAGGTGCCATCCATATTCGCACGGCATATCCTAAATTAAAACCATTAACGAAGGTAAATGTTTACAGTGGATTTTATTCTAAACCCAACATTGAAGGTGGTACATGGTGGAAATTGCCCCCATTAATTGCTGGTGTAAACTTCTTACATTCACGCATGGCAGGTAACTGGGACATTGTAATTGGTGGTAACTTTAATTACGATCATGGATACATGGGACCTCCTGTACAAGATTCTTTAGTAGATGTTTTTTCACCTGATACTATCTCAAATTTTTCGGAAAGAAAAATGACTTCACAACGTGCACGTATCAACTTTAACATTCGTCACAGAAGTAAACGTTTAAGAGGGTTGAGCTATGGTGTTAATGGAAACTTTATGTATGCTGAATCTCCACTCGTTTTTGCTTGGTTGAATGATTCATCAGGTTTATACCAAGGATATCCAGGAGCTGTATTTTTACAAAACCAATTTTTGTTTAATGTTGACCCATTTTTAAGCTATATATCTCAAACAGGAGGTAAACATTTCTTACGTACACGTGTTTTATATGCGGATAACGTAATGACTGCCAACCAATCGAACAGATCTACGACGTATTATGGTGACTACATGTTTCAAAAAACCATTCCATGGCTAAAAGGAATTGATATTATTGCTGGATTAACAGGTAAATACACCGATTCTTATGCACAGATGTATGTGGGAGGTGGAACGCCAAATAATGATTTCTTAAATATTTCTGCCTATACACAAGTTGAAAAGAAATTCTTTAAGTTATTAAACCTTTCAATTGGTGGTAGATTGGAATATTTTCAAGTCAATGATTCTATCACAGCTTTAAAACCAATTTTTAGAGCTGGTGCAAGCGTACGTGTGTTTCAAGAAACCTATTTTAGAGCATCTTATGGACAAGGATACCGTTTCCCAACTATCACAGAGCGCTTTATCCGCACAGGAGTTGGAAACTTTGGAGTATTTGCAAACCCTCATCTAAAACCAGAAAGTAGCTGGAATGCTGAAATTGGTGTAAAACAAGGATTAAAACTTGGTAGCATTTATGGTTATGTGGATGTTGCTGGTTATTGGCAAGAATATAAAAACACCATAGAATATTTGTTTGGATATTGGGGTTCTTCCTTCGTTACGCTAAGCGATGCTTTTGGATTTAAGTTCTTAAACACAGGTCGATCTAGAGTTGTGGGTATTGATGCTTCTTTTACAGGTAAAGCAAAATTGGGTAAAAAAGCAGACATGGTGTTTATGATTGGATACAATTACATTTTACCTAAAACGTTAAGCCCCAATTATGTTTATGGGGTTGACTCTGTAATTACCAACAAAGTGTATAGCTACGATTCAACATCTTTAGACCCATCTAAACGCATTTTGAAATACCGTTTCTTACACAATGTTAAAATTGATATGGAATGGACCTTGTTTAATAAATTAGCTTTTGGAGGAAGTGTTAAATATTTCAGTAAAATGGAAAACATGGACAGAGTAATAAAAGAATTGGAAGATGCAACATCTGGTCCTTTTATGCAAAGTTTACGTTATATGGATTATTTCAAAGCAAACCAAAAAGGCGTATGGATTTTTGATGCACGTATTTCCTATGCCATTACTCCGCAGCATAAAATTGCAGTGATTTGCGCCAATTTATTGAATAAATCATACTCTTTACGACCGTTGAAAATAGAATCGCCTCGCACATTGATGTTGCAATACACATTTAAACTCGATGGCAATAGCTAATTGATGCACTAAAATCAATGGCAACAATTGATTTATTAATAACGGTAGTACTTATTCTAATCATGTTTGGAATAGGTATATCACTTACTTTTAGAGACTTACAAGAAGTGTTTTTAAAACCAAAAGCACTTCTTGTGGCTCTAAGCTCACAAATGCTCCTTTTACCACTAATTGCATTCGGAATTAGCACCATTTTTGACCTTCCACTTTATATAAAAATAGGTTTAATATTATTGGCTGCAAGTCCAGGTGGAACAACTGCTGGTTACATCACCTATTTATTTAGTGGTAACGTAGGGTTATCCATCGTTTTAACCACCATCAATTCTGTGTTAACAATTTTCACCATCCCGTTAATTGTCAACTTATCATTGCATTTGTTTTATGGTGCTGGCAATACGTTTCATCTACCATTTTTTGAGACCATGCGCGAGATTTTTATGGTCACGTTGATTCCAGTTGGAATGGGCATCGCATTTAGAAAATGGAAAGTAAATACAGCTCAAAAGATTGCTAAAATCACCAAACCCATATCAATTGTTTTATTAGGATGTGTGTTTTTACTAAAATTTATAGGTACCAACCAAGAAGCGGGTGTTACTATGCATGAAATTGGAGAAATTTTACCCTATGCTTTGCTTTTAAATGTTTTGTGCTTGTTAACAGGTTTTGGTATTGCATCCGTTTTTAAGCTAGGACAAAAAAATCAAATTACCATTTCAACCGAATCTGCAGTACATAATACAACTATTGCTTTTTTAGTTGCTGGTTCCATTATGCACCAACCCGATTTTGGAAAAGTATCATTGGTTTATGCTCTTTTTTCATTCTGGACAGCTCTTGCATTCTGCTTATTTATCATTAAATGGAAAAAGCCATCTGTTAAGAATGTAAATAAATTGTAACCATCTGTTAATAATTCTTTTTTTGCTGGTTGAATAATATTGCTTAATTTTGCATTGAAATTTCTGTTGTGTTGTCCTTGATACATTCCAATAATGTTGAAACCATTTCAGAAAAAATTATTTGTATGATGAAAAAGTAATGTTTACACTACAAAATACAAAGGCTGTTAGATCCAAATTAAGCCTTAGTTTATTGTGTTTTAACAAAACAAATGCTACATCCTATTATTACTTTCATCGTAGTTATCTATTCGCAATTTTATTAAATTCCTTTATATGAAAAAAGCAATACTTTCTTTCGGCTGTTTTGCAGCATTATCAATTTCTTTTGGGCAAGATTGCTCTAAGATTTTTATTTCTGAGTACGTAGAAGGACACGGAAACAACAAAGCTATTGAGATTTATAATCCAACAAATAGCCCAGTGGACATGAGCCAATACTTTTTGCAACGTTATTCCAATGGAGCTACAACCGCAAGCGCTCAAGGAACTGCAGATGCAAAAACCATTCAATTGAGTGGAACCATTCCTGCAAAAGGAACTTTGGTATATGTTATTGATAAAAGAGATCCTAATGGTACAGGTCAAAATGCACCAATTTGGGATGAATTAGAAGCAAAAGGTGATGTATTTTTATGTCCTGATTATAGCGCTAACAACGTAATGTATTTCAATGGTAACGATGCTTTACTTTTAGCTAAAGGAAGTGCAACCAATCCTAACTCTAATCAAACTGTTCTTATCGATTTGTTTGGTAAAATTGGTGAAGATCCAGATGTTGTTTCTGGTGGTAACTATAATGGTTGGACATCTGTTGCGCCATACAATGGTACAAGTGGAAACCCGTTAGACAAAGTGGTTACTGAAAACCACAGTATGATTCGTAAATCATCTATCAAAAAAGGAAATGTCCCTTCTGGTTCTCCTGTAGGTGTTACGTTTAATCCTTTATTAGAGTGGGATTCCATTCCAGCTTCTATTCCAAAAACAGATGCTAATGGAAACATTGTTTACCAAGCAGATGGTGTTACACCACAATGGTTGGGCAACTGGGAATCTTTAGGTTTTCACGCATGTGAATGTGACCCAAATTCAATGAGCGTTGCAAGCATTAATTTAGATGCTATTCAACTTTTTCCTAACCCTTCAACAGGTGAGTTTACGTTAACTGGAGTTGAAAATGTGGAAACAAT
>JAKQEZ010000412.1 GCA_029558435.1 Bacteroidota bacterium
GAATTGACTACAATGTATTTTCCATTTTCGTCAATGCTCTTTTCATGGGCTTTCCCATTGAAAAACTCACACGATTTTCCTAAAGTGGTTAATTCAACTTGGCTCATGAAAACATCTCTTTTATTCCGTTCAAAATTTCACTTGTTTCTTCGTCCAATGCTTCCATCTCTGCCAATATCTCATCCATAGAACGGAATGTTTGCTCTACTTTTCCGTTTGGATTTTTTACACTCAAATCGTAATTGCTGGTGTTGATGCTTGAAATATCAACTGTCCATGAGTTGTCAGAATCAGCCAATGTTTTTTGCAAGATGGATTTTTTCAGTTCTTCCAAATCAGCTATTTTCTTTTGATACACCGCTTCCAACTTTTGTGTTTCGGCTCGCAGGGCATCTAATTGGCAGACGATGGTTTGTTGTTCTTTTAATGGGGGTAAAGGAACTTTAAACTCTCTCATTGATTTTAAAGAAACATTTTTAATAGTTGCTCCAGTAGCTTCTCTGTGAGCATAGTCTATGAAATATCTACTTGAAAGAACATATTTCACAAAACCCTTATCAACGTTTTCTTTGAGATTGAAATAGCAAGCACTTTTACCCAAAATAATTTTCTCTCCATTGTAAAATGCAACGTTCCCCAATGTGCCATTTATCGAAACAAGAACTGTTCTATCAGTGAGATTTTTCTTGTGCTTATTAAACTCATCAACATTAACTCGTTTAGTATTTTCCTTAAACTCAATTTTACCATCATTTAAGTTATTGCCATTTATGAAATAATAGTCTCCGTCAATAGTGTATTTTGGTGTTCCGTGAAGTCCATCTCCCAATATTGTAGTTAGCTCTCTTAATTCTTTCGTCTCCCAATTTCCATTCTCAAACACTCCCTGCAAATAGCTTTCAAAAAGTTCTTTGGCGTTTTTGAGGTTTTGTTCGGCATTGGCTTTTGCCTTGGTTATGGCGGCAAAGGCTTCATCTAATATGGAAACTATGCGTTGTTGTTCGGGGAGAGGGGGAAGGGGAACAAATAAATTGTTTAATTGAGTCAGGGAAAGGTTTTGCTGTGCTGCACCAATTCTCAACTTTTCTATTTCATCTGTTACAATATTTGAATTGAAATATTTAGCAATAAAATCTACAAGTGCATTTGATTCTTTTTTCAATCTGATGATTGCCAATGCTTGATTGGTGTTTGCTGGTAAAATATCTTCTTTGACTATTCCAATACGCCCCAAGGCTCCTGCAATTGAAAATAGAATATCATCTTTTTTAAGTTGTGAACGCTTTAGTGCTTGATGGCAATCTTCATCAATATATGCGACTTTATTTGGAATGATTTCTCCTGATTCGGTAAGTGATTCTACTTTAATGAACTTTATTCCGCTATCTGTAAAATTATGACCAATACTTGTAGGCGTAGTACCCTTAGTAATGACTTCACATAAATCGCCCAATTTTATCTTATCCCAATTCATCATAACAATCCCAAAATTGAGTTTAATATTTCTGTACTTTCTTCGTCCAATGCTTTCATTCCTTCCAAAATAGCTTGCGGTTGGCGTAGGGCTGTTTCTTCTTTTTTGTTCGGGTTCTTTACGCTCAAATCAAAAGTGTTTTGGTCAATGTCTTTCACATTTACCGTCCAAGAGTTTTCGCTATCGGCAAAGGTTTTTTGCAGTTCTACAAATTCTGCCAAATCGTTTTCGTTGAGGGGGTTGGTCTTGCCCAAATTGCGGTCGAGGTTCAACTGGTAGAACCAAACCTTTTGTGTGGCTTTGCCTTTTTCAAAAAACAACACAACGGTTTTTACACCTGCACCGGTAAAAGTTCCACCCGGCAAATCCAACACAGTATGAAGGTTGCAGTTTTCCAACAAGGTTTTGCGTATTGCAACTGTGGCATTGTCGGTATTGCTTAAAAAGGTGTTTTTAATAACTACACCTGCCTTGCCACCTGCTTTTAAAATCTTAATAAAGTGCTGCAAAAAGAGCGAAGCGG
>JAKQEZ010000422.1 GCA_029558435.1 Bacteroidota bacterium
AAAATGTCGGTAATCAATGCCGTGAGAAACAAATTACTGCATCGAATTGTAGCCGTAGTAAACCGGGGAACTCCTTATGAATTACAACTCAAAAATAATTAACAAAGAGATTGTTTTGATCATAGATATCGTTTGGGTTTGTGCAGTGGCGGGCATAGGAGGCCTTAACAATGGAGCGAAGCGAAATGTTAAGGCCGACCAGTTGCGACCTGTCCCACGGCACAATTTAAATAAAGAAACCGAAAGTAATGAGGACACAGTACCCCGCCATTGCACAAACCTTTTGTTGTGGGTAGTGTGGCCCTTCTCAAATTTTTTTCCGGAGCCGTGTCCACCGTTATTAAATTTTGTCCTTGTTTTTAATAATTGCATCTGCAACTTTCTTAACAGTCGGTTCGAAGTCGGTCAAGTATTGAGTTACAAGTCGCCTGATTTCGTCCGGTTTCTCCTCTTGAAGTTTTTCTTTGTCGAATGGCTTGTCATCTGAGAAATGAACTAACCATTTTTTTCCTTGCGGCTTTTTAGCCCCATCCAGTTTACTTATTATGTCGTCAAGTAAGTCGTGTATTGGATGTTTGCTGTCGGCCACAGTCGTTTGAAGTTTTAATTTCTTTGGATACCAAAAGAAATTAATCTCAAATAGAAAACCTTCCTTGTTTGGCCAACCAGTCGCTACGCCTTTGGGTATTAGTTTGTCAAGCTCGGGTGTTAAGAAACGAACGTAACCTTTGTTTGCTGAGCCAAGTATCCAGCCTCTCTTCGTTACTTCTTCTTCAATTATTGTTCGTAGTTCGTTTTCAAAGTCGGGCATGTTTGCAAAAACGAAGTCGAATATCTCCTTGTGATTTAAATAAATTCGTTTTGCTAATTCGTTGACTTCTTCATTTTTCATAAAGTGCCTTTTTATTGAAACTATATAGTCGTTTAGATAAATCTGAACAGCATGGGAAATATTGTCACGGAAAGTTGTTGACACTTTATGCAACAATTCAATCAATTCTTCATGAGAATAATTGATGTAAATATCATCGTCCTTCTCAGATGTCTCGCCAAAGAGTGTTAGGTAAACAAAAACCTTTTTGTGCTTCGGAAAGCTTTGTTCGATGATTTCCTTATATCGTTTGAGTTGGTCTGTATGCTCTTTTGAGTATAATTTATTCTCAACACAAACTACAACTTTGTCAAATAGCAGTAAAAGGTCAATATTCCTCCATTCTCGTCTTACTTCAACTTTTCTTAGGTCGATAAGCTCAACATCAAATTCAGATATTTCTGTGAGTCGTTCATTTGAAAATATTTCTCGAAGAAATCGCTTTAATAAAATGTCGTTAAGTCCGTGACTTTCATTTGGGTCGAGTAACCAACCAAGAAAATTAGTGTGTCGGATTTCTGATGTCGTTATTTTTAATACATCAAAAATATTCGGTCTTGATAATTTCAATTCGAGTCCATCAAATTGAGTGTCATTAATCAAGTCTTTGTACTGTTCCTTGAGTTCTTTTGATGTCGTTATCATTATTAAGTCCGAAGTCAATTATTTGTCCGCGTGTTGTTTCTTTATTCTTTGTCGTCTGTGTTAGTAGGTCGTCACTGTCCGGGGCCACATTACCCACAACGTTTTGGGTATTTGCGAAGGCACGGTATTTGAAAAACGTCAGCTAAATATAAGCACAAAAGTTGATAGATGCACAACTGTTCAATTACTTCCGTCAGCCGTGCTTTTGCAAATACCTTGTTAGCGGTTCGGGCTTTTGCTAATGCCAAAAGGTCAATACCGAAGTATTAACCTTTGTCCTGAAAATATTTCACGTTGACTTATTTCTTTACACTCAGCATTCCTTGTGTTCCAAATTTTGTGTAAAGTCCTGTCATTATTTGCTCGTGGTGTTCATTATATTTTTGGATATGTTCTGCCATACCAATAAAATCAACTGCCTTACGGAATGGTTTTTCGCCTTTGGGTTTTTCAAGAAGTTCGGCATAAGCGTCTGCCACTTTTTGAGGGTCTTGTTGCGGATTGTTCTTTAAAACATTCTCAAAATTTTGAAGTGCTATTTCAGGCACTTTTGCAAAATCGCCATAAGCGGCTTCTCTACTTTTGTCGCTTGGCTTTATTAGATTTTCGTTAAATGAAGTTGGGTATCCTCCCGGCTCTACAATGCAATTTTCAATTCCGAAACCAGAAAGTTCTACCCTGTAATTTTCTGCTAGAGCTTCCAATGCCCATTTTGAAGCCTGATAAGCTCCGTAAAATGGCAAGGCTATTCTGCCAAGCAAGCTTGAAGTATAAACAATCAAACCGTCCTTCTTTTCACGGAAATAGGGAACAACGGCCCTGTTCATTCGTTGTACCCCAAGAACATTAATGTCAAATATTTTTTGAAAATCGGCAGGTGTAAAAAACTCCTGCATTCCAAGAACTCCGGTACCTGCATTGTTTATCAAAACATCTAAGCCATTAAGTTCTGCAATGGCTTTTTGCACTCCATTGTTTACACTTGTATCGTCAGTAACATCAATTTCTATAATTTTTGCTCCTGCTTTACTCAGTTCGTCTGCAATGGATTTGTTTTTCCCATTGATGTCCCGCATAGAAGCGGCAACTGAATGACCTTTTTGTAACAGTGCAAATACGATTAATTTTCCGAAGCCACCACTTGCACCTGTTATTAGAATTTTCTTTGTCATAATCTATTTGAATTTGTTGGTGCAAATTTCCAAATAGATTATGGGTTGGTTATGGTGAGAAGTTCCGATTATTTGGTGAGAAGTTCAGTTTTTGAATTTAGTTCACGAAATTGTTTTGGGGTTTTGCCTTCATAGCTCTTGAAAAATTTGGTGAAGTTAGACGGGTCAAAGGTTAATGTCTGTGCGATATGTGAGATGGTGTTGTTGGTTGTAAGCAAAAGTTCTTTAGAAATTTCCATAAGCCGCTCTTCATAAATATCGCAGGGCGATTTCCCTAATACTTCCTGAATAGTGTTGCTCAAATGTTTGGGACTTACAAATAGCAATTCAGCCAAATCCTTTATTTCAAAAGTTTTGTCAGCCATTCCGTTTTTAAGGTCGGTCAAATGTTTGTCAAGCTCGTGAAGATACTGGGCAACTATTTCCTTTTGTCTTACAGATGCTTTATCTTTTTCTGTTGTCATTCCGTTATGATTATTGTCGTTTGGGTGTCGTTGTAGCCTGACCGCTAACGTCCGGCAGCTTTGCGTTCGGGCGGGGAATCGAAGCTCGTCTGCTGAATTTATTACTAATGTTTAATCGAAGAACCACTGTTGAGTTTTGCACTTCAGCCCGCCTGACGCAAAACTGTTTGTTGGCTGCCGTATTATTTGTTTATGTCTTCCTTCATATTGTCAGCGTACTTTGTAATCATTTTATTTTCATTAGGCTGCTTTTGAAGTTTGTCATACCATTTATTAAAATTCACTTTGTCTTTTTGGTTATAATAGTATTGCAAAATGTTGTAACAATTTTCAGCGTTGTATTGATTGTCCTTTAAAGTTTTAAGCGATGTTTCAAACTGACTTACAGCTTTGTCAATTTTATTGTTTTTGGTAAGGGTATAAATATACTCTTTGTTAACATACGCGTCATTGGAATTAGTTTTTATCTCTTCTTCTAAAATTAATTCAGCTTTGTCATATTGTTTTAAGCAGTTGTATGAGAACGAAAGCTCAACTGCAAGCCCTTTAAACTTTGGATTTATTTTTTCCGCCTTTTCCAGATAAGTCAAAGCTTTTGCACATTCGTTCCAGCCATTATACATATATCCCCAACGATAAAGTCGTTCAATAGAATTTGTGTCCGTTTTATAGTATTTGAGCCAATCAGGCGTTGCTGATATTTTAAGTTCTTGAAATTTGTCTTCGGGTATGAAGGCAACTAAAACATTGTTTGGTTGCAGTCGCACCTTCATATTTGTACTGTCAAGTTTTTGGGGTACAAATTCTCCTGTTGGCAATACTCTAAAAGTGCCTTCATAATTAAGTGTCAAGCCTGCTTGTTCGTCTATGTAAATAAAACCATAAGCATAATTGCTGTCTTTGTCTGGTCTGAATGCAACCCACTTGTCTTCACTTTCAACAAAACGTTTGTCAAAATGTAAATTTGTCTGTGCGTTTAGCTCGGTCGCAAATAGAAATGTCAGAAGTAGTAAATATCTCATAATTGTGAGGTGTCTGTGAATATGGCAGCCAACGTCTGAGTTTATGCAGTTGCGGGATTAGGAGGGTTTAAAAATGCAGCGCAGCGGAATGTTAAACCCGACCTGCTGCGAAATTGTCCCCCTTGACTAAACTGCATTTGAAACATATACTTCAAATTTACACCACACCCCGCAATTGCATAAACTTTTTGTTGGCTGCCGTTTGGTACACACGCAATCCCATTTACACCGAAGTGTGAGAATTCGTTTTTTTCCTCGTTGTATCTAATTGTCCAGTGATAACTTCCACCGTCAAACACAATAAGAAACTCCTCTTTCCAATTATAGTCGCGTCTATTCCAATGAAGTCCTACGTAAATTACCTTTTCTCCTTTGTCGTTCACAAAACCCACATATTGTCGAATGTATCTCCCTAATTTTTTGTCGATAATTGGTCCATAGTGTCGACCTTGGTTAGATCGACTTTTATTTATGTCCTTAATTCTGCTTTTCAATTCCTCCTCGAGCCTTGTTACCTCGTCCACAGTCGGAGTGAATCGTCCTTTTAGTGTCTCGTCAACCAAAGGCAGTTCATAGGCAGCGGAGAAAATTACTCCTTTAAATTGTGCATCCTCTACATATGTGATTTGGTCAGAAAGCTTCTTAGAAGTCTGTCCGAAGGAACTTAGTGAAATGAAAAATAAAATTGTCAGTAGTGTCTTCATTGTCCTGTACCAAATGGCAGCCAACGGTTTTGGTATTTATGAAGGGCGGGATTAGATGTACAAAAGTTAAGCTTTGCACTACCGCTTAATAGAATTACTGTCGCTGAAATTATGACGTTCAGCCCGCCTTTTATAAATACCATGTTAGCGGTTCGTTGTTGTTTTCGTGTATTTTTTTATTCGTGATAACCCTTTTTTACTTGTCGTTTTGAAATCCACCAATAATTTCCACAAGGGTCAATTATACCCGATTGTCTGTCTTCGTATGGCATATCTGCTGGTTCAAATTCAATTTTCGCTCCATTGTCAACGGCTCTTTGATGAACAGCTTCTACATCGTCAACGAAAAGATAAAGTGCTGTTCTCATTCCTTCAAATTGTTCTCTGGCTTGACTAATCATAAAGCAAGTGTCGCCTATTTGCAGAATACAGTTTGCTATATCTCCATTGGTTGGGTTTACAGAACGGTTAATTTCTTTCGCAAAAAAGGCATTTTTCAGAAAGTCAATTAAGAGTTGTGGTTTGTCAACAAAAAGATATGGAGTAACTGTATGAAAGTTGTCAGGTTTGTATGTATTAAGTATGTCGTTCATTTTTTACATTTTTAGGTTTAGAATTTACTTATCTTTTTTATTCAGTCATTTTTAGGGGTGCGTTTTTCTACAATGACCGCTAACGTGCCGCGGCTTTGCGTTCGGGCGGGTTTTTTAGCACTAACCTTGATACGAAGCCGAAAGCTCAAATTTAGCACAAATGTTCATACGAAGCACGTCCGCCCGCCTGACGCAAAACCGCTGTTAGCAGCATACTCTTTT
>JAKQEZ010000426.1 GCA_029558435.1 Bacteroidota bacterium
CCACAAGCCAACACTACAACCAAAGCTTTGTCAAAGAGTGCAATCTTTCCGACCCGCTTGAGGACAGTTACTAGCAAATTGACTATTTTTAGCATTTAATGATTCAAATATGAGTATAAATCTTTCTTCCATTCGAGATAATAAAAACAGAGGTTCTGTAGGACAGTTCCTAAGAGAAAATATAAAATCAGATTCAGATTTATCAATCGTTTCAGCATACTTTACAATTTATGCTTACAGTCATTTAAAAAACGAATTGGACTCAATAAGTAAATTGAAATTTCTTTTTGGTGAGCCGACTTTTATCAAGGCACTTGACCCGACCAAAGTAAATAAGCGAGACTTTAAAATTGAAGACGATAAAATTGTAATTCCTATTGAAAGCCGTTTAACTCAAAAAGCCATTGCAAAGGAATGTTCGGAATGGATTCAACAAAAAGTTGAAATCAAATCAATGGTAAAACCAAATTTCCTGCATGGGAAAATATACCATGTTACACATCAAAGCGGCGTTGAGAAAGCAATTGTAGGAAGTTCAAATTTTACGGTTAATGGACTTGGACTTGGTGGAAGTCCAAATATTGAATTAAACTTGGTAGTTGACAATGACCGTGACAGAGCAGATTTAAAAGCTTGGTTTCAGGAATTATGGGACGACAACACAGGATTGGTAGAAGATGTAAAAGAACAAGTTCTTAAATATCTTGAACAGCTTTACATTGAGAACGAGCCTGAATTTATTTATTTCAAAACCCTGTTTCATATTTTTGAAAACTATCTTGACGAGCAACAAAAAGGCGGATTGCTCACAGGACAGACAGGATTTTTTGAAAGCGAAGTTTGGGCAATGCTTTACGAATTTCAGAAAGATGGTGTTAAAGGTGCAATAAATAAAATCCTCAGACATAACGGCTGTATTATCGCAGACAGCGTTGGACTTGGTAAAACATTCGAGGCATTGGCAGTTATCCGATATTTTGAATTGCTCAATTATCGTGTTTTGGTTTTGTGCCCAAAGAAACTTTCAAGCAACTGGACAATTTATCAGGCAAGTCAAAACAACTCTTTAAATCCATTCTCTAAAGATAAATTCAGTTACAATGTACTTTATCATACCGACCTTGGCAGAATAACTGGAAAATCGGACGCAAATGGTATTGATTTAGAAAATTTCAATTGGAGTGCTTATGATTTAGTGGTTATTGACGAAAGCCACAATTTCAGGGGAAACCCAATGGAGAAAATCAAAGATGATGGAACAACTCGAATGAACCGTGCTAAATGGTTGATGGAAAAAATCATCAAAAGTGGTGTAAAAACAAAGGTTCTTATGCTTTCGGCAACACCAGTAAACAATAACTTGAAAGACCTAAGAAACCAAATATCATTAATTACAGAAGGCAGAAACGATGCAATGTTTGAAAGCACAGGAGTTAAAAACATTGCGTTGACTATGAAAAATGCCCAGACACAATTTACAAATTGGGCAGACAAGAAAAAGAATCCAAATAAGAAACAAAATGAATTAATCCAAAAATTAGGTTCGGATTTTATCAAATTACTGGACGAATTAACCATTGCCCGAAGTAGAAAGCACATCAAGAGTTTTTACAAAGCAGAAGCAGAAATTGGGAAGTTTCCGGAAAGGATTAAACCTATTGCAATCTATCCCAACATAGACACTAAAGACAGGTTTTATACTTATGACGAACTGAACAGAATTATACTTCAATACAAATTAGCACTGTTTAATCCATCGGCATATATTGAACCCGAAAAAACCAGTAAATACGAAGAACTTGCAGCAACAAAAGGTGTCTTGGGATTTAAGCAAAGCGACCGTGAGCATTTCTTGATTGGAATGATGAAAGTAAATTTTCTGAAACGCCTTGAAAGTTCTATTGAATCTTTTGAGATTTCAATGGATAGAACTATTCAGAAAATTGAAAAACTGGAAACTAAAATTAGGGATTTCCAAAAGGCCAAAGTAAAATCGCAGGAAGAAGAATTGGAAACTTACCAACCCGATGAAGATGAAATTGAGGAAAATGAAGAAGAATTGGAACAATGGCAAGTTGGTAAAAAACTTAAATTTGATTTAGCCGATTTGGATTTAGATACATGGCTTGCAGACTTGGAAAGAGACAGGGAAGCCTTGAACAAACTTTACAATTTTGCAGTTGCTGTAACGCCCGACAGAGATGCAAAACTGAAAGACCTTAAAAAACTCATTAATGATAAAATCCAAAAGAATCTGAATTCAGGAAACAACAAAGTGGTTGTTTTCACTGCCTTTGCCGACACTGCCAATTATTTATACGATTGTTTGCATGATTGGGCAAAGAATGAATTAAAACTCAATATTGCTTTGGTAGCTGGTTCACAAACTAAAACCACTTTCGGTAAAAATGAATACAATAATATTTTGACAAATTTTTCTCCGATTTCAAAGAACCGAGACAAAATGAAGTCAATGCCTAAAGAAGGAACAATTGACATTTTGATTGCAACCGACTGTATTAGCGAAGGTCAAAACCTGCAAGATTGCGATTATCTTATAAATTACGATATTCACTGGAATCCTGTTCGTATCATACAGCGGTTCGGACGTATTGACCGTTTAGGAAGTAAAAACGATAAAATACAGTTGGTAAATTTCTGGCCTACTAAAGACCTTGATAATTATATAAACCTTAAAGAAAGGGTTGAAGCCCGAATGGCTTTGGTTGATGTTACTGCAACTGCTGACGACAACGTTTTGGCTACCGACCAGATTGAAGAATTAATTGAAGACGATTTGAAATATCGTAATCAGCAATTAAAAAAATTGCGAGATGAAGTGCTTGACCTCGAAGACATGAACGAAAGCATTTCGCTTACAGACTTTACACTGGACGACTTTAGAATTGAATTGCTGAACTTCATAGAAAATAACAGGAAAAAACTTGAAGATGCTCCATTTGGTTTGTATGCTGTTGTTCCTTCACCATCGGGCAACTATTCAAATTTGCTTGATACCGAAAAACTTTCAACTGCTGAAAAGGAAATTATTAAACCTGGTGTTGTGTATTGTTTGAAGCAAAAAGGCGATACCGATGGCAACGAAGAAGTAAATCCTTTACAACCCTATTTTCTTGTTTATATTAGAGATGACGGACAAGTAAGATTTAATTATACAAACGCAAAACAGATACTTGAAATTTATCGCTTGATGTGCTCGGGAAAGTCACAGGCATTTGAAGAATTATGCGAAATCTTTAATGCTGAAACCAAGCAAGGAGAAGATATGCAGAAGTATTCTGAACTTTTGGCAAAGGCCATAGATGAGATAAGCAGAATTTTCAATAAGCGAAGCAATCAAAAGATTACAGGAAACGACAGAGGGGCTTTGCTAATTCCAAAATCAAAAAGAATTAGCGAAACTAACAATTTTGAACTGGTTACATGGCTGATAATAAAATAAGTTTTATGACTACTGAAGAATTTAAAACAAACATACAAGAGGCAATACAGGCATTTGCAAAAGGCAACCTGACAAAAAACAGCTTGGAATTATTCGGCAAACTCGGTTACATTACAGAACGCCGTGCACCGCTTGACAAACCTACTTTTGAAGAATTTCAGGACACCTATATTTCAGACCAAAGGTTTGATAATAATAAAGCACGAGTAAAAGAATGGAAATATGTTGACTTACTTTTCCAATTATCCAGAGAAGAAGTATCGCAACAAGCCAGTTTGTTTGATACCAAACAAGTGGACAAAACCATTATTGAAACTTATTTGTTTTTCGCCCTTGAATTATCTGGCGAAGAATACAACCGTACTGATTTGTCGAATATAACACGAGAAATTAACCGCTTGTTTCCTATGCCAGTTATGGTTCTTTTTAAGCATGGGAACAAACTTACTTTTTCCGTTATCAATCGCCGTTTACACAAACGTGACGAAAGTAAAGATGTACTTGAAAAAGTTACCCTGATTAAAGATATTTCTATTGAAAGCCCGTTGCGTGCTCACATTGAAATTCTTTTCGATTTATCGTTTCAGGAATTACTAAACAAAC
>JAKQEZ010000434.1 GCA_029558435.1 Bacteroidota bacterium
GAAAAGAGCAGGAGAAAAAATCACAAAAGACATTGAAACAGAAAACAGCAAAACAGGATTGTTTGAGGAAGACAAAAAACAAGTTCCTGATATTGGCTTTAAAGTATTTGACAGTGTAGAAGCCCCAAAACTGAAAGTTGACGACAAAGGGCAAATTTCAATAACTGAAAATGATACAGACGCTTTAAGTCGCATTTACAATATGATTTTCACCGTTGGTTTAGACGAGCCAACACAAGTTCCCGAAGAAGTGGTAAAAGATTGCATTTACAAAATCGGCAACCATTACTACATAACCAACAGCGAGAAAATTACGAGTGACGATTATTCAAACGCCATTAAAAACGGCAGAGTATTTATTGACGGTTGGACAGCCAGCCTAAACGGAACTTTACAGAACTATAAAGAAGATGTGAAGATTGTGTTTTAGCAAAATTGAAGTAAAATGATAACTAAGCTAAATAACTTTACTCTTAAATCTTTTGTTGGCTATACAAATCCCAACGACTTACTTTTTCGTGCCAAAAACATTCTATTTGGATACAATGGTAAAGGGAAAAGTGCTATTGCTATTGGCATAAAAGATGAATTTCTAAAAGACACAACCAAAAAGCCTGAGAATCTTAGAATTTTCGATAGAGATTACATCTCAAAGTCATTGTTACTTGAAAATTCTGAGGATAAAATTAAAGGCGTTGAGGCAAGTTTTAGTAAAGGTGACGTTGATATAGAAATCAAGATTAAAGAACTTGAAAAGCTAATTATCAAAGAAGATGAAATTGGAAAACTTGAAATAGATATCGCCAAATTACGCAAAGAAATTAGAGTTGAAATTGACAAAATTCACGATAGACGAAAAGGCGAAGCCAATATTCAAAGAAAGTCTAAAGATGAATCAGTTGAGCGAGTAATTGAACTTTACAAAAAAGATTTTCAGGATGCAAAAAAAATAGAAGCAGATGACGATAAACTGATAAAGATTAATGGCGACAATGCAATTGAGAAACAAATTGCACAAAACGAAAATTTGAGACCATTAATCTTATCTAAAATTCAAACAACATTAATCGAAGAAGTAAAAGTAATATTCAAAAAAAAATTCGGAGAAGATATATCAATCCCGGAATTTGAAGTTGTTCAATGGATTGAAACAGGTTTGAAACTTCATAAAGATGGCGATAACTGTAAATTCTGCAATGGCCAATTAGATTATTTAGATGTCAAAGCAAAAATAGTCGAATTCAAAGATAACAAACGTCATAAAGCAACTGAAAAACTAAAGCAATTTAAAGAACAGCTTCAAAGTCTTTTAGAGAGTATTATAGCTATTGAGAAAGAATCTAAAACTTACACCACCAACATTGGCAATGAAATAGAGCAACATTTTGCAGCAATTTCTGCAAAGAAAAACACTATTGAAGCTATTATAAATTCGTGTCAAAAGAAAATTGATAACATTGAAGTTCAAGAAAATTTTGATTTTGAACTTTTAGCAGAAACTCTAAAAGAGCTTGAAGAATCTATTTCAATTATCTCAAATGCCAAAAACGACCAACTATCTGAGTTAAAAAAGAAACAAAACAACCTGACCACTTTAGTAAAAGGTGCAATTGGTTTGGAAATACAGCAATCAGCTACTATAAAAGATAAGCTACAGGAGGTTAAAGACAAAGAAGCTGAACTCAAGAAAAAGCGAGAGAACAACATGAAAAAACAGCAAGAAATTCAAGATTTGAAACAACAGAAAAGTCAAACAAAAGATTTTGCTGATTTTGTTACTCACATTCTGAATGACATAAATATTTCATTAAAGGTTGAGCTTGATACAGACAACAAAAATTACATTATCAAAAGCACCAACGAAAACGCAACTCTTACAATTAAGGATATTAGCGAAGGAGAGAAAAACCTTTTAGCATTGCTGTTTTTCTATTACGAACTTTTTGCAGACAACAAACAACAGAACGTAAAATCTGAAATTGAACTTATCATAGTTGACGATCCAATCTCAAGTATGGATGATTCGAATAGGTTTTATATTCTGGAACTTATGAAAAATCTTTTAGAACTTCCAAATCAACAAGTCTTTGTAATGACGCATTCTTGGGAGGACTTTTGCAACTTGTCTTATGGTAAAAAAGCTTGGGAAGATAAAACGGATAAAAATGGTATTGAAACCAAATCTAAATATGCAACTTTTGAAATAAGGAAAAGTAACGGTAAAAGTGAGATTGTTAAAGCAAAGAATATTGAAAAGCCATATAAATACTTATTCAAAGAAATATATAATTTTTCACAAAAGCACGAAGGACAAGCAACAACCGAATGCGAAATTTATCATTACCCAAATATTATAAGAAGAGTTTTCGAAGAATGGTATAGTTTTAAAATTGGGGAAGATTTGAATTTAACAAGTGCTCAACTTGGTCGTTTAGCAAATGATTTTAAAATTACTAATGATAAATCTAAAACTGAACTTGGCGTTTTATTGAAAGTCTGTAATATATTGTCGCATTCAATTAATGGCTCTAAAAACCCACAAGAAATTCACCAATCTGCAAAATATTTAATGCAAATTATCAAGGACAATGACCCATTACACTATGAAAGAATGAAAAATTAATCTGAAATGAAAATGACAAGCCAACGCATACAGCCACACACATTGCCAAACCGCTCAAGCCAACCCTCAAACCCAAGTTTGGCAAAGAGTGTGTCTGTCCAACCGCACGACAAAAATGGTTTTAAAAAATTTTCCGACCCTTCAAAAAAATAAAAAACGCCACGCACAACCCGACAGACAAATGAAAGAAAACCTAACAACGACAATGGTTTACAGACACGGTGGACAAGAACGCCAGCAGCTAACAGCGGTTTTGCAAAAGTGGCGGTGCAGTGCTTCGTATGACAGTGAAGTGGTTTATCAAAATTTAGTGCTTCGAATGAAGTTTAGTGGTGAAAATCGCCACCTTCGCAAAGCCGCAAAACGTTATGCACAAGCGGAGAAAAGACACAGCTAAATGACAATGAATCGGGAAATAGACTATATTAGATCATGAGACAACTTATTTTCAGTATTTTAATTTTGGTATTGAGCAATAACCTGTTTGGACAACATTCACAGCCCG
>JAKQEZ010000436.1 GCA_029558435.1 Bacteroidota bacterium
CTTACGCTACCTTTTTCTTTTAAAAGTTTTTCTGCTACTTCATAGGAAATTCCAGTTTCCTCCATAATCATTTTAGTGCCACGATCGATTAATTTGGTATTGCTCAATTGCATGTCGACCATTTTATTACCTTTTACTTTACCCAATTGTATCATGGTTGCTGTTGAAATCATGTTCAATACCAATTTTTGAGCCGTTCCTGCTTTCATTCTGGAACTTCCTGTTACGAATTCTGGCCCTACAACGACTTCAATAGGATATTTTGCAGTTAAAGCTAACGGACTTCCTGTATTGCAAGTGATGCAAGCAGTTGTGATTCCATTAGCATTACAGGTTTCCAAACCACCAATTACGTATGGCGTTGTTCCAGAAGCGGCAATACCTACGACTACGTCATTTTCGTTAATATTCCATTCTTGTAAATCGTTCCAAGCTTGTTGGGTGTCATCTTCGGCAAATTCTACGGCTTTTCTTATAGCAGTATCGCCACCAGCAATAATTCCAATGACTAAATCAAAAGGAACGCCAAACGTTGGTGGACATTCCGAAGCATCTACAATTCCTAATCGACCCGAAGTTCCCGCGCCAATGTAAAACAAACGACCACCTAATTTCATTTTCTCCACAACTACTGCAACAACGGCTTCAATTTGTGGTAAAGCTTTTTCTACTGCCAATGGAACGCTTTTGTCTTCGTTGTTTATATTTGTTAACAAATCCGTAACCGACATTTGTTCTAAATGTTCGTATTTGGAAGCTTGTTCGGTGGTTTTAATGAAGTTCATAGTCTTATTTTAAAACATGATGTGCCAAAACATTTTGAACATCATAAACGTTAACAGATTTGTTGAACTGTTTCACAACACTTGGATTTGTTTCACTAGAAACCCAAATTTTTAATTCTGCATCTAAATCGAAAGTGCCAGAGGTTTCTATACTAAAACGCGAAATGCTTTTATAAATAATAGATTTATACTCTGTTTTGCTACCAGTAATTCCTTGTTTTTCAACTAAAATTAATCGCTTATTAGTAAAAATAAAGGTATCACGAATAAGTTTAAAACCCAATTCAATTATTTCATCTGTAACTAATAGCTTGCCATAATCTTTAATCAAAGTTTCCTGATTAACAGCTCCAGCATTTCCAATTAAGGCAGAAAAAAATCCCATATTAATGTTTTTTGTTCTTCAAATTTAATTAAAAACTACGTACAATTCTAAAACCATGTAATTTTTAATGCGAATGCCCCATTTCCATGAAAAAAGCCAATAAAAATCCCAAAACAATCATGGTGATTTTTGCCAAATTAAATTTATGTCCTTCGTTGCTTTCAAAAATAATGGTGGAAGAAATATGAAATAAAATCCCCACTACAACCGCTGAAATTTCTTTGGAATAATGTTGGGCAAAATGCATTTGTTCGGCTAAAAACGTTCCTAGTGGTGTCATTAAAGCAAAAGCAAACATAAAACCGAAAATCATTTTCTTTTCCATTTTGGCATTCACAAAAAATAAAGTCAATATGATGGCAATTGGAAAGTGATGTATGGCAATTCCATAGGCTAAATTTGTATTTTCTTGGATAGGAAAACCTTCCAATAATGCATGCAAACACAAACTAATAAACAACAACCAAGGAATGTGATGCAATTCGTCATTCTTATCGGTATGGATGTGAACGTGACCATGTTCGGCGCCTTTGGAAAAGAATTCTAATACAATTTGGAATAAAATTCCAATCATGATGAACAGTCCAACAGGCAATCGGTGTTCGTGTTCGCCTTCGTGATGGTGGTGATGACCTTCTTGGAACAACTCGGGTAATAAATGTAAAACCGTTAACGATAACAAGAAAGCACCGCTAAATGCCAAAAGTAATTTGATGTTTTTCTTTTTCTGAGGTTTTAAGAACAAAGCAATCAGAAAACCTGCTATTACAGCGAAAAAAGTAATGATATATTGCATTATTTGAATATCATAATTAGACGTTCGGATTGGTTTTTATAGAATTTTCGCAATTTGTAATCGCCAAAAATATCCAATAAATAAATGCCTGCTTCTTCCATCATTTGTTCAAAATCTTCCAATCGCAAAGCTTGCACTTTTTCGGTGAAATGAAAATTTTGTCCATCAGCTTCAAACGCAATTTCTTTGAAAATATGTCCGTCTTTTAAATACCGTTTCAAATGAAAATCAATGCCTTCTACTGTTTTAATTTCTTCGGGAACCAAATTTTCCAATACATAATCCACATTCATAAAATCGATACAAGCAAATCCCGTTTCAGTCAAGCTGTTGTGAATCGCTTTTAACGTCGTTAAGTTATCAGCGTCGTTTTCGAAGTAACCAAAACTGGTAAACAAATTGAAAATAGCATCGTATTTTTCTTCGCAAGTTTCGCGCATATCGTGCACTTTGAAATGCAGTTTTTCATTGGAAAATTTACTTGCTTCGTTGATACTGTTTTCAGATAAGTCAGCACCAGTAACGTCATAACCCAATGAATTCAAGTAAATCGCATGGCGACCTTTTCCGCAAGCCAAATCTAAAATTTTAGCTTCTTCGGGCAAGTTCAAATACTGCGTGAGATTGTCCATAAACAATTGTGCTTCTGTATAATCGCGGTCTTTGTACAAAATGTGGTAATACGGGGTATCGAACCAAGAAGCGAACCAATTTGAAGTTGGTTGGTTTTTTATGGTTTGTGGTTTATTGTTACTTACTGACATTAATTCTGATTTCATTTCTTTCAAGTGGCAAATTTAATGTATTTTTGCACAAGATTACGAATTATTACAACGGCAATTGATTTTTGTAATGGAACTTGAATTTGAAGCATGGAAAATTTTAAAATGGTGGCCAAAACCTTCTTTGGCTTCGAAGAACTTTTAGCAAAAGAATTAACGCAATTGGGCGCTCAAAAAGTGGAATTGGGCACGCGAATGGTTTCGTTTGTAGGCGATAAAGGATTTATGTATAAAGCTAATTTAGCGCTGCGAACCGCTATCAAAATATTAAAACCAATAAAAACATTTAAAGCGTATAATGACAAAAGTTTGTACGACGGCATGATGAAAATGGATTGGTCGGACTATATGAACGAACACCAAACGTTTGTTTTTGAAACTACCTTGCATTCGGAGCATTTTAATCACAGCCAGTTTGTGGCTTTGAAATCGAAAGATGCTGTGGTGGATCAATTTAGAGAACGAACAGGCAAAAGACCAAACATTGACAAGGATTTTCCAGATGTTCGTTTTCATATTCACATCGATCGTGATGTTTGCACGGTTTCTTTAGATACTTCGGGCGAATCGTTGCACCGTAGAGGTTATAAATCGGCTACGAATATTGCGCCAA
Organism: Bacteroidota bacterium; assembly: GCA_029558435.1. The sequence continues at coordinate 3,362 of JAKQEZ010000436.1, forward strand.
TCAATGAAGTTTTGGCAGCTGGCATGTTGTTATTATCAGGTTGGGATGGTCAATCGCATTTC
>JAKQEZ010000437.1 GCA_029558435.1 Bacteroidota bacterium
ATAAAAGTTCGTATGAACAAAGGTAAAAAGTTTGATGTTGATACCATTCATAATGGAAGTGATGCCTATGATATTTTAAAACGTATTTACCCCAAAGGAATCGTACAGGAACATTTTGTGGTGTTACTTTTTAATCGTGCTAATAAACTGATTGGATATTACCGACACACCATTGGTTCAACGAATGCCACACTTGCCGATATTCCAATGCTTGTAGCAATTGCAACAAAATCTTTGGCACAATCAGTTGTAATTTCTCACAACCACCCATCGGGAAACACAAACCCATCGGATGCCGATAAGAATTTAACAATGCGAACAAAAATTGCATTGAATTCAGTTGGAATAACAATGCTCGACCACATAATTTATAGCGAAGAATCATACTTTTCATTTGCCGATGATGGCTTTTTAAACGGATTACAAAATATTACACCTATGATAACAATACAAAATGTAATAGAGGAATATCAAAATATTCCCCAAGAAATGTTGCCAACAGCATTACAACAAACCGAGTTTGAATTTGTATATGAAAATTTGGACTTATACCATGAAGACAGTACAATCAAAGAGTATATTGATACTTTTATTGATAAACTGAATCAAGTTGTGGAAAAACATTCAAATCCCGATGAAATTGACCACCTTAAAAAGTCTGTAAAATCCACAAAACAAGTAGTAGAAAAAAAAGAGAAACAATCAAAACCAAAGGCTGCACCAAAGCAAAAAGCTGAAAAGAAAACACCCGAAATAACTCCCGATGATGTTGAATTTATTTCGTCCGAAGTGAGATTCATAAAACGATTTATTGGACTTCACGATAAAGAAAAAGACAAAGCTGCAATTTTGAGTTTTATCAATTCTTTGCAACGTGCAATCATTGAAAAACGCATTCGCAAAACTTCGGGATATGCTGATATTATTGAGAAAATTCAACACCAGTTGATTGAATGCTACAATGAAATGGCAAAAACGGTTAAAATTTCAATTAAAGCAGAAACACTTGCCAAATACGAAAAGATTACAAAATCTGAACAAGTGTCGGCAATCGTTAAATTTGTAAAACAATACATTTCGCTTCATGGTAAATCTGACGTAAAACAAAAAGCAAAGACATTATACAAACGTTATGAAAGGGCTTTTAATAATGGCGATATTGATTATAATGATGTCCGTTATAAAGAAGTACACGCAATTTCACAATCACTTATTCATTATTTACAAGACCGTACCGAGACAATCGAAATTAAAGAAACAGAACTTCACGGATTAATGGGACTTGCAGGAATATCGGTTAACGGTTTACAAGGTTTAGAAGCTGCACCTACAAAATGTATTTCAAGTTCAGACCTTGCAAATATGGAATTTGAAACAATCGGTTTGCAAGGTAAATACAGAAAATTAATTGGCGATCCCTCAAGAGGATTTATGATAATGGTTTATGGATTACCAAAAAGTGGCAAATCAACATTGAGTATTGATTTTGCCCGACATTTAGCACAAAATCATGGTAAAGTTTTATATGCAGCACTCGAAGAAGGTTTTGGTTATACACTCAAAGAAAAATTTGAACGCTTACATGCAATTCATCCAAACCTTATTATTGCAGAGAAATTACCCGAAAATCTTTCAAGTTTTGACTTTGTATTTATTGATTCGGTAAGTAAAGCAGGAATGACAATCGAGCAGCTTGTAAGACTTCACAAACAATTTCCTCGTACCGCATTTGTATTCATATTCCATTCAACCAAAGATGGTAATTTTAGAGGCGGACAAGGATTTGCTCACGAAGTTGATTGCATTATTGATGTTGCCAATGGTGTAGCAAAAGGTAATGGACGTTTCGGAGTTGGTGGAGAAATCAACGTTTTTAATGATTAATGGTTAATTGTAAATGATTAATTAACTCAAAACTAAAAATTCAAAACTATGAACTACTTTGTTGTAATTACCGAAAACGGTACAGAAAAAATACAAATCACAGATTCATATCAAAAGCCGAATAGAAATAATCAAGGATTAGAAGCACTTGCAGAACATCTTGTGCTTGAAAATTCTCACAATACCAATTTGCAACAAGTTCTCACAAAACAAGGTATTGCACCATTAATTGGCGAACTTAAAATCGGTTCAAC
>JAKQEZ010000455.1 GCA_029558435.1 Bacteroidota bacterium
TACCAATGCCCAAAGGAGCTGAAAAAGAAATAGACGATATTCTTTTGACAAGATATGCGTGTTACTTAATAGCCCAAAATGGAGATAGTAGAAAAGAAGAGATTTCATTTGCACAAAACTATTTTGCAGTTCAAACAAGAAGAGCAGAGCTTGTAGAACAAAGATTATTAGAATTTGAGCGTGTAAAAGCAAGAGAAAAACTAAGCCAAACAGAAAAACAATTATCAGGTGTTCTATATGAAAGAGGTGTAGATAGTCAAGGCTTTGCAATTATTAGAAGTAAAGGAGACCAAGCATTATTTCGCCTAAATACTCAAATGCTAAAGAAGAAAATGGGAGTTCCTGACAATAGACCCGTAGCAGACTTTCTTCCTACAATTAGCATAAAAGCGAAAGATTTAGCTGCAGAAATGACAGGACTTAATGTTCAAAATAAGGATTTAAAAGGGCAATCTAAAATTGAAAAAGAACATATTGATAATAACTTAGCAGTTAGAAATATGCTAACAAACAGAGGGATTATTCCAGAGAATTTACCACCAGCTGAAGATGTAAAGAAACTACAACGAAAACTCGATAGTGACGAGAAGAAAGTTCTTAAAGAAGCAAAAAAGAAGCCTAAAAAAGGAAAAGAATAAACACCTGCTGCTAACATTATGATGAATAGAAGAAAGCCCTGAGAAAGCGAAAGCCCCGAGCGTGTGCTTCGGCAAGCTCAGCGTACAAATCTAGTAGGATAGCCATTTTTTAAATATTTTCTTTGCATCATGAAGTTATAATTATTTTGTGTAATTTTGCCTATATTCTTGATTATATTTTCACAGACTGCCTTTATGTGCAAGCTTAGGAGGACATACAACCAACAAGAAAACGACCGATAACAAACAAAAAAAGAATGACTTTAAGTTGGAACGAAATAAAAGATCGAGCATTAAAATTCTCAAAAGAATGGGCAGACACTTCAAACGAAGAAGCAGACGCAAAACCATTTTTAGTTGAGTTTTTCAATGTGTTTGGTATTACAAGCAAACGGGTTTCGACTTTTGAGCATAGAGTAAAAAAATTGGATGACAAAGACGGTTACATTGACCTGCTTTGGAAAGGAACAATTTTAATTGAAATGAAAAGTCGGGGTAAAAATCTCGATAAAGCATTTACACAAGCTAAAGACTATACATACGGATTGAAAGAACATGAACTACCGAAATATATTTTGGTTTGTGATTTTGAAAATTTTAGACTTTACGACCTGGAAGAAAACAAAACGATTGAGTTTAAACTCAACGACCTTGTCAACAACGTTCAGCATTTCGGTTATTTACTTGGCTATCAAAAGAAAGTTTACAAAGAACAAGACCCTGCAAACATTAAGGCAGCCGAGTTAATGGGTAAACTTCACGACAGATTGAAGGAAATTGGTTACACTGGACACCCATTAGAAGTTTATCTAGTTCGTATTCTGTTTTGCTTGTTTGCCGAAGACACCACCATTTTCAACAAGCAGCAATTTCAAGAATACATTGAACAACGCACTAATATAGATGGAAGTGATCTTGCGGCAAAACTACAAGAACTTTTTCAGGTGCTTAACACACCAAAAGAAAACCGTTATAAAAATCTGGATGAGCAACTTGCCGACTTTCCGTATGTCAATGGAAAATTATTTGAAGAACTTTTGCCTACAGCAAGTTTTGACAGCAATATGCGACAAGCGCTTTTAAATTGCTGTTACATTGATTGGAGCAAAATTTCGCCTGCCATTTTCGGCTCAATGTTTCAAAGTGTGATGAATCCAAAAGAACGCAGAAACCTTGGAGCACATTACACCAGCGAAACCAACATTTTAAAACTGATTAAACCGCTTTTTCTTGACGAACTTTGGCAAGAATTTGAAAGCGTAAAAGACAACAAAAACAAACTAAACGAATTTCATAAAAAACTTAGCACGCTCAAATTTTTGGATCCTGCTTGCGGATGCGGAAACTTTTTGGTGATCACGTATCGAGAGTTGCGACTATTAGAATTTGAAATTTTAAAAGCACTCAACAAATCTGGACAAGGCTTTTTAGATATTAGCCAAATTCTTTGGATTAATGTTGACCAATTTTTTGGCATAGAATATGAAGAATTCCCTGCCCGAATTGCCGAAGTTGCAATGTGGCTGATTGACCACCAAATGAATATGTTAGTAAGTAGTGAGTTCGGACAATACTTTGTGCGTTTGCCGTTAAAAAAAGCCGCTACCATTGTTCATGGTGATGCTTTAGAAACCGATTGGCAGTCTTTATTAAATCCTGTAAATACAATTAATGTTGTTGCTAAACATGCCAATATTTATTTAGTGGAGGAACCGATTAGTGAATACAAAACAGCTAACGTTCAAACGGAAACTTACCAAATCCATAAAGGAAAACCCAGCCCAACGAATGAAATAACTTTTGATTACATCATTGGAAATCCGCCTTTTATTGGCTCCAAAATAATGAGTCAAACCCAGCGAAATGCTGTAGTAAAAGAATTTGAAAACATACAAGGTGCAGGAGTTTTGGACTATGTAACGGCTTGGTACATCAAAGCAGCAAAATATATTCAAGGGTTAAAAACAAAAGTAGCTTTTGTTTCTACCAACTCCATTGTACAAGGTGAACAAACAAGCATACTTTGGGGACAAATGCTCAATAAATACAATATCAAAATTCACTTTGCTCATAGAACTTTTAAATGGAGCAACGAAGCCAAGGGAAATGCAGCTGTATATTGTGTAATAATTGGTTTCGCCAATTTTGATACGAATAACAAAGTTATTTTTGAATATGAAGATATTAAAGGCGAAGCTCATGAAATAAAAGCAAAAAATATCAATCCATATTTGGTTGATGCAAAAGATATTTTAATCACTAAACGGACAAACCCACTTTGCAATGTTCCCAAAATGAGTTTTGGAAATATGCCTTTGGATGGTGGAAATTTGATACTCTCTGACGAAGAAAAAATTGATTTTTTACAAAAAGAACCGAAAGCTGAAAAGTATATTCTTCCTCTTATTTCTGCTTTTGAGTTTTTAAATGGAAAAAAACGTTGGTGCTTATGGCTTGTGGACGCTGAACCAAACGAACTAAAACAAATGCCTGAAGTGCTTAAAAGAGTAGAGTTAGTAAAAAAGTTTCGCCTTGACAGCGTAGCCCCTTCAACACAAAAATTTGCAGTAACGCCAACTTTATTTCGTGACAGAAACCGACCAGAAACTTTTATAGTTGTTCCGAGAGTTTCGTCTGAAAATAGACCATATATTCCATTCGGATTTTTTGATAAAAATTCCATTGTAAGCGACACCTGTATGTCTATACCTAATGGAAATCAATATCATTTTGGAGTTTTAATGTCAGCAATGCATATGGCTTGGGTTAAATATATTTGTGGGCGATTGAAAAGTGATTACAGATATTCGAAAGATATCGTTTACAACAATTATCCTTGGCCTGAAAATCCAACAGTGAAACAAATTATTGCTATTGAAACAGCAGCACAAAAAGTATTAGATGCAAGACTACAATTTCCTAACAGTTCACTTGCTGACCTCTACGACCCATTGACGATGCCACCTGCTTTAATCAAAGCTCACAACGAGTTAGACAAAGCAGTTGATTTAGCTTACAGACCACATGCATTTACAAGTGAAGCCAATCGGATGGAATTTTTATTTGGGCTATACGAAAAATATACAGCCGATTTATTTACAAAAGAGAAAACTAAAAAGACTAAAAAATAACAGCTTGACAGTGACGAAAAACAAGAACGCCTTTATCAAACAACGATAATCATTGCACAACTGCCGTTTTCAGAAAGAACCCTTGAAAAACAACCGCTTTAAGGACGTTTTAATCGATGCTAAATTTTTAGTTTCTGTA
>JAKQEZ010000458.1 GCA_029558435.1 Bacteroidota bacterium
GCGTGCTGCAATCCATAACACGGGTTTGGAAAATGGCTGGGCGAAGCTATAGATTTGGAAGTTTAGAGATAATTATTATATTTGGTGAAAGTTTGGAGAGAGGTGCTTTGAAACGCCATTCCCCAAGCCCGATACCGTTAGCGGTAATGCGACCCAAAACCCGTCCAACAAACAAAATCAGACTTCTTCTACGATTAACAATTTACCCCAATCGTTTAACTGCCAAAGAATTTCGACCAATTTTTCACCGATTTCTGTAAGTGAATATTCAACTCTTGGTGGTAACTCGTTGAAACTTTCTTTGGTTAAAATGCCATCTTCAACCATTTCATTGAGTTGTTGATTTAAAACACGTCTATCGACATTGGCAATTCCCCGCAAAAACTCACTTGGTCGTTTTTTGCCCTCATTTATTTGCCAAACAATCGGAATTTTCCATTTTCCTGAAATTGAATTTACAGCAATTTCCAGCGGACAAATTTTATTTTCGGTAGTTCGTTCCTTTGTTTTCATAAAATTGACTTTTTTATCCCTATGTGCTGAAAATATGCGGTATTGTTCATTCTAAAAGGCTTTCAGACATTTGCAAAATTAATCAATTTATAAGGATATGAGCGAATTAGCAAAACAAATCGAACAATTCAACAACGAATTGGCAACACAAGTTCCGCAAGAAGTTTTGGAAGCATTTGGAAAATCTATTAAAGATTTAAAAACAAAAAATATCGAAGAAAAAAGTATAAAACTAGGAGCAATAATGCCCGATTTTTCATTACCCAATGCCAAAAATGAAATCATACATTCAAAAGAAATTTTGAAAAGTGGGAAAATGATTATTGCTTTTTATCGTGGTAGTTGGTGTCCGTATTGCAATTTAGAATTAAAAGCACTTCAAGAAAATTTATCAAAAATCAATGATAAAAAAGTATCGCTTGTTGCAATTTCTCCTCAAAGTCCCGATAATAGTTTAACGGTTATTGAAAAACATAATTTAACTTTTGAAGTGCTTACAGACAAAGACAATACCTTCGCAAAACAACTAGGAATTATATTTGAACTTCAAGATTTTGTTTTGCCTTTTTACAACGCTTTAGGAATTAACCTTTCTTCTTTTAATAAAAATGATGACAACTCTTTACCTATTCCAGCAGTTTTTGTAGTAAATGAAAACGGCATAATAATTTATAAATTTGCAGACGCAAACTATATGAATAGAATTGATATTGACGAATTACTAAACACATTATGACCGAAATAAAACGCAAAGGTTCTCGCTCCACAAAAGACATTCCGAAAGAGATTTTGGTACAACTAAACAATGGGCAAATTGAAACGGCTAATTTGGTAGAATGGTTGGCTGTTAACCAAAGAGTTTTGCTTGAAAATTTACTTAAACAAACGAATAGAACAAAATATCTGAAACCTATTTTGTTGAATATTGAAGCGTTGAAAAAGCAAACCGTAAACACAATCAACGAAACCATTGGAACAGGAATTTTTGAACAGGCAACTAAAAATAACGACACCGAAATTTTAGACATTATCTCAACGCATCAATCGGATTTAATTCGTTGTTGGGCGACCTATACTATTGGAAAAAATCCAAAATTGAATGTAAAACAAATGCTCGATAAAATACAACCATTTTCGGCAGACAAACATTTTGGTGTTCGAGAAATTTGTTGGTTGGCAGTAAGACCAACTATTTCTAAAAACTTATCTGAAAGTTTAGAAATTTTATCAAAATGGACCAATAATGAAGACGAAAATATTAGACGTTTTGCAAGTGAAGCAACACGACCAAGAGGCGTTTGGTGTGAACATATTGAAGAATTGAAACAAAATCCTGAATTGGGCTTAACTATTTTAGAACCGTTGAAATCTGACAAAGCAAAATATGTTCAAGACAGCGTTGGAAATTGGCTGAACGATGCCAGTAAAACACAACCCGATTTTGTGAAAAATCTTTGCGAAAAATGGAAAAAAGAAAGTCCGACCAAAGAAACTGCTTACATCATAAAAAAAGCATTACGGACAATAGAAAAATAAATTCATAAATTGGTAGACAAAAAAGCACTACCGCTAACAAGGGTTTTGCAATAGTGGGGCGAAACTGCAAAGTTCAACGGTAGTTCTTCGATTGAACTTTTGTGCAAAATTGAAAATTTGTGCTTCGATTGCCCCACCATCGCAAAGCCCCGAAACGTTATGCCCAATAGCCAGTTGAGATTTGCTGGTTAAACAAAGAGTGGTGATATTTTCAATTTTGTTTTATTCCCTTTTCAATAATCGCTTTGCCGATATGGTGTTCTGTTTAACGT
>JAKQEZ010000465.1 GCA_029558435.1 Bacteroidota bacterium
CTAAAAAATTCAACAATCAAAACGGAGCGGGGGCTAAAAAATGGCTCTTTTGCTTTTGCAGAAGTGTTGGCTTGTGCGGTTGGGGCAATAGCAAATGTGCCATTTGTGCGGTGGCAATAGAAATTCAATTTTTTTTGTGCGGTGGGGAAAAAATTAAAACACAGAAGGGTCGGCAATGAGTGTCGGCTTACTCGCTGTCCGTTTGCTGTATAGTTTTTATGTCTGTTTTCAACTGTCAAAATGGTTTGTCTGTGTTAAATCGTTTATGTTTTAGTCGTCTGTTTCTGTTGTGTTGTGTCGTCTTTTAGGCTTGCAGGTAACGTTTTGCGGCTTGGCGTAGTGGCGGATTTTTAGCACTACTGCTCATACGAAGAACGAATATTGAACCTTGCACAAATGTTTCCACGAAGCACGTCAGCCCCCATAACGCAAAACCGCTGTTACCTGCCGTTTTTATTTGTCTGTCCTGATATTCCACGTTATACAATTTAAAATTCCACCGTCATAAGCTATTTCGTTGCTTTCGATAGTTTGAATATTTTGTCCTGCAAAAATTGTTTCCAATTGTCTAACTGCTAAGTCGTCCTCTTTGATGCCAAAAGTCGGAATGATTACAGTATTTTCCATTTGCAAATAGTTGATGTAGTCGCCATTTGCGTGGTCGTTGCTTTTGTTGTCATACACGTTGTATGGAATTGTGATGTAGTCAAGTCCTGTATTGTGAATGGCAATATCAAAAGCTCTATAAAACCATTCTTTTTCTTGTTTGTAGTCATTGATGATAACGGTGTGTTCGTCCACAAAACGAACCATTCCGTCCGAATGACCTGTAAAGTCACCTGGTTGTTCGGGAACAAAATATATTTTGTCAACCTGCAAAAGTTCGTAAAGTTCTTTGATTAGTTTTTTTCGTTCGTAAATCGGGTTGTCCTTAAAAACACGGTCAGTCATAATAACCTTATTTGCCCAACGAGTTACATTACCACCGTCAATGATAATTTCTGTTTTTAGAGTTTCAATTCCGATTGCTTTGCAAATTTCATCAACGTCCGAAATGGTTTTTAAATACTTATTTGTCTGTAAGTATGAAGGATTATAAACAAAGCGAACAAATTTATTCAGGTCTGTTTGGATTGGCATATAGTCAACAGCCCAAACGTCTTTTGTCTGTGGTAAAAAGTCGAATGGAATGTTGCAGTCCTCCAAAACGTATTCAAACCGTTTGTAAAAGTCAGGATACTTAGTTGGTAAAATGTCCGCTAAATATAAAAAGTTAGTTTGGCTGTCAGTTATCATTGCTAAAGAACTTTGTCCACTCTGTTTGTTTTGACTGTCCGTAAAACCTTGCTGGTGTTGTTAATAACTGAAAAGGAATTTTCTTCTCTTCGCAATAGCTTTTTATTTCATCAATTCTCGTTTTCATATTCGGAATATCCCCAAACGATTTTCTTGTCAGACAAACTCGTTTCAGGTTTGATAGTTTGCCAATTTCAGAAATAACGTCTCTCCATTCGGAAACTTTACTATCAAGATACCCGTCATCGTAATTTGCGACTTCTTCAACTTCGACCTCTGAAATCAGGTCGATAAAATCAATTCTGTATTTTTCAATGAATTTTAATTTTTCATTTCGGGGCTGCCCTTTTAATGAAGGTTCATTGAATGCTGTTGGAATAAGTGTCCAAAGAAAATTCCTTTGTCTGCCGTAAAAAAAGTCCGCTATGTTTTCTTCGGTGTCTGGGTTAAACGTCCCAATAACCAAAGTTTCTGTCTTGGGGTCGATATTATGATTTATGAAACGATGTCTAATTTTTGTCATTGTCAATTGTTGTAACGTGTCGCCCTAAAATGGCAGGTAACGGTTTCGGGCTTTGCGTTCGGGCGGGTTTCGGAGTACAAAACTGTCAACCAGCACTGAACTTGAATAGAAGCACAAAGCTCCAAGTTTGCACGTCAGCCCGCCTGACGCAAAACCCGTGTTAGTGGCTGCTCTTCTTTCGTTTTCTGTCAATTTCGCTTTTCTTCAAGTTTAAATCTAAAGTCACATTTTTTTGCTCCGTTTGCTATTGTCCCTGTCCTAACGAGTTGTAGTCCTGCTAAGCCAGAAGTAATTTCGTCAACTTCGCAAAGTATTGAAGCATACTTTGAATAGTTATGTTTTTTGAACAGTTTACATATCCCACATTCAATTATGTCTATTCCGTAGCCAAGTCCAAATGTTTCATTTTCGTCTGTTATTATGTTAGCAATAAAACCGTCTGGATTTGTGTTTACGCTTACTCGCTTATGAAATGCTTTAATTAAAAACTGTCCAAGCCAAGTATTTGTCAATTTTGGTAAAAGTCGTTTGAAATACTCTTGAATTTTGCTTTTGGGTTGAACATACTCTGTCGTTATTTGTAAACAAATTTTCCTAATGTTGTCAAAAGTTTCTCCTTTGTTGTCAAGTGTCTTAATGAGTGCTAAAAAGTATGAACAAAAGTCAAGTCGTCTGTCAATTGGATTTTTTGAAGTCTTTGCAAAAGCTGTGTCTGTCGAAATAGAATTGTAATTTCTGTCCGTGTCAGCGAGGATATTGCCAAAGTCGTTTGGATAATTTTCCGTTACAAATTGTCTAAAATATTTGCGGTAATCGTCCATTTGTCGCTTTTCTATTTGTCGAGTGTCGGGTTTTTAGAGTTGCCACTAAC
>JAKQEZ010000466.1 GCA_029558435.1 Bacteroidota bacterium
GGCTTGTGCGACTTGGCAATGTGTGTGGCTGCTGGGTTGGCATATGATTACAAGTTATATTTCTTCATTAGATTTTTACAAAACTCGACTTCCTTGTCATTAAACAATTTCTGATATTTTGGTCGTGAAGCCAAATATTCCAATGAAAGGTCAACACGATGGGGAATGGGTTCTTCAAGCTTTTTAAATCCTGATTTCATGTCTCCCGAAGTAATTTCATCATGTAGGATTCGTTTGATAAACTCTACACCACCACCGTCCAGCTTCATTCTTTCTAAAAGGAGTGTGCTGATTGGAATGCCAATTCTTAAGGCTTCATCAAATGATTTCTTAACATCATCTTCCAATTCCTGTCTTAGCAGGATTTCTTCTTCGTCAAGCTGTGCAAGCATTACCGCTGCAATTTTCCCTTGTTCTTTGAATTGGTTTAAGTCTGCAACTTCAGTTATTGGTTGAGATGCCTTGTCGCAAAAGAATTTGTGTTTGGCTTCAAATTGTTTCAGCAATCTATCGTCTTCCTCTTTTCCAGTTTCCAAGTGCATTACCACAATATTTTCCTCATTGCTTTGAGCAAAATATGACCAGTTATAGGAGCCGTTTATAATTGTTGTATTGTCAATGATGCAGAATTTGTGATGCAAGAATTTAGGCGTTGCAATATGCAGTTTACTATTATGCCTTAAAAAGTCTTTCCATTTTGAAATATTACGAAAGTTTTCTTTGGATTCACTCATTACCACCGCAACATATAAACCGCTTTCGGCTCTTTGTGTTAGTGTTCTTATTATATCTTCATCCGTTAGCCAAGCCATAGCAATCTTGATTTCTCGGGTAGCCTTTTTGAGTTGCCCGATAATCTCGTTTCTTATATTGCTGAAGTGTACGACTGATTGCATATTTAAATTTTCATCCCTGCCTCCTGACAGCGTTTTATATAAATTTTCACATTTTGATTCGCTATGGCCTTTTTGATTTCAATTACGGTTTCAATTGCCTCTTCAATCTCTTCTTTGAAAAGCGGTGATTCGTTAAAATGAGCACCAGGGTTTAAACATCTGTTTTTTATTAGTTTAATTTGTGCTACTAATTGCGAAAGCTCTAACGACTGAGATTTTTCGTTCTTTACTTTTATAAGAAAGTTAGTCCAGTGTCTTCTGAATGTTTTAAGTTCACCTCTTCGTATTTTTGTTTCTTTATTTGCATCATATTTGACATTACTATCTAGGTCATTCTTCAAGTCTTCGATTTCTTCAGCAGTAATATCATTCCTTGAAACCAATCTTCTAAGGTCGTTTAGTAAAGCTGATTCGTCAGTTGAATCAATAACCTTTTCAATCATAGAACCAAGGCTTGTCCAGCTTGTATTAGCCCAAATATATTTTAGTTCAGGGTCGGTGTATTTACCTAGAATTGATTCTGTTTCTTTTCGTAAATACAAAGCACAGGCTTCATAATCACCATTTTTATAGTTATCAATTGCTTTTGTTAGAAAATCACTTCTGTCATATCTGATTTTTGGGTTCTCATGTATCGGTGTTGGCTCAAATACCATCAACTGCCATTTGCTGATATTATCATGAATTTTCCTTTTAAGCTCGTTGTAGAAACCTTTTTCGTGGGTAAGAATGATAATTTGATAATCCTCCGAATATTTATCAATGACCAAATCGATAACTTTAAGCCTGTTGTTTAAGTCCAAGCTAATTAGCAAGTCATCTAAAACCAATAGGTTCAAATCATCTTCGTGTCCTGCTAAACTGTTCTTTTTTCTTACCTCCATCAAAACGAAACGAATTGCCAATGCAATTGCGTTTATTCTTGCTTCATTAAAAAAGATATGCGGCTTACCAATATCTTTTAAACCTGTCTTAGCATCTCCAAAAGTTGAAGTCAAATGAATTTTTATCTCTGAAACTTGTCGTTTCTTATCAAACTCAGCTAATGCGGTTTCAACATACACCCCAATTACTGCCTTTTCACCATCCCTTGCCAAATAATTGTTATAATAATCACTTACAAGACTTGTTCCACCTTTTAATTTCAATGGGTCAATTAGGTCTTCAAGGGCATTATTAAATTCGGTACGCCATAGATTTAACGTAGCGATTTTTTCATTTTTCTTGCATCCGTCAAGAATTTTATTGTATAGTTCAAGAAGATTAACCCCTGTGCTGCTTTGGGCAAACGGGATAATATCACGTAAGAAAAATGGCCAGAGATTTAATGGTTCAGAGTTCCTGAAATTACTAAAGTTCAATAGCAAGCGGTGCGTAATAAATTCACTTGATGAATTTACTTGTTTAATAAATGGGTCTTTACAATCATCATCCGTTTCAGAAAGCTTAAAGGATGTTAATGTCTTGCTGTTTTTTTCCTTGAAATTCAAATGAATGAAGGAATCAACTTCATCTTTTTGATATACATTTCGTAGACTTTGTGAAAGCGGATCGATTTTCTCAAAATACTTCTTGTGCTCATTAGGTTTCTTACTACTACATTGTAAGGCAGTGTATAAAGCCCAAAATATGGAAGACTTTCCGCTGCCATTAACACCAAAAACTAAAGCATGACGACCATTAAATTTTATTTCAGCGTTATCAGGAAACGCCTTGAAGTTCTGCAACTCTATGCTATGTAAATATTTCTTAGCCATTCTGTATTACATTAATGATGTCAGGACTTTTCACAGGAAAGTCTAAAATTCGTCTGCGGATGATGTTGTCGGTGCTTTTGTATTCGTCATACACGGCATTGATGATTTTGACAATCTTGTCTGCCTGTGTTTTTTCATCCAAGTGGTTTATGGGTTTTAATAGTTGGTTTACTTCTTTTAAAACAGTAAGCCCTTTTTCCTCCATGTGTTCTTTGAAATACAACTCATACACACATGCATCTACTAATTCTTCAAAGTTGGCGGCCATATGGTCGTTTGGTGTATAGGGGCTGATGCGTGCAGAATACTTTTTGATGAAAGTGATATAATCCACCAAAATCTCAAATGGTTTCATTTCCGACTTTGAAATTTCAGGAATAGGTATTTTATCCACTACAAATTTTTTCCATTGATTTGTAGCCATTCCAGAGCTATTGCAGATTAAGCTGAAATAGAAATAGACAATCTTCGAATTTAAAACCGCTAATAGGTATTTTAAATCCTTCCCAACTATCATAAATGCACCAGCTAATAAATACGCTTCTTCATTGCTGTAGCAGAACTTATTTATGTTAGTTAATTCTAGCCAAATAATCTTTTCTCCTTCAAAATCTTTGTAATAATTGCAATCCCGTAGTTCCCACCAGTAATCGCCTTGGTCATCTCTTTTATAAAGACCTTTGGGTTTCTTTTTGTCATTGTTTGTTTCAAAAAACCTTTGCTTGTTTTCAAGATGTTCAAGAATTCCAGAGTAATTTGACCTCATGAAAATTTCTGCTCCCGTATCACCTCTATTTTCATTAGACCATCCGCTAGGGATTGTAATCAGGTAGAGGTTGTCATGCTTATAATAATATCTGCCGATATCTCTACCTCGTAGAACTTTTTTAAAGAATTGTATTGATAATGGTGATTTATTGATTATCGTGTTCTTTGTATCTTCATCAACAACAAAAGCTTCATTGAAACCAGTCAATAAACCACGATAAACAAATAAGTTTAAATTTTCTATTAGTGTACCGGCACTTTCAATCTTTGTTTTAATTTTTAAGTTTCCTTTCTCGGTAAATGACCAATTGTCTACTGAAAGTGCTTTACTATCATAAGTATCTCCGAAATTATTTACGTATTGAATTAAGGGTTCGTTTTTTTGAATGTCGTTACCAACCAAACAATAATTAAAAGCATAATTAGGTTCTAAAGATGCAACCTTCTGGAAAAATATTATTGACGTATCAACTGTAGCACCGAAAACCTGTACATCATTAAAATCAATGTATCCACTAATTTTTGTTTTTTCAATCAGATATTTTCTAAGATTGTATCCATACTTTGCTCTTGTATATTTCTTAGAGCATATATAAGAAAAAACGCCTTTGTCTTGTTTTAGAATTTTATGACCCAATTCAAAGAAGTAGGTATAAATATCGCTGGTGCTATTATACACTTCATAATTGGGTTTGCCGTCAATCTTTTCCAAATAGGGTTTAATGTCGGTAATGCTTTCTTGACGGATGTATGGTGGGTTGCCAATCACTATGTCAAAGCCACCTTTGTCAAACACATCCTTGAAATACAAATGCCACATAAACCAGGGCTTTTCATCTTTTTTCAAAAGCGGTTTAATGTCTTTCAAGGCTTGCTGCATATCCTCAATTTCCGCTTCCAACGTGGCAATTGTCTTTTCCTGCTTTGCTTTTTTACTTTTGTCTGGTGCAATGTTTTTTGAAATTGAGAGAGCAGTTTTTTTCTTTTCAGCAATCAAGTCTTTAAACGATTGCTCAATGCTGTGAGCCACCAAAGCATCAATTTCATTACGTATTTCTTCTTTACGGTGGTTGTTTTTCGGGTCAAAAAAGTCCTTTTCGAGTTTAGCTAAATCAGTATGCGTTTTCTTAAACAGATTAACCTGTGTTTGTGTATTGAATAAATCTGTTTGTTGTGGCTCTTCTTGTGTGTCGTGATACTTTAATGAATAACCTTTGAAACTTTCAAGCAAAGAATCTCCTTGCATAATTTTGTAATCGAAGTTGGGCAGTGGTTGTGGTTTTTCGCCTTTCTTCACTTCTTCATCTACAATCAAACTCAGCCAAAAACGCAAACGGGCAATGTCCACTGCACCTTTGTCTTTATCTACTCCGTAAATGGAGTTTTGTATAATGGCTCTTTTTACCTCACCTTTTTTATCCAGCAATGTCCAGTCCAAAGCCAGTTTGGCGTGAAATATCTCTTGTAATAAACCCATAGGAAAAGCTCCCGAACCAATGGCGGGGTCGCAAATCTTTACATCATCCAGCAGTTTTTCAATTTTGGACGCGTTGTTTCGTATAAAGTTGTCTTTGGCCTTTTCATCTCCACGGTCTTTGTAACGAATGAAATTGGCAATGGCTTCATGTTTGCCTAAGTGCAGTTCAAGGTATTGAATCAATACTTCCTGACACATGTATTGCACAATGAGTTTGGGGGTATAAAAAGCTCCCTTCTCACGATTGTCTTCCAACAGGTTTTCAAAAATGTGCCCTAGCATTTCAGGGTCAATACCTACATCCAAATCGTCAGGTGTACTTTCATCAATGGTGAAATTGTATTCACCAAAAAATGAAAACAGATTTTCAAACAATTCCTTTTTGAAAACAATAAAATCGGCTTTTGCTTTCTTTTCTATTTCATCACGCTCAAACAAACCACCATTCAGATAAGGGAACTTGGTTTTGGTTACTTTGAAAATTTCATCCTTCGGATTATTGAGTGTTTCAAAGAATAAAGGCACAAGGCAATTGGTGTAAAACGCATCATTGCAATTGGCTTCAAAAAATTCCGCTAAAAAGTTTTTGTTTCCTTCACCATAATGTTTGTCTTGGGCTACATCTAACCAACCTTTCTTTTGAAGGAATTGAAGAAAAACAATCCTGCCCAACATTTTCTTTACAAAGTCACGAATGGCTTTTTCATTGCTTCCGAAAATATTGGCTTTGTACGGTGATTCAATTAGGCTTTCAACAAATGCCTGATAATGCTTTTTGTACTTTACGAAAAACTCTTTGGAAGCCTTTTCTACAGAGAAAGCTTCTAAAACATCCTTAATCGTACGGGTACGTTTTTCTACCAAATGCCAAAAGCGTTCTCTGGGTGTTACACAAGTTTCGCCTTTGCCCAATACATAAGTGTATCGTTTGGGATGTGTTTCTTTCTTTATCTCATTGCCTTCATCGTCCCAATATTTCGATTTGGAGTAAAAGGAAAAACGCCAATCGTCATGTCCCGGTTGGTGGTACACAATTAAAGCACCATCTACCATTCCCGGAATTACTTCATTGGTAATCAAATTGCGTAAACCAACACGATTGCGGGTGATGTGAGTAGCATTTGTCTTCAGTTCTACTTCATATAATGCCAAACTGTTTCCATCATCCAATTTGATATTACCAAAACGAACGATTTTTTGTGTAAGGTCACGTTGTGCCTGTTTGGTCAAACTCACAGGCTCTTCAGTAGCAAAAAATTCACGGTTGGGGAAGATGGCGTTTACAATCTTCTTCCAGTTGTCCCGTGTATATTCGGCTCTTAAGTGTTCGTGTAATTCTTCTTTTGTCATTAGCCTACGAATGATTCTGATATAATAATTTGCGGTGCGTTATACTTGGTTTCAACTTTCTTAGGTTTCGGTTCCTCCTCGTCTTCTTTCATGGCATCAATTAACGGATAGGCTTTCAAAATTTTAATCAATTGCTGAAAGGCATCTACATTGGTCATGGGTTTCACCGCAGGATATTTGCGTGAATCTTCAAAAAGTCGTTTCCGTTCTTTTGCCAGTTTGTTTATCTCTCTGGGTAATTTTTGAAATTTGCCCTTTGAAATAGCTATTTTGGCGGCATTCAGTAACTCTTTTTCATCAGGACTAACAAAGTCAAAATGAATTTGACCGTGTAAATACTCAATGGCTCGTTGGTCGTTAGGACCCATCTTTACCGTTCCTGCCTGACCTAGTGCTGCAAGATTTTCTTCTTCTCTGAACGTTTGAAGTGCCGTTCCGATTTGGTCGTGGTGGTACTGATGTAGCTTTACAGCCTTTTCAGTTATGTGTGCTTTGAAAATTCTGGCAGCCTCAATGAAAGTGAGTTCTTCAAATTCCAGTTTGTTGTTGATGTAATAGAAGCTATCACGTTTTTGGTTTTTGATGTACACCAATGACGTTTCTATTCTGCTCTTGTCGTTTCTGCCAGTCCTTGCTCTTTTAGGCACACGGTCACGAATCTTTTTATAAAGCTCAGGTTGTTCATCTCTGAACTTTCTTAACTCATTCAGGAATACTAAACGTTCATCTCTTTCTTCTTCGGGTACTTTCTCAAATAGGCCGAATGTGCCATATTCCTCATCATCTGAATAGATTTGGCTGTCCTCGCCCAATGCAGAGTGAAAAGCTTGCAGTTTGATGTAAGCCTTTTTGTTCAACTCTATTTCATTATCTGTTTTTGCAGTTGGGAAAAAGTTATAGATATACACTTTATCCGAAGGCGTACCGATGCGGTTTACACGTCCAATACGCTGCATCAAACGGGTTGCATTCCAAGGAATGTCATAATTGACAATCACATTAGAACGGTGAAGGTTTACACCCTCAGCCAAAACTTCTGTAGTAATGATGATGTCGTAATCGTTCTTTTGCTCTTCCAGTTTAAGGTTTGCATCAAAATTGGCTGCAATAATTTCAGAAAGATCTTTTTGGTTGGAACTATCCACAGCAATCAATCTGTCAA
This sequence comes from Bacteroidota bacterium, assembly GCA_029558435.1. The sequence continues at coordinate 7,411 of JAKQEZ010000466.1, forward strand.
AGCCGTCTTTCTTCAGGCGTTTACTGATGTAGTCGGTTGTTTCTTTAGATTCACTGAAAAGTATGAGCTTTCCATTGTCGTTGATGTCTTTCTTCAGCAACTCATTTTTGAGTCTGAAAACCAATTCATCGTATTTGGGGTCTTGGATGATTTTGTTCCAGCTTTCAACCAACTTGTCTAAAACCTTTTGGTCATGGTAAATACCGTCTATAAACTCAGGAGAAAATTCTTCAACCGAAAATGCCTGTATAATATTTGGGTCTTGTGTATCTTCTAAAATTTGTTGAAGTGTATCTTCATCATCATTCAATATGTAATCGTTCACTCCAAGTTTAGGAGCAATAAAAATTCTACCATTTTCAATCATCTTTACCATAGCTGTATTGGCATCATGATAACGCTTCAAACTCATTTTGAACGCTTCAAAACTGCTGTCAATCCGCTTCACCAAAAGCGTTTTCATGATTTTAGCCAATGAATCAGAAATGATGTCGGCATTCTTATTGAAAAACTTCTTCTTGATTTCGTCAGGTAAAAATTTAATTGCCTGATAGCGGAAATACTTTAAGCCATTTTTCGTGTCTTTAAGTTGCTTTAGCGTTTCATCATACAACTCACTTAATTCTTCATCCATCTGATAAAGAATCTGCCTTGGTGGCTCAATGTCAGGGAATGTGTAGCCCTGTTCTTTAATGTCCTTCCAATATTCTTCTGTGTTTCTAATGTCGGTTCGGGTTCTTCTAACAATGATTGGTTCTAAAACCTTAACCCTGATTTCGTCATAGATTTTCTTAACCTCAGAAGCGATGATGTATTTATCCTTCTGCTTTTTCAGTTTGTCATATCGGTCAATTAGTGGTCTGAAAAAGTGTTGCAAGTTTCCGATTTCAAGTGTTGAGTTTTTTGCATCTTGGAATAAATACAACTGATTTCGGATATCATCAGGTTTATTGTTAAGTGGCGTAGCAGTAACCAGAATTACTTTTTTCTCTTTACTGCCATCAGGTGCTGGGTTTTTTCTTGGAGTTTTGCAAATCTTTTGAAGGAAGTTGAACATTTCAGATTCGTCACTTCTGAATTTGTGGGCTTCATCCACAATGATTAAATCATAAATTTCGGGATGCGTAACCTTGTGTAAACTACCATTGGTAATCAGTGTAACATTCGGGACTTCAAAATCACGAATTGTTCTTTCCCAGTTAGGTCGTAACGCTGGAGGATGAATAATAAGAATTTTGGTTCGGTAGCCGTTGGAGAAATAAAACTTCTTTGCTACGATAGTGGCAATGATTGTTTTACCCAAACCCACAACGTCTGCCAATACAAAGCCGTTGTGCTGAACTAATTTGTTGTAGCCATCATTAACTGCATCAATTTGATAATGGAGTTTTTTATAGCCTTTGGGTAAATCGGTTACAGATTCGGGGTCATACTCGATACTCTTTCCAAAATATTCAATTAAAAACTTGATGTAAACTTCGAAAGGCGTGAAGTCTTCATTCAGATAAGTTTCTGTTTTAAGTTCAGCAATTGATGCAGGGAGAATACTTATACTTTCTTCCCACAGTTCATTGAAAGTTTTTAAAGCATAAGCCACATCATCAAAATCTCTTAACTCAACATTGAATTCAAAATTCCTTTCAAGTCCTGATTCTGAAAGATTGCTGGAACCTGTAATAACAGAACCTGAATTGTGTTCATTAAAATTCTCAGGTCGGAAAATGTAAATTTTGGAATGAAGTTTTTGGCTCGGGTGTGCTTTGATTTCAATCTTTTTATCAATGATGTCATTTACAAATTCCAGAATTCCCTCTTCAACATTTCTTTTGTATTCAGCATTTTGAATGTCCGATTTCAATTCAGCGATAAATTCGTCTCTGGTCACATCTGTATTGAAATTGAATTCAAGTCCTTTTCTTGCAGCTTCACTTATCAAATGGTCAACATCAATACCTACAAGAATTCTTATTTTGGAAACGTCTTTCAAAAGCGGTCTAACTCTGAAATAACCTGATGCTCTGAAAAAGCCAACCAATGCGTCAAAGTAATGCACATGTGTATTGGTAAAGATTCCTTCGAACTTACCAATCAGGGTTTTGTCGTCTTTATTTGTAAAAAACTTAGTTGCCATTACTTTTTGTTTCTTTTTATCTGTTTCTCTGCCTCTTTTAATCCTTCGCTTAAATGTTCTAGTCCACCAAAGTCCTTTGTGATTTTGTCTGCTATGTAAGTTGTCTGCACTTCTTTCAAGTCCAGTTCCAAAATTTCTGAAAGCGGCTTTAAATAGTCAGGTGAAGCAGGTCTTTCTCCACGTTCAACTTTGCTGAGAGTTGAAGTGTCAATGTCGAGATAAGCAGCAACCTTCCGCAATGGAAGTTCTATTTCTTCTCTACGTTTTCTGATATAGTCACCAAATGTTACGTTGCTCATTTAGACAAATTGTTTTGGACAGAGTTGTCAAATTTAATACTTTAATTGAAACGGTCACCCTGTGCGGTAGGAAAATTTTGCTCTTTTGGTTTTGCGAAGGGTCGGCTTGTGTGTCGGGCAAAACCAAATGTGCAAAATGCGGGTGGCAAATTCAATTTTTTTGTGCGGTGGGGTGTTTTAATTTTTTAGCGTGTCGGCTTGAGTGTTGCCTAGTTGGTTTATAGGTCTGTGTCAAGTTACAGCGAAACTGTCTCCCGATTTAAGGTCGTCCGTAAAGTCTGGTCAGGATGTCAAAGGTCGATTGTTTTTAGTTGTCACGTTGATGGTTGTTGTGTCGTCTTTTAGGCTTGCTTACAACGGTTTGCAGCTTGGCGAAGTGGCGGAAATCGAAGGACAAATGTTGGGTTTAGCACAAAAGTTCAATAGAATTACTGCTGTTGAATTTAGCACTAAACCCGCCATTTTGCCAAACTGCTGTTAGTTGCAGTATTTCTTATTTCGTGTTCTCATTAATTTCCTTTTGCAAAGTAGTAATTTTATCTTTAAGGTTATTACTTATTTTGCTTGGTATGTCTTTCACTTTTTTAAGGTCAAATGAAAGAATAGTTAACGCAGTACCAATAAAAATAAATGCTAATGCTGTTGCTGTTACAATTGAAATCCCTGAAAATATTGGGTTTGCCAAAAGTATGAACGAAAAAACAATACCTAATACACTTGCTATGGCAAGGTTTCCCCATCTCAAAATACCCAAAGATTTCATATCAAATGCAATTCCTAACAATTGGAAAGAACGAAACATTACCGTAAATCCTACAATAAATGGTAAAATAACAATTGAAATTCCAGGATAAATTACCAAATAAACACCAATTGTTAATGAAAAAAGACCTCCAACTAAATACCAACCCCAACCAGAAAGTGTTTTTGAATTTTGAATGGAAAAAAATATTTCAAATAATCCAGAAGTAATAAACGATATACTAAATAATATTGACAGCGTTACATAAGTTTCCAGAGGCACTGTAAAAATGTATATACCAAAAACTAAAAACAAAATGCCCAAGATAAGTGGCACATACCAATGTTTGATTGAATTAATTAACGTGTTTAATAAATTTGCCATTGTAGTTTATTTTAATGATTTATAAGAATTTGCTTCTTCTCTAGCTTTAACTGCCTCAATGACTGCTTCTTGAGCATCCGATATTGCATCTAATGCAAAATAGACACTCATTTCTGCGTCATCTTCTGCCCACTCTGCACTCATTTCTGCATCCGCAGCTTTCAAATTATACTTCGCTTCCCTAAAGTCTGCTTTTACTTTTGAAACACCATTGTCCCAATTTGATTTTACATTGTCCCAATGAGATTTAACTTCATTTTCAAGAGAATCTTTTTTTGCATCAAATGCCGCTTTAGTTTCGGCAACATTTTCTTTAGCACTGTTTTGCCATTGTTGAAGTTGCTCTTTAGAATCGTTTTTGGAAGTTTGAAATTTGTCTTCCAATTGTTTTGCTTTAGCTGTCAGATCTGCTAACAACTCTGATAATTTCTTTGCCATAATTATGAATATTTATTTTTTGCCTACTTCTTAATACGGTGTTCGGCTTGTCCGTTTTTATTTATTATATTATTGTAATGCTGTTTTCTAATATTGCAACTAACGTTTTGCCGCTTGCCGCAGTGGGGGATTTCGGAGCACTTCACTTTCAACTAAGCACAAATGTTGATAGAAGCACTGCACTTGATTTAACCACGTCAGCCCCCATTGCGGCAAACGGCTGTTAGTGGCAGTTTTATTTCTTTTCGTAATTCTTCGTTTATATTTTCTTGGGTCAAACCTACTAAATTTAAAGCCTGCCAAAACTCTTTTTCTGATTTTAATAACTCAATAATTTTTTTGTCACCGTAAACCCTTTTTGTACGTTCTAAGATTAAAGCGGCAGTCAAATAAGGAATTGAAGTTTCTCCTTCAAAGTACAGTCGTTCATATGGGTCTATATGTTCCTTAAAATCAAAATCCTTGTTTTCTGTTAGAAACTTCTCAAACTTTTCTCTATGCCACGCATAATCGAATTTTCCGCTTCCTGCAATGTAAGTGGCTATTCCTTCGTCCAAGAATTTATTGATATTTGGAAATAAGGTATTAGTATAAATGTGTACTATTTCGTGAGTATATATTTCTGAATTATTTCCTGAAAAAATAATATTTCCGTAATCAGCAAGTCCACCAGTTTTATCTACATACATCATTGGAGTGTAATCAAACCCTTTGATTTCAAAAAGTTCTTTAGGGTCTATACAAGAATAATAGGTTATTGATATTGGTTTGCATT
>JAKQEZ010000472.1 GCA_029558435.1 Bacteroidota bacterium
CATGATTCAAAATAATTTGAGTTATGCAGTGGCGCAACATCCTCATGAATTGATTACTTACGGTGGAAATGGTGCGGTTTTCCAAAATTGGGCGCAATATCTTTTGACCATGAAATATTTGTCAGAAATGACAGATGAGCAAACGTTGGTGATGTATTCTGGTCATCCAATGGGATTATTTCCTTCGCATAAAGATGCTCCGAGAGTTGTTGTTACGAATGGAATGGTGATTCCTAACTATTCTAAACCTGATGATTGGGAAAAATTTAATGCTTTGGGAGTTTCGCAATACGGACAAATGACGGCGGGAAGTTATATGTACATTGGTCCACAAGGAATTGTGCATGGAACTACGATTACGGTTCTCAATGCTTTCAGAAAAATTAAAAAATCACCAAAAGGTGGACTTTTTGTGACTTCTGGTTTAGGAGGAATGAGCGGTGCACAACCAAAAGCGGGAAATATTGCAGGTTGTATCACGGTTTGTGCAGAAGTGAATCCTAAAATTACCAAAATTCGTCACGAACAAAAATGGGTTGATGAAATTCATGAAAATTTAGATGAATTAGTTGCTAGAGTAAGAAAAGCACAAGAAAATGAAGAAACTGTTTCTTTGGCTTATCTCGGAAATGTGGTAGAAGTTTGGGAAAAGTTTGAACAAGAAAATTTAAAAATTGATATAGGAAGCGATCAAACATCGCTACACAATCCTTGGGCTGGAGGTTATTATCCTGTTGGAATTTCGTTTGAAGATTCTAATAAGATGATGGCAGAGCAACCAGAATTATTCAAGGAAAAAGTTCAGGAAAGTTTAAGAAGACACGCAGCAGCAATCAATAAACACACTTCAAAAGGAACATATTTTTTTGATTACGGAAATGCTTTTCTTTTGGAATGTTCCAGAGCTGGAGCAGATGTTTTGGCAGAAAATCCGACTTTGGGAAGAGAGTTTAAATATCCAAGTTATGTTCAAGATATTATGGGACCGATGTGTTTTGACTATGGTTTCGGACCGTTTCGTTGGGTTTGTGCTTCAGGAAAACCTGAAGATTTACAAAAAACCGATGAATTGGCTTGCGAAGTTTTAGAAGAAATCATGAAAAATTCTCCAGAAGAGATTCAGCAACAAATGCAAGACAACATTACTTGGATTAAAGGAGCGCAAGAAAATAATTTGGTTGTTGGTTCACAAGCGAGAATTCTCTACGCCGACGCAGAAGGTAGAATGAAAATTGCCGAAAAATTTAATCAAGCGATAAAAAATGGAGAAATTGGCCCTGTTGTTTTGGGAAGGGATCATCACGATGTTTCTGGAACGGATTCACCTTACAGAGAAACGTCTAATATTTATGACGGAAGCCGTTTTACAGCAGATATGGCAATTCATAATGTAATTGGCGACAGTTTCAGAGGTGCAACTTGGGTTTCAATTCACAATGGAGGTGGAGTTGGTTGGGGAGAAGTGATTAATGGCGGTTTCGGAATGTTATTGGATGGTTCTGAAGATGCCGACCGACGATTAAAGTCAATGCTTTTTTGGGATGTAAACAACGGGATTTCCAGAAGAAGTTGGGCAAGAAACGAAGGTGCAATTTTTGCCATAAAACGCGCAATGGAAGCAGAACCTAACCTGAAAGTGACGTTGCCGAATTTTGTAGATGAGGGTTTGTTTTAACTGTCATTGCGAGAAATGAGGAACGAATGACGATGCAAT
>JAKQEZ010000477.1 GCA_029558435.1 Bacteroidota bacterium
AGTTTTTGTTGAATTGGCACAAGGACTTTTACACGCAAAACGGTAAACAGTCCAAAGGCAACAAAGACAATCCATTGACACCGACAGGCGAATTGACCACAGCCGAAAAGAAACGCATTTTGCTCAACAATATTTACGGTGTGGATTTGGACAGCAACGCAGTGGAAGTAACCAAACTTTCATTGTTACTCAAATGTATGGAAGGCGAAACCAAAGAAACGATTGAAGCACAAACAAAACTCTTTCACGACCGTATTTTGCCGACTTTGGACAACAATATCAAAAGCGGAAATTCTTTAATCGACTTGGATTATTACGACAACATAATCGACTTTGGAGAGGAACGAAAAGTAAAACCGTTCTCTTGGCAAAAGGCATTTCCCGAAGTTTTTAAAAATGGGGGCTTTGATTGTGTAATTGGAAATCCGCCTTATGTTGTAATTGAGGGAGAATTTAGAAATGAAGAAACATTAAGCTACTTCAAATCGAATTACAAAAGTGCTTCCTATAAAATTGATTTGTACCATTTGTTTTTTGAAAAAGGTTTAGAACTTCTAAAACCAAATGGACAATTAGGATTTATTACACCAAGCAATTTTCTTGCAAACAACAATCTTTTGGGATTGCGTGAAACTATTTTAAATAATTCTTACATCGAAATGCTGAATGTTATTAATGGAAAAGTATTTGTTGGTGCTTCGGTTGATACAACCATTTCGATTTTGGCAAAATCAAACAACAAAAAGAAATCAAAATTTATTCATTCGCAATGGAATAAAAACAGATTAGACGAAATTTCAAACGAAGAATTTAATCAAGATGTTTTCAATCAAAATGAGGGGAAAATGTTTGTTTCCACGAAAAAGAAAAGCAAATTGAACGCTAAAACTTTTGAGCTTGGAACAAAGTATTTTGTGAAATTCGGAATGCAACTTCGTGACAGAAAAAAGTTTGTAGCTGATGTTATTGATAATTCTCAAAATGAATTAATCACGGAATTTCACAGACCTTGCTACACA
>JAKQEZ010000478.1 GCA_029558435.1 Bacteroidota bacterium
AGTTCTCAATATTATCCGAAGCAATGGTAATTTACATAATGCCATTGTAGCAAGTCTATATTTTCTTGAAAGCGATTTGGTTAATAAATTCGTTTCATCTGTAGCAGATGAAACGCACAAAACCAACAAAAAAGAGCTACAACTAATCTTTCTTAATCAACTTCATTCAGACCTTGAAGCCAACAAAAAAGCATCGCTACCTAAGTTTCTTGAAATCCTAAACAAGCAAGAATTTGTTGCGAAGCAAGATTTTATGAAAGGATTTGTTCAAAAGCCCATTGAACAAATTGAGCATAAAATTGAAACTGCAAAAAACAAAAGAAAAGCAAGTAAAGCTGATGGAGCAAAAGCGGGACAAGAACTATATACAGGCACTGCAAGCGATTTGACACAACTTAAAAGTATTGTTGGTGCAACTGATTTAAAATACACTTCTATTTCTGATAAAGTTGCCAACGAAATTCTACAATGTAGCATAGACTATTTTAATGACAGCCAAGAAAAAGACAGCAGTTCTGATTATGCGGAAACTGCAATGAAATTAGCAAAGCAAGCGGAAACACTTGCTATTGGTAAACTTACCAAAGACAGGGTTAAAGACAGCATTGATACACTTGCTGAAATGAAAGACCGAGAACTTTCAGAAGCCATTGCTGTATTACAATCCATTAAAGCCGCTTACGAAGAAGCCTGCCGTCAAATTGATAAACAAGTTGATGAATTACAATATGATACATTCCCAAGTTTTGGGGGAAGTTCACCTTTAAGAATTCCCAAACATAATGTTTCTATAAATTGGAGCAAGGTGGAAGAAATGAAACGAAATTGTCTTGCTTGGGACAAAGTAACTGAGGTTATCCGTGAAGCTATCCCCTATCAAAACGTTGATAAAATAAAACGAGCAAGCAATACAACTAAAGTAAGTGAATACAAGAGTTTAGTTAATTTCTTATTGAGCAAAATTAGTTACTCATACAAGAACAGAATAGCATATATCAATTATTGGGAAACACCCAAAACCACAAGTTCATCTACAAGCACATATAAACCTTCAACAAGCTCAACTTCATCCAGCCAAGAAGGGATACCCGATTGGTTAAAATGGGTTGGAGGAATTATTCTATTTATCATTCTAATTCGGGCGTGTAATTAAAAAATCCTAAAACAATGAGAAAGACATTAATATCAATATTCATTTTGGCAAGCGTTAACGCTTTTGCCCAAACAGAAACCTTAACTAAAGAGGATTTGGCTAAGGAACTTCAACCTTTAAAAACAAATATTCAGACCTTGCAGAAAGAGAACGGCATTTTAAAATCTGAAGTAAGCAATCTGAACACAAAACTTTCAAATGCTAACAAAAGCATTGACAGTTTAAGAACTCTAACGCAAGAAAATAGCTCTGCTATTTCTCAAACCGCAAATCAATTAGGCATTCAGATTACAACTACTGAACAAACGGCAAACAAACGAATAGATGAAGTCGGACAATCTTTAAGCACAAATTCTCTCTACGGAATAATCGGAGTGCTTTCAGCAATCTTACTTTCGGGTCTATTGTATTGGCTTTTAAGTAAACGCCAAAAAACTGATAAAACTGAAGTAGTTGAACAGCTTAAAAAGACTAAATCTTCAATCGAAGAAAGCTTGGTTAAGGAATTTGGCAAACAAACAAGTTTGATTGAAAGTGAATTGCAGTTGTTGTCTCAACAGAAAATTGAAAACACCAAAGCTGAAAATATTGAACCTGACCATTCACTGGCTTTGAAAGTGGCAAGTGAAATCAATTTGATTGAACGTAACATTAACCTAATGGATAAAGGAACTAAAGGCTTGAAACAATTAGAGCGTTCAGTTGGCAAGTTGAAAGATAATCTTTCAGCAAACGGATATGAAATGCCTGAACTTTTGGGCAAACAATATCATCAAGGAATGAAAGTAATTGTAACAAGTTCAATTCCTGATGAAAATTTGGAAAAAGGTTCGGAAATCATTACCAAGGTATTGATACCACAAGTAAACTTTAACGACAAAATGATACAATCTGCACAGATTGAGGTTTCTGTCGGAATGTAATTTTAAAACAACAATAACAACATAAGAAAATATGAGAAATAAAATTGACTACGGAATTGACTTAGGAACAACCAATTCTGCAATCGCTAGAATGGAAAACGGAGTTCCTACAATTAAAAAATCGGACACATTGAAAGACACCGTTCCGTCTTGTGTGCACTTCAACAAACGCAAGGACATTTTGGTGGGTGATACGGCTTTCAACGTTATGAAAAACGATAATACCAGAGCATTAAAGTCATTTGAAGCTGGAAAAACAAATACGTTCATTGAGTTCAAACGAACTATGGGAACTACTCATACATACGAGTGTTCCAATATGGGCAAGGATTTCACATCAGAGGAGTTATCCGCAGAAGTTTTAAAGAAATTGAAGTCGTTTATACAAGACGAAAATATTTATTCAATTGTAATTACTGTTCCTGCAAAATTCTTAAATCCTCAAAATGAGGCAACAATGAAAGCCGCTAAATTGGCGGGTTTCAAACACGTTCAACTATTACAAGAACCTGTTGCAGCAGCTACCGCTTACGGCTTAACTGCAAAAAATAAAGATAGTTTTTGGTGTGTTTTTGACTTTGGGGGTGGAACATTTGACGCAGCTTTAGTAAAATCGGAAGAAGGCATTTTGTCAGTTAAAGATACAGATGGCGACAACTGGTTAGGTGGTAAAAATTTAGACGAAGCAATTGTTGACCAATTAATCATTCCTTATCTCCAAGAAACGTATGCCATTGAAAGCATATTAGAAGACACGACCAAGAAAGAAATTTTGCGTAACGCTGTAAAACCATTTGCAGAAGAAGCGAAAATTCAGTTATCGTTTAAAGACACTCATAATATTCTCTCTAACTTGGGTGATTTACCATTTGAGGATGATAATGGAGAAGAACCTGAAATTGATATAACGGTTACTCAAAAAGATATGGAGAATGTGGTTGCTCCTATTTTCCAAAAAGCAATTGATATTACTAAAGAGCTTCTGAAACGAAACAATTTAAAGGGTTCTGATTTA
>JAKQEZ010000484.1 GCA_029558435.1 Bacteroidota bacterium
GTTGTATCAAGCAAAGAACACGGCTTTGTTGAGGCAATTCAAAATGAAATTTTAAGTAACTCTTTCCTGATTTCTGAAACATTCACCGAACAAGAATTGATTAAAACACTCAAAGAGAAATCGGGCTTTGATGATGATACAGTAGTTACTTTGGTGGATGATATTTTGAAAGACAAGAAAATGATTGTTCGCAAGGCAATTGTTGACGGACAAAAGATTTACGAAAAATCGCCTGAATTTTCAGCTATTCTAAAAGAACAAAACTTGCCCGAAGAACAAGTGAAAGCAATTGAAAGCTTGTTTGCAATCGACACAAACACTTACGTTCAGAAAGCCGAGAAGAAAAAAGAGAAAAAGAAAGTTTTCATTAAGGCAACGCATTTGCAAGAGTTTCAAAACCTTTGGTACGCTATCAATAAAAATGCTTTTTATGTGTTAGAAACTTTGACCGCAGAGCAGGAAAGCCAACTGATACAAAACATTAAAACGCAAATTGAAGCCGTAAACATTGAGGAAATTTTGTTGCAAACCATACGTGCAGAACTCAACGTAAACAAAATTGGCGAACAAGGAGCAATTACAGAAAAACTAACCCATACGGTTTCATACAAAAGCAAAGTTGATTATTTGGAATTGGTTCGCACATTGTCAAACAACACCAAAACCCCTATTTCATTTGTGGTAAAAGTTTTCAATGCTTTGAGTGATGATTTTAAAACAAAAATGCTCTGCAACAATCCTGAACAGGCACAAAGGGAAATTTCCGAAATTATCAACAAGAACTTAATTGCTATGCTTAAAGCAAACATTAAGTATGACGGTATTAACGGAACAGGTTTGCCCAACGTATTCAAAACAGAAAAAGGGAAAACCTATTTAGACACAGGAAGCGTAGGCAAATTTCAAAAAGACATTGCAGGCGATTTCAATTTAAAAACCAAATGGGTATTTGAAGAAGTGATTGAATACGACAGTGATTTTGAATTGGAAATTGTGGAGCAAGACCCCGACATTGACAGCATTGAAATTTTCGGCAAACTTCCACGCCTGAAAATTAAAACACCATTGGGAGATTACAACCCCGATTTTTGCTATGCAATCAAAAGCACCGAAGGTAACAAAATATTCCTTGTAGTGGAAGCCAAAGGCTATAAATCGTCAACTGCAATTCCGGTAGATGAAAAAGGCAAGATTGATTTTGCCAAAAAGTATTTTGAGGCATTAGGAGAACACTACAAAGACAAAAACATTAAAATTTCATTTAAAGAACGTATCAATAAAACGCAATTAGCGGCATTGATAAACAACGCATAAGACAATGGCAGAACAAGATTTTATAAAAGCAGGATTTACGGTTGTTGGAACAGAAAACAACGAAAACAAATTGTTGAGTTTTCTGAAAGAGCACTACCCCAATGTAATCCGAGACACCGAGATAAATTTAGAAGAATTAAAAACCGTTTTAGGTTTACCTATTGACGAAAAGGTAAACGGTTACGGTTTAAACTTTGTAGGCAGAAACTTTGCCCGAGCTAAATATGCCCAAAAAACAGAAAAGGAATTACGCCTTAATCGGTCGTTGAGCGTAGCCGAAACGACCACCCAAAACTTAGTGCTAAAAGGCGACAACCTCGACAGTTTGAAAATCCTTAAAAACCATTACAGCGGCAAAATCAAGTGTATCTACATAGACCCACCATACAATACTACAAGTGATGAGTTTGTTTATCCCGATAAATTCGATAAAGAAGAAGCAGAAGTTTTGGGCTTGGCAAACCTAAGCGAAAGCGATTTTGCTCGAATGGATTTTAGCTTCAAAACCAAAAAGAGTCACAATGGTTGGTTAGCGTTTATGTATCCACGTCTTTTGTTGGCAAGAGACCTTTTGAGTAAAGACGGAGTTATTTTTATAAGCATTGATGATAATGAAGTAGCTCAATTACGATTATTAATGGATGATATTTTTGGTGAGGAAAATTTCGTTAGTGAATTTATATGGGAAAAGAAAAAGAAGCCTTCATTTCTTCATAACAATGTTGGTAAATTATCAGAGTATATTATATGTTATTTGAAAAATAGCACTGAAACATTTCCGTTTTCTGTAGAAAGCACAACAAAAGGAAAAAAATATCCTTTCAACAATGCAGGTAATTCAATGGGTGAACTTGTTTTTCCAGCAGGCACCGTGCAGTTTAAAATGCCTGATTGTACTGTTGAACCACAAGATATGTCAGAAGGTAATATTAAAACAATATTAAAAACCCAATTGATTATTAAAAATGGAGTTAATAGTAATGAATTTATTCTTGAAGGTGAATTTAGATATTCTCAAGACACATTAAATGAAATAATAAAAAACAAAGAAGGTATTGTGGTTTCAAAAATTCCTTTTAGACCCAATCACATTAAGAAAGGTGGTGAAATAAAAAAAATGAAAAATATGTTTTCACCAGTCCATTACGAAATGGAAACTAATGAAGATGGAACCGCTCAATTAGTAGAACTATTAGGCGATGAAATTTTTACAAATCCTAAACCTGTAAAACTTATCAATACTATTATTAAGTCTGTAACGTATGATGACGATAACTCAATTATTCTTGACTTCTTCGCAGGTTCAGGCACAACAGGACACGCAGTAATGCAATTAAATGCAGAAGATGGTGGCAACCGCAAATTTATTTTGTGCCAAATAGATGAACCCATAAAAGAAGACAAGCCTGCTTATAAATTTTGCATTGAAAACAACCTACCACCAGTTATTTCAAGCATAACAATAGAACGTTTGAAAAGAGCAGGAGAAAAAATTGCCAAAGACATAGAAGCAGAAAATAGCAAAACAGGAATGTTTGAAGAAGATAAAAAACAAGTTCCTGATATTGGCTTTAAAGTTTTTGACAGCGTAGAAGCACCAAAACTGAAAGTAGATG
>JAKQEZ010000488.1 GCA_029558435.1 Bacteroidota bacterium
AAGCCGAGAACCGTTAGCGGTCATTGTAAAAAGACATCCTACATAAATTAATATGACGATCTGAAACGATATTTGAACCTTATCTACAGTTAGCATTTAACTGACAGATAGGAACTACAAAACATCAATGCCTGAAACAAAAAGTAAAAGATTACAAAGAAACAATTTAACTTTTTATGACATTAAACGACTTTAAAGAAGAACTTAAAAATTGGAAATTTACTAAGTACAAATTAATAAATTTTGCTATTGGAATTTCGGCATTGCTCATTTACGAATTTATTGGACGACCAATCTACCGACCTTATATCTATAATAATAAAATTAACGACTTTCACATTGCAGACACATTAGGTAATACATTTGGGACTTTGCCGACAATATTTTTCTTAATTGCAATTTTATCCAACGAAACAACAAAAGGAAACTATTTAATAAAACTTGGAACATTTAGCGTTGTTTTATTTGAACTTGCACACCCTTTGCTAGGCAAAACAATAGACATTTGGGATATAATTGCTACTATTTTAGCTGGACTTGTAAGCTATTTAATTTATAATGGAATATTTAAAGACAAATCCAATGAGCAGAAAACAACGAACCGCTAACACGGGTTTTGCGTCAGGCGGGGTGACGTGCAAACTTGGAGCTTTGTGCTTCTATTCAAGTTCAGTGCAGGTTGACAGTTTTGTGCTCCGAAACCCGCCCGAACGCAAAGCCCGAAAACGTTGTATGCCATTAAAAGTTACTATAATGAAAGGGTATGTTTTAATAGGTCTAATTCTTTTTCTCTTTTGCTCTTGTGAACCAAAATCAAATGAAGATCAGGTTACTGAATGGATAGTTGATCACTCTATTCCCCTAAAAACAGTGGAAGCCGGAAACGGATTTGACGATCTTACTCCAATAGGCGATATAGTTGGGGATGCGCGGATTGTTTCCTTGGGAGAACCCACACATGGTAATCGTGAAGTGTTTCAATTGAAACACCGTCTAATCGAGTACCTCGTCACCGAAAAAGGGTTCAACCTATTGGCTTTGGAATGCCCTTTTGGGGAAGCATTTGATGTAAACAACTATATTCTACATGGCGAAGGAACTCCCGAAGAGGTCTTGGCAGGAATTTATTATTGGACTTGGGATACCCAAGAATTCGTGGATTTGTTAAAATGGTTGCGTGAATACAATGCAAACCCCAACCATGCTACCAAAGTGAAATTCTACGGTTTTGACATACAAGATCCTGAGCGGGCAGCCAGAAAGATGTTAGAATATTTAAGAGAAGTGGACCCCGAATTATGGCAATCTGTTAAAACCGAGTTAGCCATTCTTGAAGTTCAGTTTTCTGACCCCATTGGGTTAGGACGAAGACCCTATATCCCTGAAGAATGTGACCAAAGGAGTTTGTCGGATATTAAACGTGTAATCAATGCCTTCAAACAAAAAAAGGGAGCGTACATTTCTGCTACCAGCGAAAGGGATTGGTTAATCGCAGCACAATACGCCCGACAGGTTGAAATATACATCGAAGCTTGTGCCAATGATGGTGAAAAATGGGCGGAAATCCGGGAAATTGCTCAGGCAGAAAACATAAAATGGGCGCTTGATCAGGAAGAACCAGCCTCCAGGGCAATTGTCTGGGCGCATAATTGCCATGTGTCGAATGCGGCACCGAAGGAAAATATTAAAATGCATGGCCATTACCTCCGGAAAATGTACGGAGATCAATTAAAAATATTCGGATTGTTTTTTAATCAGGGTGGATTTAAAGCCATTGATGCACATATACCTTCCAAAGGGGTTTACAACTTTTCAGTAGATCAAGCCCCTCGCGGAACGCTGGAGGATGCCCTTGCCGCAGCCGAACATTCTCTTTCAGTTGTGGATATGCAGCAGCTACCAAAAAAAGGACCCATCCATGAATGGTTTTATACCAAACGACCTACCCGGCATTCCGGGGGAGGGTATAATGAAAATAAACCCGAGGACTATTTTTGGTCGTATATCCCCGCTGAAGCCTATGACGTTCTGGTCTACTTAGATACTACGACTCCAGTAAAATCAATCAATGATGCTGATTACAGTTATTTCTGGATGCTTGATAAAAAGTTAGACAAGCCAACAAATCTGGATTTTGAAAGTGACCCTGCAGTACCAGAAGGGTGGTTGGTTTGGTCTAAGTTTCAGCGCTTGGGTTTAGATTTTTCGGTGACCGACCAAAACCCTTACAAGGGGAAGCATGCAGCCATGATTCATCGACCTGAAGGCATTTTGTATGGAGAGATTACACCTAACCTGACACAAAGGATTGATGCTTCCCCATACAAAGGCAAAACCATACGTCTAAGGGCGGTTTGCCGTTCCGAGGTGGAAGCCCCGGGGTTTGCCTTTTTCCGACTTTCTATCGATCCGAGTATCCTTCAAAGTGCTCATGATGGATTGCCTCCGCTTTTTGACAGTTTGGACAGCGTTAGAATTGAGACTTCTGACTGGAGCGTTTATGAGATAGAGGCAAAAGTTTATGAAAATGCAGAAAGTATTACCTATGGAATTTATCTCCGGGATCCCGGAACAGTTTGGATAGATGATGTACAGATAGAAATTGTTGAATAAATATTAAATTAAATTGCAAGTGAGACCAATCGAAAATAAAAACGGCATACAACATTGAATAAGCGTAATGCGGGCTAAAGTGCTAATTTTAAACGAATTGAATATTAATAAGCATAAGGTTAAACCGAAAGTGAAGTGCTTCTAATCCCGCACTACGCTTATACTTGACCGTTGGCGGTCAGGCTAACAAGACAGACACTCAACAAAATGACAAGACAATTAATCAATTTCACATCGTGAATATAAGGATATACAAAGTAAAAAATATTGATAGTTGCATATCGGAAATAGTTGAAGTAAAATCAGATTCTTCATTAGATACTCTCACGCACATTGTTCCACCGTTTGGCAACCCTGAAATAATACTTTATGTTGGCAAGACACATCAAATTAAAAATGTTCCATTCGCCAAAGGTGTTATTAAAGGGCATTACAATATTTCGCAAAAAATAGATTTTATACCAAACTATCATTTTATAACTATCCGACTGCAACCCTATGGACTGAAACAATTGTTTGACATCAATGCTATGGGCTTACTCAATTCTGTAATTGATATTGAAAATCATCCTTTAACAGAAGCAATGTTCAGTTTTATCAAATCAGCAGTTAACTTTGATGTATCGTTTCTAAAAACATTAATTGCTTTTATTGAGCAAAACGCAGTTTATCCTATTTCTGCGTCAACAAGAGAGTTTCTAAAAATTTCATCTGAAACAGAATACAAAACGATTAAAGAACTGAGTTATCAGCACGGCATTGGTCAACGAACTTTACAAAGAAATTTTAAAAAAGAAGTTGGTTTAACGCCCAAAGAGTATTTGAGAATAAAGCGAGTTAATGCGATAGAACAAAAAATGTCTCTTAAAATAGATGTATTTGAAATCATTGCTGATTTTGACTTTTCAGACCAGGCTCATTTTATAAAGGACTTTAAAAAACTACGAGGTTTTACCCCATCAGAAATTTTAAAAAAGAAGTTATTGCTCTCTGACCAACTTGCAACACCTGAAATTATTACAATTTGAATTTGTCGCTTTTTTACAATGAAAACCCACTTATTTGGTAAGACCTTTGCATCTCAAAACATAAGTCGTTGATAATATGAAACGAGTTCACGCTCTTGAATGGGAAGATTTGCAATGGTTTCCTACAAGTTGGAGAGATTATGGCACAGACTACTTAAAGTTTATTGCCACAAAATTTAATATCTACAAGCCTGTTTTGCCTTTAATGCAAAAATGTTTAGACAAAAGCGGGCAACAACATTGGGTAGATTTAGCATCTGGTGGTGGCAGCGGATTGATTTGCTTGGCAAAAGATTTAAAAAAAGACAATACCAATTTGAAAATCACGCTTACAGATTACTACCCTAACATCAAGGCATTTGAACAACTTCAGGCAGAAGTTCCAGACACTTTTTTTTATGAAAAGTCATCGGTAGATGCGGCTCAACCGCCTATACACTTGCAAGGAAAAATGCAAACAATTTTTGGTGCATTTCATCATTTCCGCCCCCAGAAAGCCAAACAGATTATACAAAATGCAGTGGAGACAAATTCCACCATTGCAATTTTTGAGCCTGTCGGTAGGAATTTCGGAAGTTGGTTTTCTATGCTTTTTGTACCACTAAATGTTTTAATATTTACTTTGTTTATTCGTCCTGTTCGTTGGAATGTTTTGCCGTTTATTTATCTCTTCCCTTTAATTCCACTTTATATTTTGTGGGACGGTATCGCTTCTATTTTGCGTACCTACTCGGAAAAAGAATTGCAAGATTTGGTGAATTCCTTAGAAAACACTCATACCTACGAGTGGGAAATCGGTAAAACTTCAGGACGAATGCCTATTTACTATCTCTTGGGTTATAAAAAATGATGAAGATGAATTGGATAACAGAACTTGACAAGATAACCAAAGATGTTGAGTTACTATTTAGCAATTTGACATCTTTGGAACTTAATTGGAAACCTAATCCGCAAACGTGGAGCATCGCTCAAAATTTAGAGCATTTGATAGTGGTTAATGAAACTTACTTTCCTGTTTTGTCAGCATTAAAAAACAGCAACTATAAAACACCGCTTATTGGAAAATTAGGTTTTATCGTTTCATTTTTTGGTAAAACTGTCTTAAATGCCGTTCAGCCCGACAGAAAGAAAAAAATGAAAACATTTCCAATTTGGGAACCAACTAAAAGTGAAGTAACAAAGGATATTTTTTTGCGATTTAAAAATCATCAAAACGAATTAAAACAACAGATAAAAGATTCTGAAATCCTTGCAAAAAAAGGAGTAGTCATTGCTTCACCAGCAAACAAGAACATTGTTTATAAATTAGAAACGGCATTTGACATCATTGTAACTCACGAGCAAAGACATTTAGAACAAGCCAAAGAAATTTTAAACCTTTTAAAAAAATGAAGTTTACAACAAAAATCACTACAACCTTTAACTGCTCATTAGAAAGAGCCTTTAAAACCCCGATGCTTTGTGATGTAACAAAAGTGCATACCGGTTATGGATTAATGCCAAGGGTAACGCATACCACAGATGACAAAAATTGGGGACAAATAGGTTCAAGTAAAAAAGTATTTGTTGCCAAATCATTAACTCATAAAGGTGGTTTTGGGTCCGTGGATAATGTTGTGGATCGTATAGAAAACAAATACTGGAAAATCGAAATCAATAATTTTCAAGCGTGGATGTTAGGCTTCTACAAATTTGTTGGTGAATGGCAGACAACCGAACTTGAAAAAAACAAGATTTTGATAGAATATACCTATACATTATACGCTAACAATCCGTTGCTTTACCCGATAAATTGGCTTTTTACAAAGACTTTTTGGAGAAGATATATGAAGCAAGCATTGGAAAATGTCAGACAACTTACCATTAAAAAAGAGCCATACCAATATGCGTAAAGAAGCCAGAATCGTTAGCGGTAAGCAATGAGACTCGTAATATTTTGAGATACTTAAGAGTCAAATTAGAAAAAAAATAAATCAAACAAAGAAATGAATAAACTAACGCTACCTTTATTATTGATTGTATTGCTATTACCAATACTTTTAGGCTTAACGAATGTAAAAGATGAATGGATAGTTGAAAAACAAAAAGGCTATTCTTTACATTACAAAAC
>JAKQEZ010000490.1 GCA_029558435.1 Bacteroidota bacterium
AATCTGAAAATGATATACGCATGTTTTGAATTTTGTATTAAAAAATGTTGTATATTGGTTGCGTAAATAAGACGTTATGCGGCATAGTAAAAGACCGAGCTTCTGTAATAAGTCTATAAATTGACCTCTTAAGATTGTAAACAGACTAAAAATACAACACAGAGTAACCTGAAAATCTGTAACAGAGTAAGGAGCGGATACCGAAAAGCTATATGAGTAGGTAAAAAACTAAATTTCAATTTTTATGAAAAAGTATTTATTTTTTGCAATCTTATTTGCAAGCTGTGTATTTACATTAAATGCACAGACAAAAAGTGAGTTACAAATTGGATTGGCTATGCCTCAAGGCGATTTTGCCGATGATGATGAGGATGATGCTATTTCTGGTGGTTCTGGTGTAGCTGGGACAGGATTTTATTTAGGTTACAAACTATTATCACCATTAAGCACTGATGGATTGTATTGGACATTTAATGCTGGAATTATGTACAATGATTTACAATCAGACTTTAAAGACGACTTAGAGGATGAAATGGACGATGCAGATGATTATAGTTTACCAAAATATTTTAATGTACCAATATTAGCAGGATTACAATATGAAAAAACAATATCAGACGGACTAAATTTATTTGGTGAAGCTGGGGTAGGACTAAATATTTTAAAAATCACTAACCAATCTTACGAAGAAGATGATTATGAGGAATTAACGACTTTTAAACCTTCAGTAGGATTAGGGTTTAAAATAGGTGCAGGTATTGTTCTTCAAGAAAAATATACAATATCTTTAAACTACTTAGGATTGGGTTCCCACAAAGTAAAATATGAATCTGAATATGAATATTACGGTGTAAGTGAAAGCGATGATGATAAATTTGACAAAGCTCTTTCTGTTAGTTCTTTGAATATCACATTTGGGATTCGATTTTAATGCAGGTATAAACTACGACCGCATAACATTTTGTATAAGTAATGGCAGGTGCTGTGGTAAATTTCAAGGTCTGTTGCCCGCTCAAACTTCGTAGCGGTTTGACAGGAAAGTGCCACGCAATCTGCCACTACTCATACAATTTACCGTTATGGGAAATGCTATTGAAGTCCGTGCTAAAAAGAAAAATTCGTTAAAAACAACAGTCGTTTACACATCAAATGAAATTTAATTATTAACTTGCGAGTTGAAATGACAAAGCCCATAAAATATGTTAATAAAGGAACACATAAGCATTGAAGAATTTGATGACAAAAGTTATCAAATAAGGCTTATAGAACCTTTGGAAGAAGAAAAAGCTGTTTTAACTCACTATCTTCACAACATACACAACGGAGTTTCAAAATACTACAAAGACGAAGCATTAACCGTTTTAAAAAACTACGTTGAATACAAGCAAGAAAGTCAAATTTCGATTGTAGCCGAAGAAGCATTACAGCAATTTTTATTTGAAGTTGAAAACGTTCCGTTTCCAACTCCCGAAAACTACACATTCAAATTTATTGACCTTTTTGCAGGAATTGGAGGCTTCCGAATTGCAATGCAAAATGTTGGCGGAAAGTGCGTTTACACAAGTGAATGGAACAAAGACGCTCAAAAAACTTATAGAGAAAATTTTGGCGAAATTCCATTTGGCGACATTACAAAAGAACGTGTAAAAAACTACATTCCAACAGAATTTGACGTGCTTTGTGCGGGTTTTCCTTGTCAAGCATTTTCCATTGCAGGTTATCAAAAAGGATTTTCCGATACGAGAGGAACGCTGTTTTTTGACATTGAGCAAATCATCGAAAAACACCGACCAAAGGTGGTGTTTTTGGAAAATGTCAAAAATTTAGTTTCCCACGACAACGGAAAAACGTTTAAAGTAATTATCGAAATTTTAGAAGAAAAATTAGGATACAAAGTGTTTCATAAAGTTTTAAACTCAATGACACACGCAAACGTTCCACAAAACAGAGAACGGATTTTTATCGTTGCTTTTGACCCAAAACAAGTTGAGAATTACAAAAAATTTAAGTTTCCAGAAGAAATTAAATTGACAAAAACAATTCACGACATTTTGGAACAAGGCAAACAAGACGATAAATATTATTACCCTGAAACTCACCCATATTATCCTGAACTTGCAAAAACAATAACCAAAAAAGATACAGTGTATCAGTGGCGTAGAGTTTATGTAAGAGAAAACAAAAGCAATGTTTGTCCCACTTTAACCGCAAATATGGGAGCAGGTGGACATAATGTGCCTTTAATAAAAGATGATTTTGGAATTAGAAAACTAACACCAAAAGAATGTTTTGCTTTTCAAGGTTATCCAATGGACAAATACATTTTGCCACCTGTTGCAAACAGCAAGCTCTATATGCAGGCAGGAAATTCGGTAACAACACCACTGATTGAAAGAATTAGTAACGAAATAATAAGGGTTTTGTAAATGAGTGTTTGGGAACAATATTCTAAGGAACAAAGAGAAGAATACATAAAGTTTCTGCAAGTTTACGGAGCTTTGTCTAATCTATTTCGCCAAAAACAAGGCGATATGATTCCGTATCTTGATTCCAAATTTCAAGAAACAGTTTTTGCGAAAATTTTTGACAGTCAAAATGCAGACATCGGAAATACTCCTCACGATGTTGTTTCTATTTTTGGTAATGACAGAATTGGAATTGGTTTAAAAACTTGGATGAACAGCAAACCGTCATTCCAAAAAGTAATGCAACTTAAACGCTATCAAAATGAGATAAATAGCGTTTTCAAAAGCAATGATATTGAAGCGTTAGCTTACAAAATATCCGAAATCAAAAACGAGCGAATGAAAAGCGATTACGAGCGTTTGGGATTATCGGAAGACAAAAATATTTATCATTACGTAACTCGTGATGAAGGTCGTTTTGTCATCAACGAATGTGCTTATCCTTTGATTGATTTGAACAATTTAAAAAAGTTCAATTTAACACCTACTGCATTTTCTTGGTCAGACGGACACAAGGACTATAAATATACATTTGGCGATTCGCAAATTCATCAAAAATTTGACTCATCAAAAAAAGACACTTTTTTACTTCATCAATTTGATATTCAGATTATTGAAGACCCCTTTTCGTTTTTATTAGACGCATATTTTAACTTCATAGATAAGGCAAAAGTTGCTGTTAATAACATCGTTGAAGTTTATCTTCCGTTATATTCGTATCAATCAAAAGAAGTTGAAGAAAAATCAGGTTTAAATGCTTGGAACGCAGCACCAAAAAATAAAGGAAGTGAAACTTTGCGACCACTTAACGAGGTTTATATTCCAATTCCGAGAGAATTTCACAAAAAGCACCCTGACTTTTTCACAAAAAACATCTTCAAATTCGAGGAAGAACAAAAAAGTTATCAAGGCGATAAAGAAAATAAACCCGAAGTTCGTTTTTATTTGCAACTCCCAAACGGCAAGAAAATTCCGTCTTTGGTAACTCAAAGCAATATGAAAGGCTTGCAATCAGGAAGTAATACCGAAAGAGATGAAAACGGAAAACGCTACGGACAATCTGCACTCGGACAATGGCTTTTGGTTGATGTTTTAGGTCTTAAAGACAGAAAATTAGTAACTCGTGAATGGTTACAGAAAAAAGGAACAGACAGCGTTCGACTTTGGCGAGACAAAGACGATTATTCAATTATAAACATTGACTTTGCTCCTATTGGTTCGTTTGAAGCGTTTATGAATAACGAACCAATACCACAAGAAGAAGATTAGCACTTCCCATAACAAGGGTTTTGTGAAATGGCGGGTAAACGGCTTCGATTAAAACTTTTGTGCTATCTTTGAAGTCGGTGCTTCGATTGAAAGTAAGTGCAAATAATCCGCCACTTCACAAAGCCCCGAACCGTTGTGTGCAACCCACAGTGGACAGTAGCACTTCAACTCGACGGAGAAAGCCGAAAGCCGAATAACAAAGTGGAAGCGAAATAATATTGTTGAAAAATGACAAAATTTTTTATCCGAGTATTCTTGATAATTGCTACAAT
>JAKQEZ010000492.1 GCA_029558435.1 Bacteroidota bacterium
TTTCCATAGCATCCCGCTTTGCGGTTAGCGATTGCCGCTTCTTAATTACTTGAGTCTGTAATTCTTGCAACTTTCGTAGTTGTTCTCCGATTGCTCTTTCCTTTAACCGGAGTTTGCCTTCTAAGTGCCTCAGGCGTTCAACCTCAATATTTTCTGATAGGTTAATGTTTAACTTTTCCAGGTTAATCTCCACTTTTTCCTCCTCCAATAAGTAATTTCCCGATGTTCGTTTTTAATAATATACATGCAATTTGTATGCCAAGTAAATTTCCACTTAAATGCAACTTGCATTTAGCATACCAGTTTAAACGAACTGTGCGTAGAACAAAGTATAATTGATTGAGAGATGTTTTCCATAATTATTCATACGCATAGATTGCCAAGAGATTTCACGAACTAACACGAAAATTTTCATTTCTACACCGAAAAACGGATTGCGAACAGCGACAATCGACTAGCGACAAGCGACAAGCGACAAGAATGGCACGGTTCTTGCCCAGCAGAAATCCAGGTTTTTTACTGCCAGAAAAAGTTGATTTACTTGTCAATATTACAGCATTTCCGTATGCATAGAACGTGTCATTCATTCCGGGCATTGACATTTCAATCAATTTTCTCTTGCCAAATTGTCAAGCGTTTTTTGCCACTTTGTCAAATTCTCTTTTTTTGTGTGTCAAGCGTAGAATAGCTTGTAAAGCCGTTTTACAACGTTTAACACAACATTGACATTTCAGTCAAAAAAACTTTTGCCGTTCTGTCAATCGTTTGTCAAGAGATAATGAACTATGAATGTTTAACATTGTAAAACATCAATAAAATTGTCAAGTTATCTTCAAAGTTTTTTTCTCTTCACTTCCCCGCTTTTGGTACCCGTTTTGCTTATTTGGTGACAGGCTCGTAAGAGCACTAAAACAAGGGAGGACAGAAGATGAAATCAACACTTTCCGCAACACCAGCATACGGTAGAGATTACAAGTCAAAGGCTCAATTGCTTGCAGACTTCGAAGCAGGCAAGGATTTCCTCGGTTTCTCAATGATTGATAGGTTCGAGAGATATTT
>JAKQEZ010000493.1 GCA_029558435.1 Bacteroidota bacterium
AATGATAAATCTCTTTGTGAGGTATATGGTTTGGATGGTATCACTTCTATTTTTCCGGGTCTCCCAGATGCGTGATAATCGAGTGCGTCTTGTATTTTAACCTTTGCCATTGTTACAAAATTAAGATGTCAAAGGTAAGAATTAGAATTCAAATAGAAAATTATCCGATTAAATATTATTGTTCCTCTAAATCATCGTAATCCCATGCGTTATAGTTTCGCAACAAATTCATTTTGAAATGGTGGCTTAATCCATATTTATCACAAAAAGAGATGCTAAGTTGATTATAGTTAAACCCTTCGTATTTATGCTCTGCCCCGTATTCTTGTTTTAAAAAATTAGTGAGTAATAAATCGGGGGTTAAAAAACCTTTATCAATGAGTTGCCAATAAATAGATGTGTTTAAATTCAAATTAATGAATCTATAATTGAGTGTCATCATTTTATATTTTTTTTCAACTGCGTAATGTGTGAGTATAGAATCTGGAAGACTCAATAAAATACTATCCAATTGGGTGTGTTTTAACTTAGTAAATTGTACAAAACTATCCCTTGCTAAACTTGCTTTTGCAGAATCTATGGGCGGAGTTGAATTGAATCTAAAATAAAAATTGTTATTTGCTACTATTACTGATGAATCAATGGAAGATAATTTATTCACCACCTTCTGAATTGACTCTGGTAATTTGGGTTCTACATGGGTTAATGCTACAATTTTGTTCCAACTTTCATCTCCTAAAATGGGTTTAAACCACAATGAATGTATTCTCACCGTGCGCCCAATCAATGGATCTCTTTTTAATGCTAGATACAAGTATTTTTCGGTAGAATCGGGTTGAGCTTGTTGCGAAAAGCATTTAGCATAATTGAGGTAATCAGCAGCTCGTGGTAAAATACCTTTTTGAAAAGCTTCAAACAAAAAATGGGATGCTTGTTCAATGTTTCCTTTTTCAATTTGAGCGCATGCTTGTGTACACAATGCATGATAGGGAATACTTTTTTGAGCTTTCCCACTATTTGCCAATACAAAAAATGATAGAACAAGAATCAATCGCATAGCTTTATAATGCATTCAAAAAAGTTTAGTTACAAAAAAAGGAGTGCGCTAACACTCCTTTTCCTATTGTATCAATTGAATTATTTGATTGTAATTTTTTGAACAGCAGTTTTATTGTTTGCTGCAATTTTTACAAAGTAAACACCAGCGTTTACATTGTTTAATTTCACTTTTGCACCGTTGTTGATTTCAGCAGTATACACTACTTTTCCAGCAACATCAGTTACTTCAACATTCGCTTTTACAAACTCACCAGAAATAGCAAATTCACCAGCTGATGGGTTAGGGAAAACTACCACATTATTGATTGTATTGTTTTCTAAACCTGCAGTTGCATAGTATTTAGACAACACATCACGTTGTGCACCCATTCCAGAAATAGAAATGTAAGCATCAACAAAAATTGGTAAGTTTTGAGAAGAAACATCTGCCAAGTCATAATATTCCATTTGACGACGG
>JAKQEZ010000496.1 GCA_029558435.1 Bacteroidota bacterium
CTTCAAATGTTGGTTCGGCTTTTATCCAACTATATTTATTGCCTATTTCAGAAACGCTATGTGCATCAGAGCATTCAACTATTGCTTTTGCAATTAAATTTAATTCCTTTCTTCCTGCTACTTTATTGAGAAAAAATTCAACATCTTCTTTTTTACTAAAAATGAAGTCGCTTAAATTGTCAATTTTCAATGCTAATTCTTGGTCTCTTGGCTTACCACCTGGGCAAAAACCTCCATAACCTTTATTCACACCAACAATTATAAAATCTTCAATTGCTTTGAAATCTTTGTTTAGTTGGTCGCATAGTTCAATTAATGAAATAGTAATTTTATCACTACCTATGGTTTTGACATTTTCTAAAGTGCAATAGGTTTTTGTGCCACCGGCAATATTTGTAAGTTCTATTCTTGAAAGTGATTCTTGTATTTTAGTTATTGTCGTGGTTTCAGGATTAAACAAAACGTGTATATTGATGTATTCTCCGTCTTTGTTTTTCTCGTTAATTCTAAACTCGAAATTTGGTATTAAATAAACTGATTCACCTAATTCTGCTTTTAGTTCTGTGATTTCTTTTTCTTCAACTATGAAATAATTCGTTACACCAACAACACTAATTTTTTCCGCTAATATTTTAGCAGCAATTTCTTTCATAGTGCAGTTGTATCTGCTATTAGTATGAGAGTACAACGTATGAACGTGTAAATCCCATTTATGCCATTCTGAACCTTTAATCATTATTTTATTTTTTTAATCTTTTTCGGTTTCTCTTTTGTAAAAAGGTCTGCCGTATATTTTTCGTATAGTTCAAATAAAAACTCAATTCTTTTTGCTGCATTTATAAACGGTTGTGGTCTGTAACATAAATCAACTGCTTTGTCAAGTTCTTGATGTGCCTTTACTAAAACTGGAGGCATTGTTAAAGGGTCGTATAAATCGGCAAGAGAATAAGTTGGAAATTCCTTCCTTGCAGATAAAACACTTTCTACGGCTTTTTCAACTGCCTTTATTTGTTTTTCATTTACATTTTCTGGCCAAGGATAATTGTTGTAAACGATTTTATTTGAGTAGATAAAATCACTTTTCATTCTTCCGCATACATAACTCATCCAAGCCATATGCATCTTGCTTTCTAAAATTCCGAATAGATATAGACTTGCATCGGGAATAAAAGATGCTGTATTATTAATTATAAATTCAGGTTCAACATAAGCAAACGGAATATAAGCCCGTCTTTCGGATGAAACTTTTGGAAACATCAAATACCTTGTTGTTGGCTGTCTATCTTCTGAAAAGAGAGTTGGGAAGTTTGCCCAATGTCTCGTTCTTGCTTTTGTGCTTGCCAATCGAAAGTTTTTAACTCTTTCTATTCGTTCTTGGATAAATGGAATATGTCGGATTTCATTTAATGGAGCATCTTTTAACCAAAGGCAATATCTCACATTTCCGTTAATAAAATCACCACCACCGACAAATGGACGAATGAATTTTGAGCTTTCAGGATACTTTGTTTTCAGTTCATTTACTTCTTCTAAAGTCAGCATAAAATGTCCATCGTCTGTAGTTTCGCTACCTTTAATGATTTCAGGAACATTACATAAAGGCTTTGTTCTTGTTGTGATAAACATATCTTTTCCTTCAACCAAATAAGGATTTATGTTTTTCACTTTAATTTCGTGGGCTTCGCCTTTTATGTCCTCATATTCAAAAACACTTTTATCATTAGTATCATAATTGGCGAAGCCAATTATGACTACGTGAACGGCTGCATTTCCTTTTGCTTCGTTCCCCCATTTAAAAGTTCTATGAGCAAAGTGAATTTTGATTTTATATTTATGAAAAAGCAAACCCCAAATAATTCCGACTTGCTCTCCTTGAGCAATTGAATTAGTTGATACAAAAGCAACTTTAATTTTTGTGTCTTGAATATATTGAGCTGCTTTTACATACCACGCTGTTACATAATCTAAAGTTCCGCCACCTGTTACGCCTGCAAATATTTTTTCCATATCCGCTTTTTGTTCAGGTTTTTGAACTTGTTTACCAATAAAAGGCGGATTTCCGAGAATGTAAGAAAGTTCATTTTTGGAAACTATGCTTTCCCAGTTTGTTTGTAATGCGTTTCCGTGAATAATTTTTGCGGATTTCTTTAACGGTAAACGAACAAAGTATTGCCCAAATTCATTGCTAATTTGCATATTCATTTGGTGGTCAATTAGCCACATTGCAACTTCTGCAATTCGTGCAGGAAATTCTTCATATTCAATACCGCACATCATATCAACGTCAAGCCAAATAATATCTCTTACATCAATTACTCTTTGTCCTGATTTATTTAAGGCTCTTAAAATTTCAATTTCAAGCAAACGCAATTCTCTGTATGTAATTACAAGGAAGTTTCCGCAACCACAAGCAGGGTCAAGGAATTTGAGTGTGCTAAGTTTTTTATGAAATTCGGGAAGTTTGTTTTTGTTGTCTTTGATACTTTCAAATTCTTTCCAAAGGTCATCTAAGAAAAGCGGTTTGATAAGTTTTAAAATGTTGGTTTCACTTGTATAATGTGCTCCTAAGTTTCTGCGTTCTTTTGGGTTCATTACACTTTGAAACATTGAACCAAATATCGCTGGCGATATTTTGCTCCAATCAATGTAACAGCAGTCAAGCAAGGCTTGACGCATTTTTGTGTCGAAACTTGCCGTAGGCAAGTTTTCTTCAAAAAGTTTTCCGTTTACATAAGGAAAGTCGGCAAGTTGCTCGTCAAGATTTTTAAAACGGTTTTCCTTTGGTGTGTTTAATACTTGAAACAACTCTTGCAATTTGGCTGCAAGGTCGCTTCCGTCTTCTGCTGTCCGTTGTTCTAAATATTCTTGAAATTGTTGTTTATTGAAAATTGTTGTGTCTTCTGCAAACAATAAAAACAAAATACGAACCAAGTAAACTTCTAATGGGTGTCCAGTGTAACCGATTTCTTCAAGTCTGTCGTGAAGTTTACCCATTAACTCTGCTGCTTTAATGTTTGCAGGGTCTTGTTCTTTGTAAACCTTTTTTTGATAACCTAAAATGTAACCGAAATGCTGAACATTATTTACAAGGTCGTTGAGTTTAAATTCTACGGTTTTATCTTCATCAAGGTCGTAAAGTCTAAAGTTTTCAAAGTCGGAAATGAGAATGTATTTCGGTAATTCGTGTTGTTTCAGTCCGTGAGTATATTCTTTTGCTTGTTGGTAGGCTTTGTCAAGGTTTTTGCCTCGACTTTTCATTTCAATCAAAATTGTTCCTTTCCAAAGTAAGTCAATGTAGCCGTCTTTGTCGTCCAGTTTTTTTACTCTGTGTTCAAATGTTGAAACACGTTTACTGCTAATACCAAACACGTTAAAAAACTCAACTAAAAATGGCTTTGCGTCTGCTTCTTCATTTGAAGTGTCAGCCCATTCTTTTGAGAATTTTAATGCTCTATCTTTTATTTCGTTCCAGCTTAATGCCATTCTTAAATTGTCAAGTTGCTAAGATAATTATTTAAAGTCCTAATGTCATTCGGTGCGTTGGCAAAAAATGGCTCTTTTGGTTTTGCGAAGGGTCGGCTTGTGTGTCGGGCAAAACCAAATGTGCCATTTGTGCGGTTGGCTAAAATTGAATTAAAAAAAAGTGCGGTGGGAAAAAATAAAAAATACAGAAGGGTCGGCAAGGAGTGTCGGCTTACTTGATGTCCGATTTTAATATGGTCTGTATGTCTTTGGTCACTCGTCAAAATGGTTTACTTTTTCTGTTAAATTGTCTGCCTGTCGATGTCTGTTGTGTCGTCCGCTACGCTTGCACCTAACGGTTCGGGGCTTTGCGATGGTGGGGCAATCGAAGCACAAATCTTCAATTTTGCACTAAAGTTCAACCGAAGAACAACCGTTGAACTTTGCAGTTTCGCCCCACTATTGCAAAACCCTTGTTAGCGGCTGGCATTTTAGTGTGCTGCTGATTTTGAGAAAAAATTCATTACGATAACTCCTGTCACAATTAAAATAATTCCAATAATTGCTGGAATGTCTAACGATTGCTTAAATACCACAACCGAAATTATAGCTGTCAAGACAATTCCTAAACCACCCCAAATTGCATAAGCTATTCCCAAAGGAATGGATTTTAAAGCTTGCGATAAAAAGAAAAAGCAAGCAATATATGCCACAATTGTTATCGCTGTTGGCAATAATTTTGAAAAACCGTCTGATGCTTTCATAAAGCTCGAACCTACAACTTCAAGTACGATTGCTAATGATAAAAATAAATATTTCATTGTTCTTTTGTTTTAACTGATGCAAAGATACAAAAATTAAAAAGTGCTTTTTTTGACAAATGTCAAAATCGTTATTTCTTTCTAATACGGCTCAATGTTTCTTGCGAAATACCCAAATAAGAAGCAATATGTCCTAAAGAAATTCTTTGCAAAGCTTCGGGTTGGTTTTTCAAAAGCCAATGATAACGCTGTTCTGCGGTATGTGTTTGTAATAAAAAAGAACGTTCCTCTAAAATTTTGCAATATTCTTCTGCCATTTTTCTACCAATCGTATTCATTTCCTGCGATGATTTGTAGAAACTTTCAAGGTCATTGCTTGAGATATAATATAAAGTGGTGTCTTCTAAAAACTGAATGTTTTCAATTGAAGGTTGGCTAAAAAATAATGGCATTACTGAACCTAAAATTCCGCTCTCAAAACCAAACCAAACATTAATTTCTCTTTCATTGATATTATAAAACGAACGAACAAGCCCTTTTTCAATTACGAATAAACTTGAAACAATTTGTCCTTCTTTGAGCAAAAAATCGCCTTTTTGTTTTATCAGACTTTTAATTTTTTCGTTAAGTTCTGTTTCGATTTCAGAGGTCAGATTTCCGTATTTTTTAAGTTGTTTTATGAGAGGGTTCATTCTTTGTACGGTGTTGGTTTATGCTTGCCGCTAACGTTTTGGCGCTTGGCGTAGTGGCGGATTTCGGAGCACGAAACTGTCAATACACCACAAAAGTTGATGCGAGGTAGAATGTTCAATTAACCACGTCACCCGCCATTGAGCCAAACGCCTGTTATCGGCTGGCGTTCTGTCTGCCGTTAAGTCCATAGTTTAATTACTGCTAATAAACTCAAAATCAAAGTCAGTCCGCCAATTACCCAAATTGAAAACTTTATTGTCTTGTTTTCAGCTTCAATTACTTGTTTAAGTTCCTTCGTGTTTTTAGCAAACTCTATTTCAAATATCTGCTTTATTTGACTTCTTTCGCTTTCAATTAATTTTTTGATTTCGGATTTGTTGTCGTCAAGTTTTATTTTGATTGTGCTTTCAAGGTCTTTGTAAAACTCTTTATTTTCTTTTCTGATTAAGTCAGTTTTTTCTTCAACAAGTTTTGCAAGATCTGCCTTGTTTTGTTTGTTGGCGTTCTCAATTTCCGTCAAACTTTTGGCGACTTTTTCCTGTTGGGCTTTCTGTAGCTCGTTAATTTTGTCAAGCGTCTTACTATTTTCTTCAAACTGCTTTATGATAGAATTATAAGTTTCAGTTAGTTTCTGTAGCTTCTTAAAAGCCCCTGAAACGTCTTTAAGTTGTTCAACTTCCTGGTTGAAGTCTTCAAGTGTTTGATTAAATTTCTGCAAGTTGCTCATACAATTTCTTATTAAGTTTTTTCAAATCCTTTAGTTTCTGTGCATAAACATCATTAAGCAAATATGCCAAATCATAATATTCTGCAAGCTCTTCCAACATTTCAGGATAGTATTTTGAAATAGATTGACTTAAATCCATTTTTTGTTCTTCAGTTAAATGCTTTCCTAAAACCTTTAAGCGGTTCAAAAAGTCTTTTTGTTGCTCTTGGGTAAAAGTTTCTTTTACGCTTTCCAAAGCACTTTCAAAGCGTTCTTTTCCATCACTATCTTCATATTCATTCAATGCTAAACGGACAAAACCGCTTACAAAATTCAGTCCTATGCTATTACGATAACTTTCTAAAAATCGGCTTATACTGTCCTTTAGTTTTTCAAATTCAATTTTGTTTGGAAACTGATTATTTGTAGTGAGAACTTCAAACCACTTTTCGTAATCTTTTGGGTTTTCTGCAATGTGTTGAAGAATAAAGGTTGTTTCGGAAAAAATGAAATAACTATCAATGCGTTGCTTAAAACTCTCACTATTGTCAAATTCTGAACACCAATCAGAGAGTGTTTTAAGTGATTGTTTTCTGCTATATGCAATATTTTCAAAAGTCCAATTCAATAAAAACCAAATTGCTTTTTCTAAAACCGTATTCTGCTGAATTTTTTGTAACTCCTTTGATATATCTGTATTGGGTTCATATTTTCCAATGTAGTCCGAAACACTTTTTACAATATGCTTTTCATCTAGGGTCTTGAACTGCACTTCAAAATGGTCAATGAAATTTGTAGTCCAATCGGAAACAATACCTAATAGACTTAAACGATAAATTGCTTTTTGTAATACATCACTACTTATTTTCAATTTGGAGTATGCGTCATTCCAAAAAATCCTAGCTTGAGTTTTTTCTCTAAAATAATTTCTGATTACACCTGAAATAATTTCAAAATCCTTTTCTATATCGTTCTGTCCTTGAACAAAAAGGAAAACTTGTTTAAAAATATCTCTTCCACCAAAACCCACTTCATCACTAATGGCTTTCATTTCAGCAAATGTAGTGTCCTTATGGAAAAGCCGTTCTACTCTTTCTTGGTCGTGCGTTTCAGGAGAATGTAAAACGAAGCATTTCCCTATTTTACTCTTATTTTCTTTTTTTCTCTTATCCCAACGTCCTGCTCTACCTGCTTCTTGATAAAGTGCTTCTACTGAACTTGGCAATCCATAATGAAAAGTGTAAAAAATGTTTTGTTTGTCAATGCCCATTCCAAAGGCTTTTGTAGCAACTAAAAGTTGATATTGGTTTTCTTTGAAGTCTTTTTGAACTTTGATTTTATACTTGTTAAATTCATCTCGGTTCATTACTGGTTCTGTTCCAATTTTTCGCCCTGTTTTTTCATCATAAACATCTCTTTTAGGAATGTCACCTGAAAACCAACTCACTTTGTTTTGATAAAGCGTATTCAGAGTATTTGAAACCTGATAACAGCCGTAAGCACCATTTACATTAGGCGTAAATATTAAACCTGCTTTATCGGTGGTTTCAATAAAGCTTTCCGTGTCTTTTAACTCGGCAATAAGCTTTTTGAGTTTGTCTATTTTGTTTCCTTTATCGTTAATTACTTCAAATCTTAATTCTTTACGGCTATAATCTAAAAGCGATTTTATGTTTTCATCTTCTAAACGTTGCTTTTGTCTTGCAAATTCAATTTTTATGTCCTTCAAAACATTAACAGAAGCTGTTGCCGTTAATCCGATAAATTTTATTTTCCCTTCTCCGTTTTCATCTTTTGGGCTTAGCTTGTCAATCGTTTTGGCTAAATTCAAATATGAAGTTCTAAAATCGTGCCCCCATTCTGAAAGACAATGCACTTCGTCAACAACGGCATAAGCAATAGAAAAATTAGCAACTATAGCACTTATCTTATCTCTGAAACTTGGAATTTGAAATTTCTCTGGAGAAATCCAAACAAACAAATATCTTCCTTGCTCAAAGTTTTTTTCTATTTCTCTTTTTTCGTCTGCTTCTAAATCGCTTGTAATGAAGCTGACATTTGTAACAAGGGTTTTAACCAAATTGTCGTTTTGGTCATACATTAAAGATTTGATTGGGCAAACCACAAAATTTATACTTGGTTGCAACAAGCAAGGAAGTTGATAACACAATGATTTTCCGCCACCTGTGGGCAAAAGACCAATTGTGTCTTTTCGGTTGAGTGCATTTGATATGATTGGAAATTGACCTTCTCGAAAGCTTGGTTTATCAAAAATATTGTCAAGAAAGAACTCTAAAGTTGTTTTGTCTTCGTCTGTTACGTTGTAATTTATTGGTTCGGTTGTGCTAACTCTAAAGTAGTTTTTGTCTTTTACAATGTCAAAATAGTCTGTGCGAACAAAAATTACATCATCACTGATTTTGTTTTCATCCGTGTAGCGTTTGAATAGCGAAAAGTCAATGTTAATTGCTTTAGTTGTTGGCTGAAAATTTGCTTTGTCATTCGTTATTGCAATGTTGAAATTTGGCTTTTTGAGTTCTCGTTTGTTTTTCAGTTGCCAAAGTTTTTCAATCCAAATTAGTAAATCATTTATTGCCAACTCTGCAAAATCGTGTAAATCTTCGTGAGCCAAAATATTGAAATTCCAATCTTCATCAAGGGTCAAATACTTGTGTGTAAGTAACTCAATGAGCAAGACTTGAAAACGAATTATTGCCGTAGGCAATAATTTCGTTTTAATTTCTTCTTCGCTCATATTGTTTTCTTCTATTTTTCTACAAGCATTTTTATAGAAATTTAAAAGTTTCTCATAGCGTTCAAGGTGTAATAAAATTGTTTCAACTTTTGCAGTATATGTTCCGTCTCGCAGTTCTTTTGTTGTAATTCTTATAGTCGTAATCCCCTTAGCAGACAAGTAAGTATCTCTTTTACTGTCAGAAACTCTTGTAACTTCATCTAGTTTGTGTTGTTGTCCGTCAATTTCAATCACAAGTTTGGCTTGCGGCAAATAGAAGTCGACTTGTTGGTTTATAAAGTTTCTGTCATCTTCGCCTGTTATTTCGTTGATTTCAATTTCTGGAATGAGTAACGATTGAATAAATGAAAATTCGCCAAACTTGTTTGGTATTATTTGCTCAAAGAAGTCTTTTGCAGGAAAGTAGTTGCGTTCTCTGTCGCCTTTTATGGTGTCGTGCCAAATAGGCGTCTGGTTTGTAGCAAATAAAAATCGTTCTTCAAAGTTATCAAGCTTGTGAACTTCGCCTAATTGAGATTGCAGATATTTTGAAAGAGTTGTCGGGAAACCACGTTGCAAAATGTTTTTCGTCACATACAAAAACGGTAACAAGTCAGCGTTTGTCTGATTTGTTACAAGGTTCTGAATTACAAAATTTGGATTTGTATATGTATAATTTGCCGTGTATTTCTTCATTCTGTCAACTATCGTTTTTTGTTGTTGTTCGGTTTTCTACGCTTGCCGATAACGGTATCGGGCTTGGGGAATGGCGTTTCAAAGCACCTCTCTCCAAACTTTCACCAAATATAATAATTTTCTCTAAACTTCCAAATCTATAGCTTCGCCCAGCCATTTTCCAAACCCGTGTTATGGATTGCAGCACGC
>JAKQEZ010000498.1 GCA_029558435.1 Bacteroidota bacterium
CAGCGTGGCGATGCAGGTTGGTTAATCATTCTTGGTTTCAGTTTTGAAAGCGATATTGAAGGCAGCACCCAAACAATGAGTATGGGCAAATTTGAAGTTACCAAAGTCCGCATTCACGATGATTTATTGCAAGAAGGTTTGAAAAAGAAACCAGCCAAGTCAGCCGCCAGTTTTGTAACCATTGGCGAACCCGATATTGACTTAAACATTAAAGGCAAAGAAGCAACCGTTGAAATAAAAGGATTAGACATTTACGACCCAATCAAAGACGAAGTAAAACCTCGTAATGTTCACGACATTGCTTATTGGATGGTGGACGAAGATTATGACGGAAGCAACTTTGTGGTAAAACAAGTTTTCTTCTGCGGTGGCGACAAATCTGAATTTGATAAATGGAAAAAAGGTTTGGACAACTTAGCCAAAGACAGCACCAAAAAGAAAGTTGAAAAAACCTTGAAAATTGAAATTGACGATGAAGCTTTCGACCGTTTGTATGGACATATTTCTCATCCAATTGAAATCAAAAAGAAAGGGCAAAAAATAGCTGTGCGAATTATCAGTCAGTTTGGCGAAGAGTGTACAAAGGTTTTAACAGCGTAATCAAAGCAGAATGTTATTAAAGAAAGTCAGCATAAAAAACTTCAAATCAATTAAAGACATTGAATTTGAATTTCCCGAATCAAACATTCTTGTTTTGGTTGGCGAAAACAATGCTGGCAAATCAAATATCATTCGAGCCATTGATGTTATTTGTGGCGAGTCTTGGTATGGCAAAGAAAAATTAGAAGACCACGATTTTTATTTACGCAATCACGATAACGACATTGAAATTAACCTATTCTTTAGCGATGGAAGAAGTGTAAATTTTCAGCCTACAAAAAGCAAATGGGGAGTAAACTATTATACCAATTGGCAGCAATCAAATAAAGCCCCATTCACAAGTCAAATTAAAGAAGATTTCCCTTCAACATACTTGGGTGCAGACCGAACATTTGATAAGCACCTTTCTTTTTATGATTGGACTTTGATTGGCAGAATTAGAAAAGCTTTTCATAAACGCATTGGAGACGAATTAAAGCAAGAGATTGAAAAAGATTTTGAAAATGTAATTGCTTCATTTCATAAAGTTCCGGGCTTCAGCGATTTTTTAAAGGACTTTTCAAATCAATTCAAAGAATTATTGCCAAGTGGAAAAGGCCATATGGCAATAGATTTTAAGCCGTTTACGCCTGCCAATTATTTTAAGACAATGCAAATTTTGGCACACGACCCAAATCAATCTGACAAACCAATTGATGTTGACGAGTTGGGCGAAGGTGCAAGAAATATGATTTTGATTGCTTTACTTAGAAGTTATGCGAAGAACTTTAAAAACGGTGGTGAAGTGAATGGAATTTTAGCTTTAGAAGAACCTGAATTGTTTCTTCATCCACAAGCAAGAAGACATTTAGCAACAGTTTTAAGAGAGCTAGCCCAAACTGGATTACAAGTAATTATTTCAACTCACTCAGATTCATTTATTGACACTGAATTTTTTGATTCAATAGGACGAGTTATTAAAATAGAAGACCCCGATAACAAAGGGAAAGAGCAAACCGTACTTGTTCAAACCGATAAAAAAAGATTGGTTGAAATAGCAACAAAGACAGGTGTTCCAGCAGATAAAGTAAATGTTGACAACATTCAACCGTTTTACAAA
>JAKQEZ010000499.1 GCA_029558435.1 Bacteroidota bacterium
GAAACTGAAATCATCATCATGATTGGTGAGATTGGAGGTCAATTAGAAGCTGATGCAGCTCGTTGGGTAAAAGCTGACGGAAACCGTAAACCAGTTGTTGGATTCATCGCTGGTGAAACTGCTCCAAAAGGAAGAACAATGGGTCACGCAGGGGCAATCGTTGGTGGTGCTGATGATACAGCAGAAGCTAAAAAACGTATCATGAGAGAATGTGGTATCCACGTTGTAGATTCTCCAGCAGAAATTGGTAAAAAAGTAAAAGAAGTTTTAGGATAATTAATCCGTACAATAAATAAAATTGAAGCCCTACATTTTGTAGGGCTTTTCTTTTTTCAAAAAGTAAATTAGTATATTTGCTAAACGAATTAACAAACTACACAGAAAATGAAATTATTAGAAGGAAAAGTAGCTATCATTACAGGTGCAAGCCGAGGAATAGGTAGTGGAATAGCAAAAGTATTTGCAGAACAAGGTGCAAACGTAGCTTTTACTTACAGTTCGTCTGTAGAATCTGCTATGATATTAGAAAATGAATTAAACGCTTTAGGTGTTAAAGCAAAAGGATATCAATCAAACGCAGCAGACTTCAATGAAGCGCAAAAATTAGTGGATGATGTTGTAGCTGAATTTGGAACCGTAGATGTTCTAATCAATAATGCAGGAATTACCAAAGACAACTTGTTAATGCGTATGTCGGAAGAAGATTTTGATAAAGTAATCGAAATCAACTTGAAATCGGTTTTCAATATGACGAAAGCAGTACAAAAAATTATGTTGAAAAACCGTAAAGGTTCTATCGTAAACATGAGTAGTGTAGTAGGAGTAAAAGGAAATGCCGGTCAAGCCAATTACGCCGCTTCAAAAGCAGGCATGAACGGTTTTACCAAATCTATCGCATTAGAATTAGGTTCAAGAAACATTCGTTGCAATGCCATTGCTCCAGGTTTTATCGAAACTGAAATGACAGCCAAATTGAACGAAGACGTTGTGAAAGGTTGGAGAGATGCCATTCCATTGAAACGCGGTGGAACTCCAGAAGATGTAGCCAATGTTTGTGTTTTCTTAGCTTCAGATATGAGCGCTTATGTAACCGGACAAGTAATTAACGTTGACGGAGGAATGCTAACTTAAAGAGTTGGCAGTGTTCAGTATTTAGTTGGCAGTTAGCTACTGTCCGTAAAATTGAACACTAGTAACTGATCACTGAACATTAAAAAATATGACTAAAACAACAATGCTCCTAATAACCTTATCTCTGATAATCGCTGGATTATTGTCGTATTACCACTATTTTTATAAAGCTAAAAGTCAGTCCAAATGGAGTTGGCTTTTGGCTTTTTTACGTTTTTCTTCGTATTTATTGGTTTTTCTTTTATTGATAAACCCAATTATTTCTCGTTCGACTTATGAAGTTGAAAAAACACCATTAGCAATTGTCGTAGATAACTCCAAATCAATTCCTTTTCTAGAAAAAAATGAGAATAATTGGAAAATTCACAAACAAATAACAACTAATAAAGCACTTCAAGAAAAATTTGATGTGCAATTGTTTGCATTAGGCAATGATTTACAACCAGCAACAACATTCTATTTTTCTGAAAATCAAACCAATATTGCCGCGGTTGCCGATAATTTAAAGCAATTGTATCGCAATAAAAAATACCCAATTGTATTGTTAACCGATGGAAATCAAACCATTGGAAAAGACTATGTATACAATTTTCAAGAAAACACTTCAGTTTATCCAATTGTTTTAGGTGATACAACTACAGTTTTTGATTTAAAAATCAATAAATTAAACGTTAATAAATACGCTTTTTTAAAGAATAAATTTCCAGTTGAAGTATTTT
>JAKQEZ010000500.1 GCA_029558435.1 Bacteroidota bacterium
ATTCAATTTTATTGCCACCACACAAGTGGCACATTTGGTATTGTCCCGACACACAAGCCAACGCTTCACAAAACCAAAAGAGCCACTTTTTTGCCTACACTCTGAATGTGTAAACAATAAATCAAAACTTTCTTTGAATTTCATTTGTCCAATTGAAAATTAGTTTCTACTTTTGTGAGTGAATACTAACTAACATAAAAATAAATTAGACAAGTATGCAAGAATTTACAGACAGGCAAATTGAAATAATGGAAGCGGCTACCAACCGTATTTCAAAATATGGCATTCAGAATTTGACAATTAAAACTTTAGCTGAAGACATTGGCTTATCTGAACCTGCATTGTACAGACATTTCAAAAGTAAAAATGAAATCTTATTGAGCTTGTTGGAATACTTTAAAACAGAAATGAAAAACCGTATTCAGTCTATTTCTTATAAACCGACTGACACGACTGCTGATGAGTTAAGAGCAATTTTTAATTCTCAGCTACAAACTTTTACTAACAAACCAGCAATAGTGAGTGTCATTTTTGCAGAAAGTATTTTCCATTTTGATGAAAATTTGAGCAATAAAGTTGCTGAAATTATGGATATGATGCAGAAATATGTGAAAGCAAATATTACAAAAGGTCAAGAAAAAGGACAATACAATAAATTGATTGGAGCTTCTACCCTAACAACCATAATTATTGGTGGAATGAGAATGACCGTACTGAAATGGAAATTATCAGGACATAAATCAAATCTTGTTAAGGACGGGAAAACGGTCTTAGATGGAATGTTGAAAATGATTGAAAAAAATTAAAAATTACGAATTATAAATTAGAAATATGAAGAAAATATTTGTCTTAGGAATGAGTGTTTTACTTTTGTGGAGTTGTAACAATACCACTGAAAAAGCAACGGAAAAGCAGGAAACAGAAACCCATGCAGAACATCAACACGATGAAAGTTCAGAAGCTATTGAACTCAACAATGGAGAAAAATGGTTGGTGAACGAAGAAATGAAGCCTTTTGTAATGAAAGGCGAAGAATTGGTAAATGCTTATATCCAGAATAATCAGGCAGATTATAAAGCATTAGCTCAACAATTAAAAGAGCAAAATGACCAGCTAATAAGAAGTTGTACAATGGGCGGAAAAAGCCACGATGAATTACACAAATGGCTACACCCACATCTTGAAATTGTAAAAGCATTGGAAGATGAAAGAGATGCAACTAAAGCAAATGAAACCGTTTTGCAACTACAACATTCATATCAGCAATATCACCAGTATTTT
>JAKQEZ010000501.1 GCA_029558435.1 Bacteroidota bacterium
ATTCAATTTTATTGCCACCACACAAGTGGCACATTTGGTATTGTCCCGACACACAAGCCAACGCTTCACAAAACCAAAAGAGCCACTTTTTTGCCTACACTCTGAATGTGTAAACAATAAATCAAAACTTTCTTTGAATTTTATTTGCCCAAGCAAAAATTAGTTTTTACTTTTGTGAGTGAATACTAACTAACATAAAAAACAAATTAGACAAGTATGCAAGAATTTACAGATAGGCAAATTGAGATAATGGAAGCGGCTACCAACCGTATTTCAAAATATGGTATTCAGAATTTGACAATTAAAACTTTAGCTGAAGACATTGGCTTATCAGAACCTGCATTGTACCGACATTTCAAAAGTAAAAATGAAATATTATTGAGTTTACTTGAATATTTCAAAACAGAAATGAAAAACCGTATTCAGTCTATTTCTTTTAAACCGACAGACACGACTGCTGATGAATTAAGATCGATTTTTAATTCACAGCTACAAACTTTTACAAACAAACCTGCGATTGTGAGTGTCATTTTTGCAGAAAGCATTTTCCATTTTGATGAAAGTTTGAGTAATAAAGTGGCTGAAATTATGGATATGATGCAGGAATATGTGAAAGCAAACATAACAAAAGGTCAAGAAAAAGGGCAATACAATAAATTGATTGGAGCTTCTACCCTAACAACCATAATTATTGGCGGAATGAGAATGACCGTGCTGAAATGGAAATTATCAGGACATAAATCAAATCTTGTTAAGGACGGAAAAACGGTCTTAGATGGAATTTTGAAAATGATTGAGAAAAATTAAAAATTAAGAATATGAAAAAAGTATTTGTTTTAGGAATTAGCGTTTTGTTTTTGTGGAGTTGTAATAATACAACTGAAAAATCAACCACACATCAGGAAACTGAAAACCACGCAGAACATCAACAAGATGAAAGTTCTGAATCTATCGAACTCAACAATGGAGAAAAATGGTTGGTGAACGAAGAAATGAAGCCATTTGTAATGAAAGGGGAAGAATTGGTGAATTCTTATATCCAGGATAATCAGACAGATTATAAAGCATTAGCTCAACAATTAATAGAGCAAAACAACCAGCTCATAAAAAGTTGTACAATGAATGGCAAAAGCCACGATGAATTACACAAATGGCTACACCCACATCTTGAAATTGTAAAAGCATTGGAAGATGAAAGAGATGCAACTAAAGCAAATGAAACCGTTTTGCAACTACAACATTCATATCAGCAATATCACCAGTATTTT
>JAKQEZ010000506.1 GCA_029558435.1 Bacteroidota bacterium
TGTTTTAGACCAAAAAACAATTACAAATTTTGGCAACCATAAGGAGTTAGTACAAACCGATAATTTTTATAGTGAATATTGGAAGAGTTTTTGATTTATTACAATCAAAATCCCGAAAATTTCGGGATTTTTTTTATTCTGGATTTGCCAATATTCTAAATAATTCTAAACTTGATGCTAGATATGAATTTTCCAAAGCAATTTCAGATAATTTGGCACTTACCAAACTGTTTTCTCGGGTGTTGATGATGAACAACGAACTTTCGCCCATTTCAAACAATCGGTCTTCGGCTTCTAACATTTGCGTGAAATTAGAAACTAATTGATCGTTGATTGCCATTTGTTTTGTAAAAGAATTGATTTCCTGCTGTTGCGCAATGATTTTATTGTTTAAACTTTGGGTTTCAAAATTCAAACCCAATTCACTATCTTGAATTTTTAGTTTGGCTAATTTCAATTCCGCGCGTTCTTTTCTAAGAAACAGTGGGAAGTAAAAATTTACACCAATTTTATAATCTTCAAATCTATAATTATCAAAAGCACTTGGTTCTGAAAGATAATTGTAACTCAAATCCATTTTTGGTAACAAACTATTGGCTTTCAGTTTTTGCTCAATTTTTAGCATATCGATTTTGGTTAATAAAGCATTGATTTTTGGATGGTTTTCCAATGAAATATTTTCCAAATTCAATACATTTAAAGTTTCCAAAAAGGTTTGTTTCAGGTTTTGTTGTGGAAATAATTGATCTTCTAATTCTAATGGAATATTGTCTTCAGTCCATAAGAAATTAGACAATTCTAACTTCGCTTTTAGTAATTTTAACTCCGCATTTTCTAAATTTAATGCTCTGGTTCTCACTGTAATTCCAGCTTCAACGCTATCAATAGCTGGTTTATCACCAAATTCAATCGATTTTATTACGCCGTCATAACGAATTTGAGCATTTTCTAGAAACTCTTTGTACAACGCTACTTCATCATAACTTCTTTTCCATTGAATGTAGCTGTTGCTTGCTTGAAACAATACTTCAGTCAGCATTAAATTTCTTTCGGCTTCATTCAATTTTTGGAATAATTTGGCTTTTCTTATTCCAGCCATTCTTTCGTTAATCCAAAGTCCTTGCCCAATTGGAACAGCTATTCCTACAGAAGTCAAGCCTTGATTGGGTAACGTATTTTCTGGATTGATATAAATTCCTTCGTTATTATCAAAAGCGGCTTTAATCTCGATTCCGTACCAAGTTGGGATTTTAAAACTACCGTCGAAAAAAGAATAGTAGTTCGAATTTGCGTATTGTTTTTCGTTATAGTTAGCTTCTAATTTTGGATCAAAAGCACCACGAGCTTTCATTAATTCTGCTTGAGCTTCGGTGATTTTTAAATTCGCTTGTTTTACCAAAGGATGAAATTTTTTCACATAACCCAAATATTCCTCGAAAGTAAATTCGTTTGGGTTATTTTGAGCTCCCATTAATAAAGGAATTAATGCTAGCATGTATATTAAGTTTTTCATTCCTAATTATTTTTTAGCTGTTGCACTAGTTTGTGGTTGGTAGAAATTTGGTGGGAAACCGTTTAGAGTTCGCCAAATTTCGAACCAAATTGGCACATCTTCTAATAAAGCTATGGATTGCGTACCAGCACCAATACTCAACTGTTCTGGCCATTTTTTATCTTCTGGATCCGGTGCTACTAGAATTCGGTATTTGCCGTTTTCACTGATGAAATTTTCTTTGGCAACAATTATTCCTCCAAATGTTCCATAAGAAACACCAGGCCAACCACTGAAAACAATTGTCGGCCAACCATCAAACCAAACGCGTACTTTTTCTCCTTTATTGATCAGAGGAAAATCCACGGGATCAACATAAGTTTCAACGGCAATTTCGAAATTAGCTGGCATAATGCTTACAACAGGCGTTCCTTCTTTGATAGTTTCACCTAAACCTGATTGCAATGCACGGTTCACGTAGCCGTCTTGTGGAGCCGTTATGTAATACATCCCATTGCGAATTTGGTAATTGGCATATTGATTTTTTAGTTTGTTTACTTGTGCTTCGGTATCAAATTGCGAACTTAACGCGGTTTGTTTGTCGCTATTGGCTTTTGCTGTTTTTTCGGCATATTCTGCTTGAATTCGGTTTAATTCCATTGTTGCGTTTAACACTTCATTTTTACTAGCCAAATAGCTGTTTTCTTGTGTGATGATTTTGGCTTGCATTTGTTGCAATTTCACGCGTTTATCTTCCACATCAGTCATTGGTTTTAAGCCTTCTTTATTCAAACTAACCGAACGATTGTACTGAGTTTCTGCAATTCGTAATTGTGTGGTAACCGCTTGTAAATCGATGCTGTCGCTTTTTACTTTTAATCTT
>JAKQEZ010000513.1 GCA_029558435.1 Bacteroidota bacterium
AATCCGCACTACCGCTAACAACGGCTATAATGCCATTGCTGTTTCGGTTTATTTCTGAGCATTTTGCTTGTAATTCTGTTCTGTTCATATTTGAAATTTTTAGTTATTAATACGCAACGGCATATAGCCCCAATACGTTTATAGCCAATATTAAAGACCCAAATCCGAGAAATCAGGATTTAATTTTATTGGCGTTTTCTTTGAGTTGACAAATGGGATAGGCTTTGACTTTTGTTGCGCAACAAACATTTCGCAAAACCAGATAAACCGTTCAAAATTATTAGCCAACTCAAACCACTCATTGTCTTTTGCATCTTCAATTATGCAGATTGAAACTTCTCTAAGCCATTCAAATTTTTCAGTTAATTCTAAATTAGACCTGTCAAGTTGTTGACCGATAAAAAAAGACAAAGCAACCATCCAAGCATCTGTTTTTAAAATTTCAGTAGGAGATAAAACCCACGTTAAACAAGTATTTGTTAAAATATCATCAAAATGACATTCATAATTTTTAAGGACAAAAGATTTTTGTTGTAATGGTAATTCTACGAATTTTGTTTTCATAATCATATAAAATACTGGCTATAACACGTGGTATAGTTAATTGCCGTGTTTGTAATAATTTGA
Source organism: Bacteroidota bacterium (assembly GCA_029558435.1). The sequence goes on from JAKQEZ010000513.1 coordinate 628, forward strand.
AGCGTTACCACCCGCTTGTAATTTTGTGTAATTTGACAGGAAAGTAGCCCGCAATCGGCAACTAACCATACCACCATCGTTAGCGGTCAGCTTAAAGACAACATCTCTCCAGTTAACGAATAATGTAAATTTTGCAATTCGTGAACATATTTTATTTTTGTTACAAATTGCCTATTTAACATATATGTCATTTGGTGTTTTACAAAATCATCGCCATCTAAACCAACTCTTACTTTGTGTTTAGAGTTTTCAATTTTATCAAATCCTAGCTTTTCCAGCCACTCTGAATTTAAAAAAATAGGCGAATGAACAAGGTTAAATCCTTTCGGGTCTTCGGTAAGCCATTTAAGGTCTTGCCAGTCAATTACAGTAGGCAAAATTTCTCCTTCTGAGGTATCGTAATTTAAAATGTTTCCGCACTTCAAATCGTGGATTGAAAAAGCCGAACCGCTAACAGCAGTTTGGCAAGATGCGGGGTTGTTTGCTTCGTTTGACATATTCGTGTTTATTAAAAATTTGTACTTCGTTTGTGGCTTAGTGGGTTAAATTCCCGCACCTCGCCAAGCTGTCGGGACGTTAGCGGCAACCCTAAAGAACATTCCGCTCAATAGAAATATTCTCTTTGGTTACGACAACTATATAATCTTTCCTTTTGACAGCTAAAGGATATTCACGATTGATGTGCTGCATTACTCTTTGTGTGCCAGCTATTAAACTTTCCTTTCTGCTTTTGGCACAATTCAACTTGCTTTCTAATTCAGCAATAGTCTTATTGTTTTCTTCCATTTCTAAGGCTATTGTGTGCAAAATATCAGCAGCCTTTATTTCTTCGCCTTGTATCAAATTGACAAGGTTTGAAAAACTTAAATCGTCTATGTATTCCATTTTATTTTGATTTGTGAAGAAGGGCAGCCGCTAACAAGTGCTATACAATATGGCGGCTGACGTGCTTCGATTAAACATTTATTTTAAATTCAACTTTGGGGCTTCGTATTGGGCTTTCGTGCTGAAAATCAACCACATCGTATAGCACCGATACGTTATATGCTATGCTGTGCGACATCCTCCAAAATTTCAGCGTTATCGAAAACATTACCTATAACCTTACCCTTAACTGCATTCTCAATATGAAAATCTAAACCGTGCTTAAATTCTTTTCGGCTGTCCGTTCCGTTCATTGTAACAATTTTGGCTTCTACTTGGCAATGACCCCATTGGTTCAGATTTATAACACCTATCACTTTGTAAATATTCAGGTAAACAAACACAACAATATCGTTTTCGTATATCCGATTTTCTTGGCTGTCTAACAAACCTGTCCATTGTGAAGCGGTTGTAAAATCAACATCGTTTTGATAGCCATTACTTGACCTTATTTGATAATTACCGTTCCCTTTTGCATCGGAATATGAAGAATAAAAGCCCTCAATCCAACGACCTGTATCTAACCTCTTTGCTCTGTGATTTCTTTGTAACATTTTAATTGAATTTAGAAGCACAGCATATAACATAGCATTGGCAAAAAAGCCCAATTATAGACAAAGCGGGCATTGCCCAACATCTGGTTGAGTTGCTGTTCCTGCGTTTTGTTTGGCAGTATCTTATATCTATAACCCTTAATCACTTTGCAAAGATAGTATTATTCTATACAAAAACAAACTTTT
>JAKQEZ010000520.1 GCA_029558435.1 Bacteroidota bacterium
AAAAGTGTTACCATTAAAAAACGAATTGCTTGAAAACGCCTTTAAATTCAGTTGGTACAGAGCTTTGGAACAACGCCAAAAACAAACACAAACTTGTTCCATTCGTGGTGGCGACAGCCGTTCATTTTACATTCACCCGCACAACTTCAAAAAAACGGATAAAGACGTTTGGTTTACAACACTTGACAGAGTTGAACAACTTCAAATTCCAGAAAAACAAATCAACGAATTTGATTTAGCAGGTTCATATTATGATTGGACACTTTTAAAACGCAATGAAAAATTGGTTATTGTTTCGTGTTTTAGGAACATTCCGCTTTCAAGGTTTTTGCGTTTTTGGTATTCATTGACAAGTCAAACAAATCAAGATTGGGGACTTGTTTTGATTGATGACGCTTCCGAAAACGGAATTAGTCATTTCATTAAAGAACTTATAAAACCGTTTCAAAACAGAATTACGTTTATTCAAAATCGTTTTCGTGTTGGCGTTGCTCAAAACACATACAAAGCAATCCATTATTTTATGGAAAATAAAGAAAGCGTTGTTTGCGTTCTTGATTCTGATGATGCAATAATCGGCAAAAATGCCCTGAAAAATGTCTTTGAAAAATACAGCTTTTTTGGTGCTGATGTTGTTGTTGGAAAAATGTACCGAACCGACAAAATTCACGCTCATTACAAATACACACCGAATTTTATCAATCCAAGATTGTACGGTGGAAATGTTTGGCAACATATCAGAAGTTTTAAAAAATATCTGTTTGACAGTTTAAGTTTTGACGATTTGAAAATTGCAAATCAAATTCAACAAACAGACGATATTTTATTAGCAAAGCGTTTCAGTCAAAAAATGGTTTTTCCAGAGCATTGTTGGGATTTCACTTATATGATTCCGATTGTGGAAATGTCTGAAAATCCAATGTGGATTAACCATTTCAACGTTTTTCACGACAGAGCAACAACGAACACAACAGAAATCAAACAACGAAAAGAAGAAATAATCGCTGAAATACTTGCAAAGCCAAGCAAATCCAAACAAGACGTTTTAAAAGGAAGAAAAACGTTTTTGCCTAATCTCAATCAAATTGAAATTGACATCACTTACGAATGTAATTTGAAATGTATCAACTGCAATCGTTCTTCTACACAAGCACCAATCAAAGAAGGAATGACATTAGAGCAAATTGAAAAATTTGTTCGTGAAAGCGTTGAACTAAACAAAAAATGGAAGTTGATTAACTTGCTTGGAGGTGAACCAAGTATTCACAAAGATTTTTTGGAAATCGTAAACTTGATTTTAAACGAATACATTGTTAAACATTCGCCCGAAACTATTTTACAAGTTACAAGTAACGGATTTGGCGATTTGGTTCAAGAACGATTATCAAAACTTCCTAAACACAAAAATTTGATTATTGATTACGCTTCGTTTAAAGATGAGCGAACAGTTCCCTACTTTTCACCTTTTAATGATGCACCAATTGATAAACCAAACGGAAATGAGAAAGAATATCACAAAGGTTGTTGGGTAACTTCGTATTGCGGAATTGGCTTAAATCAGCTGGGTTATTATCCGTGTGGCGTTGCAGGTGGAATTGACCGAGTTTTTAAACTCAATTCAAATGTTCAGTCTTTGAAAAATGTTGATGAAAGCATTGCCAAATATTTGGACACTTTTTGCCGTTTTTGTGGCAATTTTTCGGACTACGAAAGCAATGCAGGAAATTTTATTCCAAGAAATGAAAAGTCAGCTTTGACAAAATCAATAATGTCGGAAACGTGGAGAAACGCATATAAAAAATACAATGGGAAATAAACGAGCTATTTTACTTTTAAGCGGTGGTATTGATTCTACGACTTTGCTTGCAAAACTTTCAAGTGAAAACTATGACGTTATTGCAGTAAGTTTTCATTACGGACAAAAGCACGGAATTGAATTAAACTACGCAAAGAAAAACGCTGAAAAGTACGATGTAAAAAAACATCACATCATTGAATTAGATAAAATGCTTTTCAAATCATCAGCATTGGTAAATCGTGAAATTGATATTGCTACATACGAAAACAACGAATTACCCAAAGGACAAGTAAACGCTTATGTCCCGTTTAGAAATTTACTTTTCATTAGCACGGCTTTGAGTTTGGCAGAAACAATGAAGATAGACGAAGTTTATTTAGCGTTTAATAGTGATGATAGTTGCAACTTTTGGGATTGTAAAACTGATTTCATTGAAAAAGTAAATACAATAGTAAAGTCAAACAGTTCAATTCAGATAAAAACGCCTTTCATCAATTTGTCAAAAACAGAAGTTGTAAAAATAGCACGACAACTAAATGTTGATTTGAATAACACAATCACTTGTTATCAGCCAAACGAAGCAACTGAATGTGGCGTTTGTTTGAGTTGCGTAACAAAACAAAAAGCGTTAGAAAATGCCTAAAACAGAAACAATACTTGTAACAGGCGGGGCAGGTTTTATCGGCTCAAATCTTTGTCATTTCTTAATTGACAAAGCATTTAACGTTGTTTGCTTAGACAACTTTGATGATTTTTATTCAGAAGAAATCAAGCGAAACAATGTAAAAAATTTGTTGAATAATCAGTTGTTTGAGTTCATTAAAGGCGATATTCGGGACAGCGTTTTGTTGGACAACATTTTTTCAAAACATCAAATTGATTTTGTAATTCACTTGGCTGCAAAAGCAGGCGTTAGAAATTCTATTTTTAATACGCAAGAGTATTTTGATGTGAATGTAAACGGAAGTATTTGTTTGCTTGAAACAATGCGAAAACACAACGTAAAGAATTTAGTTTTTTCTTCTTCATCTTCGGTTTATGGAAACAAAAACGGAAAATTGCTTGAAACTGAAAATTGCGACAATCCAATTTCACCTTACGCAGTTTCAAAACGTGCAGTTGAAATGCTAAATTATAACTATCACATAAACTCAAACTTTAACGTAGTTAATTTGCGTTTATTCAGCGTTTACGGAAAAAACCAAAGACCTGATTTAGTTCTTTACAAATTCATCAATCTAATTTCAAACAATCAACCAATAGAAATTTACGGAAACGCAGACACGACAAGAGATTACACATACATTGACGACATTGTGAACGCATTTATTTCTTCTATTGAATTTCTGAAAAACAGCGACAGCAACGTTTACGAAATCATAAACATTGGCAATGACAATCCAATTTCATTGCAACAACTTATAGACCTAATTACAAAGACGACCAAACGAAACGACATTAAAATTGTAGAAACAAAATTTGTAAAAGGCGAAGTAACCAACACCCACGCAGACATTGACAAAGCAAGACGACTTTTAAACTATAAACCAAACATCACAATAGACTACGGAATAAAACAATTTTACGAATGGTTTGAAAAAAACGGCATAAAGGGGGTAAAAAACAGCATTGACAAAACAGCGTAACGAAATGACAAAACAGAAAAGCACTGTGCCTAACAGCGGTTTGGCGTAATGGGGGCGAACGTTCTTCGTATGAAAATTTGTGCTAAATTTGAATTGTGTGCTTCGTAGTAAGTTTTGTGGTAAAAAGCCCCCACTACGCCAAGCCGCAAACCGTTATGTGCTATTATAATTGACGACCAACATGAATAAAATATTAAGCGGACTTTTT
>JAKQEZ010000522.1 GCA_029558435.1 Bacteroidota bacterium
TACATCAACCCAACACAAAGACAATAAACATTTCTTGGGCAAGCATAATGATACAGCATATTACTTCCACTACGAGCAAGACGAAGTAACCACTTTAGACCATGCTTTTTTAGCTACCATGAAAACCAAAGCCGAGCAGTATGTTGTATATGCCGACAATTGTTTGCTCACCAAAGAGTACATGACTAAGCACAATATTATTTTCAAGAAAATCCCACGGGATATAACAAGATTTTAGAATATGGAAAAACTACTTGCGAATACGCATTACAATACATGGCTTTCATTACTTGATGTGAAGCTGGAGGCAGAATTTGAAAAAATAAAAACTAGGGAGTGGACTGCTGAGAATTTCAAATTTGCGACTGCCGTATCGGTAATGTCCTCTTCAAAAATTGAAGGAGAAACGTTAGAGGTGGATAGTTATGTGAAACATAAAATGCTTGACATTGAGTATCTGCCCAATCTTACCGAAAAACCAAATGACTTATACGCAGCTTACGAATTTGCAAAAGACAACAATTTAACAAAAGATCATTTTCATAATTGCCATGCAATTGCCACCCTGCATTTATTACCAGAACAACAAAGAGGTCAGATTAGAAAAGGGAACATGTTGATAATGGAACAGCAATCGCAACGAGTGGAGTATGAAGCAGCATCAGCCGGAATAGTTCAACATGAATACGAACAATTTTGGAAAGAATTAGAGAAACTTCTAAACACTAACATGAATATTGAAGAAGTGTTTTATTATGCATCGTTGATTCATTTAGTATTTGTAAAAATTCACCCATTCAACGATGGTAATGGCAGAACGGCAAGGTTACTTGAAAAATGGTTTCTATCTTCAAAATTAGGAGAAAAGGCTTGGTATATACCAAGTGAATTGTATTACTACAACAATCTGAAAACGTATTATCACAATTTGGCTCGTGTTGGATTGTTTTATGAAGAATTAAAGTATGAAAGAGGAATACCCTTCTTGCTCATGCTTCCGCAATCATTAATTTTTGAAAAGTAACATGGAACTAAAACCATATCAACAGCAGGTAATCAACGACCTTTCATTGTTTCTGGAATACATACAGGAAACCAAAGATGTAAAGGACGCATTTCATAATTTTTGGTCGCTACACCCAAGAACACCGCTGCAACCTTTTCCGGGAACAGCCATTGAACCATACAAGAACAATGTTCCCCGTGTTCCGCATATCTGTGTAAAAGTGCCAACAGCAGGCGGAAAAACCTTTATCGCCTGCAATGCCATTAAGACCATTTTTGATGCATTTGATTACGACCGTCCTAAAGCCGTTGTATGGTTAGTTCCTTCCATTACCATTTTGGAGCAAACCATTAAAAATCTAAAAGACCCTTCTCATCCTTACCGCCAAAAAATCAATTCGCACTTTGGTAATAAAGTAGAAGTATTTGACAAAGAAACCTTGTTGCAAGGCAGTGGCTTTAACGCCACAACCGTAAAAGAGCAACTAAACATTATGGTTTTCAGCTTTGACAGCTTGAGAGCCAAAAACAAGGAAGACCGTAAAGTATTTCAGGAAAACGGCAATCTGCAAAGTTTTGAAAACCTGCTTGGCAAAAACACCGAAATAACTTTAGGAGCAGTAATCAAATACCTTAATCCGTTAGTGGTGGTGGACGAAAGCCACAATGCTGAAAGTGATTTGAGCGTAGAAATGCTGAAAGAAGTAAATCCGTGTTTCATTCTTGACCTTACGGCCACACCACGCAAAAATAGCAACATTGTAAGTTTTATTGATGCTCTTGAACTGAAAAGGGGAAACATGGTAAAACTTCCTGTCATTGTTTACAATCATCAGGACAAAACAGAAGTAATCAATTCAAGTTTACAACTACAAAAACGGTTGGAACTGCAAGCCATTGAAGAAGAAAAGAAAGGTGGGAAATACATTCGTCCTATTGTATTGTTTCAGGCACAACCAAAAAACGGCAAAGACTTTTTGAACGAAGAAGAAGAAAAATCAAACGTTCAGAAACTGAAAGAAAAACTCATAGAGTTAAAAATTCCTGCCGAACAAATCAAAATCAAAACCGCAAACATCAACGAAATAAAAGGACTTGACCTAATGAGCAAGGATTGTGAAGTCCGTTATATCATTACCATAAACGCATTAAAGGAAGGGTGGGATTGCCCGTTTGCTTATATTTTAGCTTCATTGGCAGATAAAAGTTCAGCCGTTGATGTAGAGCAAATTTTAGGCAGGGTTTTACGCCAGCCTTATGTAATGAAACACAACTTTCCTTTGCTTAATTTGAGTTATGTTTTAACGGCATCATCAAAATTCCTTGACACTTTAGACAACATTGTGAAAGGTTTGAACAAAGCGGGTTTCAGCGACAAAGATTACAAACTTGCCGACCCTTCTATGTTGGAAGAAGTCAAAAAGCAAGACCCATTACAACAATTAACAGTTTTCCCAACCACAACAGAAGCAACCGAAAGCGAAGACATTACCAGCGACATAGACAGCACACGTATTGTATTGCCAACAGAAACGGCAACACCAAACGACACAATTTCAGAAATTGAACAAACCGCTATTCAACAAAATGAAGCATTTGAAAAAACAGTTTCCGAAATGGAAGCAACCAATACACCTGCATTACCAAACGAAATTCAACAATTAGTGAAAACATACGAAATAAAAGAAGTTTTCAAAGACGATGCTGCAAAAATCAGTTTGCCTCAGTTCTTTTTGAAAATACCTGCCAACGATTTGTTTGGTAAGAAGGAAGAAGATATTGCTTTAGAAAAAGAAAATCTGTTAGACGGTTTTAAGTTAAGCCAACAACCGACAGACATTGTTTTTGATAACATTTCATCGGAACTCTACAAAGTTGACCTTGATGAAACCAAAAAAGAACACACGCCAACTTTCGTAAAACTTGACGGACAAGTTAAAGATAGTATCATGGCTTACATGCTTGACCCATCAAGAAAAGAAAGCAGGGTTAAGAATTTCACTAAACGCATCATGGACATTATTGGAAATATGTATCCAATTCCAGACAAGGAAATTGAAAAATACATCAACCGAATTTTGGACGATTTCAAAGACGAGCAATTCAACGACTTTGCAAATAATGAATACACTTACACAGACAAGATAAAACAGAAAATCAGAGACCTTTCAGAAGCATTTGCAGAAAAGAAATTCAAGGATTTCTTGGACACAGACAAGGTTTTCATTAAACCTGTTTTCACTTTACCAAACAGCATTTCACCAGGCGACACAGCGAAAGACATTACAAAATCGCTATATGAGAAAGAGGGTAAAATGAACGACTTTGAAGCGAGAGTTATTAATGAAATTGCCAATATGCAAAACATCTCATTCTGGACAAGGAACATAGAACGCAAAGGATTTAGAATAAACGGCTTTGTAAATCATTATCCTGACTTCATTATTCAGACCAAAAGCGGTAAGACTGTTTTATTAGAAACTAAAGGCGACCACTTAGACGCAGAACAAAAAATAAGACTCGGAAACCTTTGGGCAAGTAAGGCAGGTAATAATTATCGTTACTTCATGGTTTACGACAGACGGACAGTTGACGGAGCATATAAATTGGAGGACTTTTTAAACATCATTAAAGACATTTAGCCCACGCATTTGGTGGCACATTTGCAAAACCACACAAGCCCACGTTAAAGCCAAGTTTTGCAAAAGAGCCACCAAGCCAACGCACCAAGACAGACACAGAATGACAACGAACAAACACGATAGAAACGGAAGGGCAGCCTGTAACAAGGTATTGCCAAAATGGCGGCAGAAGTGCTTCTATGAAACATTTGTGCAAAGTTCAGCAGCAGTAATTCGATTGAACTTTAGTGCTAAAACTCCCCGCCATCGCAAACCCCCGAACCGTTAGCGGTCAGGTTTGGACGACACAAAAAAGAATGAGATGAACACAATTAAAAAATATGACAAACAAATAGCAATTGTATTTTTCTTGTTGACAGTTGGCTTTATAACGTTAGCAATGACGAACAAGACATTTTTAAATTGGGCATACGAAAGACACCAAAATCAAATAAGTTGGTTTATACGACCTATTTTTCTAATTCCATTTTGCTTTTTTGCGTATAAACGAAGTTGGACAGGAATTGCTGTAACAATTTTTTGTCTATTGACAAGTATGTTTTGGTTTAACAAGCCTGAAACAACAAGCGAAGAAGTGAAAGCATTTCTACAGTTTGAAATAGATTGGTTAGGTGGAGAATGGAACATTCAAAAATGGCTTCTGACGTTGACAATTCCTATTTCATTTTTTGCACTTGGACTTGCATTTTGGAAACGAAGTTTATTTATGGGACTTGGTGTCGTGGTGCTTATGGCAACAGGAAAAATTATTTGGAGCATACAAAGTGCAGGAGAAGCAGGAAAATCAATTTTAGTTCCGGCAGTTGTAGGACTGTTAGTATGCACAGGACTAATTTATTTTGGATTTAAACGACTTGAAGAAAATAACCCGAACCGCTAACACGGGTTTGGCGTAAGGCGGACTGACGGGCTTCGTAGAAACATTTGTGCTTCGTATGAACAGTAGTGCTAATAATCCGCCACTTCGGCAGTACCCAAACCGTTACCTGCAAGCCTAAAAGACGACACAGCAAG
>JAKQEZ010000524.1 GCA_029558435.1 Bacteroidota bacterium
ATTTGCTTTGGAAGTGTATTTATAAGCATCATCAGGGTTTTCTTCTATTCTCAAACATGGTTCTGCAACACCTGGTGAATATGCTAATGATAAATCTCTTTGTGAGGTATATGGTTTGGATGGTATCACTTCTATTTTTCCAGGTCTCCCAGAAGCGTGATAATCGAGTGCGTCTTGTATTTTAACCTTTGCCATTGTTACAAAATTAAGATGTCAAAGGTAAGAAATAGAATTCAAATAGGAAATTATCCAATTAAATATTATTATTCCTCTAAATCATCGTAATCCCAGGCGTTATAGTTTCGTAAGGAATTCATTTTGAAATGGTGGCTTAATCCATATTTATCACAAAAAGAAATACTGAGTTGATTAAAGTTAAACCCTTTGTTTTTATATTCTGCACCATATTCTTCTTCTAAAAAATTAGATAGTAATAAATCGGGGGTTAAAAAACCTTTGTCAATAAGTTGCCAGTAAATAGATGTGTTTTTATTCAAATCAATGAATCTATAATTGAGTGTCATCATTTTATATCTTTTTTCAACTGCGTAATGTGTGAGTATAGAATCTGGAAGGCTCAATAAAATACTTTCCAATTGGGTTTGTTTTAATTGTGCAAATTGCACTACACTATCCCATGCTAAACTTGCTTTTGCAGAATCTATGGGAGGAGTTGAATTGAATCTAAAATAAAAATTCCTATCTGCTACTATTACTAATGAATCAATGGACGATAATTTATTCACCACCATCTGAATTGACTCAGGCAATTGGGGTTCTGCATGGGTTAACGCAACAATTTTGTTCCAACTTTCATCTCCTAAAATGGGTTTAAACCACAATGAATGTATTCTCACCGTGCGTCCAATCAATGGATCTCTTTTTAATGCTAGATACAAGTATTTTTCGGTAGAATCGGGTTGTGCTTGTTGCGAAAAACATTTAGCATAATTAAGATAATCAGCAGCTCGTGGCAAAAACCCTTTTTGAAAAGCTTCAAACAAAAAATGGGATACTTGTTCAATGTTTCCTTTTTCAATTTGAGCGCAAGCATGCGTACATAATGTATGATAGGGAATACTTTTTTGAGCCTTTCCACTATTTGTCAATACAAAAAATGATATAACAAGAATCAATCGCATAGCTTTATAATGCATTCAAAAAGTTTAGTTACAAAAAAAGGAGTGCGCTAACACTCCTTATCCAATTGTGTCAATCTAATTATTTGATAGTAATTTTTTGAACAGCAGTTTTGTTGTTTGCTGCAATTTTTACAAAGTAAACACCTGCATTTACGTTGTTTAATTTCACTTTTGAACCGTTGTTGATTTCAGCAGCATATACTACTTTTCCAGCAACATCAGTTACTTCTACATTCGCTTTTGCAAACTCACCAGAAATAGTAAATTCACCAGCTGATGGGTTAGGGAAAACTACCACATTATTGATTGTATTGTTTTCTAAACCTGCTGTTGCATAATATTTTGATAAAACTTCACGTTGTTTACCCATTCCAGAAATAGAAATGTAAGCATCCACAAAAATTGGTAAGTTTTGAGAAGAAACGTCTGATAAATCGTAATATTCCATTTGACGACGTATCACTTCAACTTGCATCATACTAGGAACATCTACCAAAGTTGTATCAATTGTAGTTAAACGAAAAACATTTGCAATTTGATTATCTGCCAATTGCAACGTTCCTGTTCCGTCTATTGATGAATACACATCACCAGTAACAGCAGCAGTAACTGGTCCAATAATATTTAATTCAGTTGAACCTGCGTAATTATCAGCGTTTGAATTTCCATACGCAAATGGATAAGTTAATTGAATTGCTTCATCTGAATCTAAAACAACAACAATTTCTCCAAAAGTGGGTTCATTGAAAACAAAACCTTGTGATGTTCTTGCTGAAGAAGTAGAGTTAAAGAATTGTTGAATTGTTCCTTGTGAAATAACTTTTGTTGAAGTTGGAAATTCAGCAGCATGTGTATCTGTTGATGCATCCGTTACACCCACTACTCCTGAAGCAGCAGTTTCCATAACCACTGAGCTATAATCCCATGTTACACCATTTCCTGTAACACCCAACATTCCTAAAGAAGAAACTGTCGCAGTATCTGTCACTTTATACATTGGAAGTGAAGCTCCAATTGCTGGTTCATTTGTTTGTGTTAATTGCCCAAAAGAAACTTGTGATGCAATTAATGCCGTAACTAATAATAAATTTTTTTTCATAAATCTTGTTTTTAAGTTATTCGAATTTAGTAATTAATCATTATTCTAAAATTATTTGCTCATAAAATAATGCAATTAGAAGACGAAGATAACAAGTAATTAGTTGTTTTAAAACAAAAAAAACGTTCAATTCTTAACTTACATCAATGCAAAAGATTTGGTTCTACACTAATTTTGTATAAAAAAATGATATGGCAACAAAAGAAATAGCAGCAATCGTAGCTCCAAGAGAGCCCCACTTTGTTGGAGATGGTTTTAGAGTGCACAATTTCATTCCAAGTATGCCTGGAATGGATATGAAAAGCATGTCGCCTTTTATTATGCTAGATTACAATTCAAAATATTACTTTGAACCAAGCGTTCGACCAAAAGGAGTTGGCACACACCCCCACAAAGGTTTTGAAACTGTAACTATTGCTTACAAAGGCAAAGTGCAACATAGAGACAGCAGTGGTGGTGGTGGAATAATTGGTGAAGGTGATGTGCAATGGATGACTGCAGGTTCTGGAATTTTACACCAAGAATTTCACGAAGTAGAATTTAGCAAAAAGGGTGGTGATTTTCAAATGGTTCAATTGTGGGTAAATTTACCAGCAAAAGATAAAAAAACAGCACCCAAATACCAAGCAATTCAAAACAGCGAAATGCCTATTTATGATTTTGGTGATGGTAGCAAAATTGAGGTGATTGCTGGCGATTACAAAAACTTGAAAGGAAAAGCTTTTACGTTTACTCCAGTTCACCTTATGAACGCCAAACTTATCAAAGGTAAAAAAGCTGATTTTAGCTTCCCTGCCGATTACACCACATTTTTATTGGTGCTTGAGGGAGCTATTACTGTTAATCAAACGGAATTTGTAGCAACAGATCACTTGCTTTTATTTGATAGAAAAGGAGAAGATTTTTCAATAGAAGCCAATGAAAATGCTGTTGTTTTGGTACTAAGTGGCGAACCAATTAACGAGCCAATTGCAGCACATGGACCTTTTGTTATGAACACATACGAAGAATTAGTTGAAGCTTTCAATGATTTTAATCAAGGGAAGTTTGGATCTTTAGAAAAATAATTACAATATTAAACCTATAAAAAAAGGGTGACTTACACGAGATAAGTCACCCTTTTGAATATAAATTAGAATAATTATTCTACAATAATTTTTTCTACTTTTTTACCATTTTGGTTCACTACTTCTACAAAATAGATTCCTGCATTTGAAGCATTCAAATCAATTGTTGTAGCAGCTGAAGATGATTTTGTTGCAATCACTTTTCCATTAATATCTGTTACAGTAATTGTATTATCCAAGTTGTTATCGTTAGAAATATTTACCAAACCTTTTGTTGGGTTAGGATAAACTTTAACACCTTCTAAATTATCAACTGTTTTAACAGATAACGAAGGGTCAAAGTTCATACGAATTACAGGAACTAAAGACAAACCTGTCCACGCACCAGTTCCAGAGTTTCCAATGATCCATCCCCAAGATTGAGTAGAACCTGAAGTAGCGCCAGAACCTCCAAATACAACTCCTTCATCTAATACACGTACAGAAATCATGTATGTACCAGGAGTTAAAGATTGTGGGGTAGAGAACAATAAAGATACGATTGATGCTTTTGGTGTGCTTGCAGTTACAGTTAATGGATTTGTATCATCGACATTTAGCCATAAATCAGAACCAGATGTAGCACTTGTATTGTACTGATACAAACTTCCGTAGAATTGGCTACCGTTTGCTGTTGCTGTATCAATATACACATCAATACCATAAAGGTCTTGTGCTGTAACAATGTCAAAAGAGTTACCAATTTCTGTGTAAGGAATTGTAGCATCTAAGAAGATATCTTCTAAATCAGGGTATGTTGAAAATGGTGTTCCCTTATCAACTGCATAAGTGTAATTAGTTACAGAAAAAGAACGATTTGGTAAACCAGTGTTATTTGCTGGGTTTTCATCTGTTTCTGTTAAAGATAATGCTTGAGTAAAATTGTATGTACCTACAGCTGCAGGTGTATAAGTAGCAACCAACGTATCAATTTGACCAGAAACAGAAGTAGCAACTGGTGTTGCAGAAACAGAAGTTGTTTCTTGACCTGTAACATTTACTGTTAAACCAATGTTTGTTAAGTTATTAATACCATTATTTGTTACACCAACAAAAAAATCAGTTGGTTGAACTTGAGTTAAAGGAATTTGAGAATATTGGTAACCCTCTGACCCCCAGTTTTGGAAAGTTACTTTTAAGTCATAATTTGGTGTGCGTACTATTTTCACATCGTCAACCATCCATGCATAATCACATCCTCCTTGATAACGGAAACAAATGTATGCTGTTGCAGAACCACCAATAACAGGTGCTGGAACAGAAACTGTTGTAGGGTTAGCACAAGCATCATTTGCTCCTAAGTCTGTGTGAACTGCTACGTATGTCCAAGTTGTTCCATCAGTTGAAAAACCTACATAAGCGCTCCCTTGGAATTCACGATAATAAGATTCAAATTCCAATGTTACATTTGGTTCACCTGTTAAATCAATTGGATTAACATTTTTTACCAATGCGTTTTGATCTCCTGAACACAATAAATCAGAGTCAAACTTTGCAAAACCATTTGCAGCTGATGTTGATGCAATTGGAGCTATCGCAAAAGTTCCCGCAGGTCCAGTTGTTCCAATTACCCAGTTATCACCACTTCCTGCTAAATCTTGGAAAGCCCAATCAGATGCAGTTGAGAAATCGTTTGTCCATAAATCCACTTTATTTTGATTCTGAACAGGCGTCTTAACTGTTTTAACTACAGTTATTTCTTTTTGTTTTTGAATCGATTGCGCCATTGTTCCAAAAGCGAAACAACCGACAACAAGCGTTAAATAAATTTGTTTCATAATTGTTAAATTAAATTGATTGAATGTAAAATTATAAAAAAATATTAACGATACAAAATAATCACAAACTCAAAAAGTAAAATAAACTATAAATTAACAAAAATTAAAGACTATAATAGGGGTGTGAAATTCATACCTACCTTATTCATGTTTTCATAACAGAAAGATACCGCTTCATCCAAAGAATCAAAAAACACAAACTCTGATGATGTTTTGTATTTTTTACTGAAATATTTGCCTACAATTCGATCGGCCATGTTTTTAGCAACAACAGCAACACACAACACATGCTCTTTAAATCCAATCTTAGTGTGTTCAACCACATTGGAAGAGATAGAAACAAAATCACCTCCATTCAAAATTACAGGGTGAAGAACTCCTGGTTGCTTTAATTGAAGTAAATACTTAAAAATTGCATATTGCATTTCTTGATTCACTTCTTTTCCCTCCTTCACATAGATAACAATAATGTTATCCTTCCTCCGCCCAATGGTGAAGTCTTCCAAATCATAAAAATCCATATACAAACTGTTGCTACTCATTTGTTACAAGTGCGAAATAAAAGTGGCTGAAATTATATAAAGTAGTAGTCTTGGTCGGTACAAATATAATTAATTTTCCGACAAACAACCAAATACCATCGATAAATAAGTGTTTTTTATCGATAAATACGATTAGTGAGTGTTTTTAATGTTTTTAGGTGAGAAAGGGATTGCTTAATTGTGATTAAGCAATCCCCAATTTTATTTTTTTATTTCACTAAACTTTTTACAAAGTTAGGTGTTGCAAAGCTTCCTTTATGAACGTCAGCATTGTAATAACGCAATCCTTTTTGTTCAACAAAAGCATCAATTTCTGTTTCGTTTGAAATAGATTTTGGTGCTGCGCAACCTTTTAATCCGTATTGGAAGCTCCACATTCCTGTTGGATATGTTGGAACAAAGAACAAGGAAATAGGTGCGTTTTCTTTACCAAAAATTGATTGCAATGTGCGGTTCAATTCTGCAAATGCTTTTTCATTGAATTTTGGAGACTCTCCTTGTGTTACCAAAATACCTCCATCTTTCAAAGCATTGTAGCAATTGGTGTAAAAATCAACAGAGAATAAACCTTCTGCCGGACCAACAGGGTCAGAACCATCAACAATAATAATATCATACGATTTTGGTGCAGCATTTTTTACAAACGCAATACCATCGTTTACAATTAAATCCAATTTAGGATGATCAAAAGAAGCGGCAATTTGTGGTAAATGCTCTTTACATGCTTTAATTACTTCACCATCAATTTCAACCATGGTTACTTTTTCAACGCCTTCATGACGAAGAATTTCACGCACCGTTCCACCGTCACCACCACCAATTACTAAAACATTTTTAGCATTTCCGTGGGTAAACATCGCTGGGTGAGAAATCATCTCGTGGTAATGAAACTCATCGTTAATAGTTGTCATCACCATATCGTCTAATGTCAACATTTTTCCGTATTTAGTTGATTCTAAAATACGCACACGTTGAAATGGCGATTGCACATCGTAAAACACATCACCTGTAAAACGTAACGATAATGCTTGGTCTTCATCTTTATCTGTAAACCAAACATTTCTTGTATAAAATTCAGGATTTCTCCATCCCGAAGCTTGTTCACGCATACTTCTTACATCAAAATCATTGCGCGTCAATAAATTTACTGACCCACGTTTCATTTCAATGGCAGAATAGGATTTTGATTTGAAACAGTCTTTCAAATAGTCAAACGCAATCCAAGCATCCATTTCTCCACAAGTAAATAAATCTACTGCTGCGTAACCGTATTCAGGCCACGTATGAATGGCCAGGTGACTTTCTTGGATGACCACTACACCAGATACACCATAAGGCGAAAAATGGTGAAATGTTGAGTTAATAACTGTTGCTTCGGCTTTTTCTGCCGCTTCAACCATGTTACGCTCAATTGTTGCCACATCATTCATAATGTGTGGATCACATTGCATAAACTCTACGAGAATATGATTTCCAAGTGCTACGTTTTTCATTTCCTTCTTTAAAAAATTTAAAATTAGGCTACAAAAGTAGTGTATTTTAACAACTTATTACACATTATAAATGGTAAAAAGAAAATTCTTTTGTTTCTATTCTGTTTTTAAACAAATGGGGATAGTGTTTTTCCATTTCTTGATTCATTAATTCAATGGGCACATCATCGAATTCTCCATAAAAATGAATGTATTCCATAAATTGATTTTGACCTTCAAATTCTTGAAACATAGAATCTTGCACTCCATCCCATTCCAACGGGGTTACTTTATTAATTCTACACACATTTTTATCAAACGCAGGAGTGCATTTCACCCATTTCTCGTCAACATACAACGATACATAACCATGAAAAACAATTTCTTTTTTAAGTAAATATTTCTCCAATCTATCCGAACCAATATGGTTAACAACAATGGCATAACCAAGTTTAGATGGAATCCCTAATTTGCGTGCAGCAGCTGCCAAAACAATTCCTTTTTCTACACACCAAGCGCGTTTTTTAGTTAAAATAGTGGAACCTTTCAATGCATGGTGGCGCAAATCTAAATGATGAGGATCGTATAAAAATCCATCTCTTACCAAATAATACAACTGAATGGCTTTTTCCTTATCACTCACGGTTGCATCTATTTTTTCTACAAAAACATCAAAAAGTGGATGCGAAAAATCTAAAAATTGGGTTTCTTTCAAAAAATTGTGCATAATGCGTAACTTTCAATTATTTTTGGGCAAACGTAACCATGACGCAAGACGAAACAAATATAGAAAAGAATGAATTAAAACTGTTTAATTCAAAAATGAAACAACTCAAAGTGGGAATTTTTGGCAGCGAAAAACCTTCCATTTTCACTCAAATATTGTTTTATTACGGCACGTTGATTTCATTTATTTTTGGTTTGTGGAGCGTTATTTCTCTTGCAATATTAAAATTTCCAAACTATCTCAAACAACACAAAAACGTTGATGTTGAAGCCATCATTGAACTCAGAGGAAGAGAATTAGGTTTTATTAATGAGAGTTTTTATGCTAATTTAGAAAACTTCCATTTGTATAGCTGTTTCATTTGGCTCATTTGTTTTATTTTCTTTTTCTTGCTGTGGCGCAAAATTTATTGGGCAAGCTATGTGATTGTTGGTAGCATTCTCGTTTACTACACGTTGATGTTAGTGATATTAGGAAGCACTTATTATGTGGAAGACACAACTATTTTTGACAAAACTACCCTTCTCCTACTGTTTGTAGCAACAATTGTTCACGCACTAATTTATAGAACCCCTGAAAAGAGTACGAATCCTGCAAAAACTGAAAATTAATTATTTTTTTACTGCGGATAGTGTTATTTCACTGCATTTAAAATGACCTTCTGGGCAAGCTTTGAAACCATGCAATCCGCACGGACGGCAATACAATTCTCCCACATCCAAAATCTGACTATCATCGGAAAGCGGACCAAAACCAAATGCTGGAATTGTAGATAAGAAAAAAGCTGTAACCGGTGCATTCATCGCCGATGCAATGTGTAAAGGTCCCGAATCGTTCACATAATTTCGTTGTGCATCTTTCATCAATGCTGCCGATTCTAATAAACTCAATTTCCCTGATAAATTAACCACGTTTGATTGATTACTTGCTGCAATTATTCGCTCACACAATTCACCATCCGATGGCGCTCCCAATAAATAAATCGATGCCTCTTGCCCTAATGTATGAATCAACTCTACCCATTTTTTTTCGGGTAATTGCTTGGTAAACCACACTGATGCAGGTGCTAAACAATAATAGGTTTTTTGCTTATACATTGCAACCTTATCAAATTGTTTTTCAGAAGGATATAAAACAGGACGCACTTTTTTTACTGCACCAAACTCCAATAACAGTTGCATATTTCGCTCCACCTCGTGCGTACCATCGCCTATGGTGTGTTCAAACGATTTTGAAAACCCAAATGAGAACGGATTTTTCTTAAATCCATACATTTTTTTTGCACCACTTAACAGGGTTAAAATTCCCGAGCTACCAAAGCGTTGAAAATTAAAAACAATGTCGTATTGGCGTTTTTTAAAAACTTTTCTCAACCGAAAAATCTCCTTGAATTTACCTGCTTTTTTATCAAATGTAAAAACATGGGTCAGCTGCGGATTGTTTTCCAACAACGATTCATTTCCTTTTTTCACCACCACATCAATTTCAGCTTCTGGAAACAAGCGTTTTGCTTCCGAAAAAGCAGCTGTAGCAAGTATTACGTCGCCTAAAAATGCAGTTTGAATAAATAAAATACGCTTCACAGTTTTTACTTAGAGATAACAAAGTTAAAAGAAAAAACGAACATCAAACCGATAAAAATAGATTGTTAATTACAAACTTTTATTCACAATTACCACTTTTTACCACCAACAATCAAAATCAATAAAACGCTTATTTTTCAATAGTTTTTAGCTATTTATTGAAACTTTTTTATCTTTGTTACGTTAATAGTTATCAACAATCACTTTAAAAGTGGTAAAAAGTGGTAAAATAGTTATTATTTTTACCCATTATTTGCATCATGGCAGGATTAGTAGGAGAATACGAAGTAAAATTGGACGCTAAAGGGCGTTTCTTGTTTCCGGCAGGTTTACGGAAGCAACTTCCTCCTGTATCTCAAAATGATTTCATGTTGAACAAAGGATTTGAGGATTGCTTAACGCTCTATCCCCTTGTAGAATGGGAAAAAATCAGCGAGAAGTTGTCAAAAATGAATTTGTTTAAACCAAAAAACAGAATGTTTTACCGTTTGTTTCACCAAGGAGCTAAACAAGTTGCTTTGGACAATGCGGGACGAATTTTAATACCTTCTACGCATGTGGAACGTGTTGGAATCAAACAGGATGTAATGCTCATTGCTTACAATGACAGAATTGAAATCTGGGATAAAGCTAAATACTACGCTCTTATTGAAGAGAACATGGTGGACTTCGCTGATTTGGCGGATGAAGTAATGGGTGATTTGAATGACGACACAGAATAACACATACCACGTTCCCGTAATGTTATCGGAATGCCTTGAAGGATTGAATATCAATCCAGATGGGGTTTATATTGACGTAACTTTTGGTGGCGGCGGACATTCGCGTGCCATCTTCGAAAAATTAAGTCCAAAAGGAAAATTAATTGTTTTTGACCAAGATCCAGATGCAAAGAAAAATGCATGGGAAGCTCCCAATTTTTTCTTTGTTGCTGCCAACTTTTCGTTTCTACAAAACCATTTGCGTCTTTTAGGAATAAAGGAAGTGGATGGTATTTTGGGTGATTTGGGTGTTTCATCGCATCAATTTGATGAAGAGCAACGCGGTTTTTCGATTCGTGGCAATGCTCCATTGGATATGCGCATGAATCAAAATGGTGAGCTTTCTGCAAAAAATGTAATCAACGAGTACGATGAGGCGGAGTTAATTCGTGTTTTCAGAAATTATGGAGAATTGAAAAATGCCCGTTCTGTGGCACAAACCATTGTTTCTAAACGTGAATCAAAAGCCATTGAAACCACACAAGATTTGATGAGTGCTATTGAAAAACACGCACCAAAATTTAAAGATCATAAGTTTTATGCGCAAGTTTTTCAAGCCATTCGCATTGAGGTTAACCAAGAAATGGAGGTGTTGGAGCGTTTTTTAAAACAAACAGAAAATGTTATCAAACCTGGAGGTAGATTGGTAATCATGTCTTACCATTCATTGGAAGATAGATTGGTGAAAAACTACATTAAAACAGGAAATACAGCTGGAAAAATAGAGAAAGATTTTTTTGGCAACATTCTAAAACCTTTTTCAGAGGTGGTGCGAGGAATTGTAACGCCAACTGAAGAAGAATGTGAACGTAACTCGCGTGCACGAAGCGCTAAATTACGCATAGCAGAAAAAGTAACTACTAAAAAATAGCCGTTTCTACGCAATGGAAAACGAAATTATAGAAAAAGAAGTTGAACAAGAAGAGGTGAAGCAACCCACTCAGAAGGCTAAAAAAGAAAAAGCCACTTCTGAGCGCAAAAAACCTTCACTTTCGGTGTCGCAGATTCTCAATGGTGAGTTTCTGACACGTGAGTTTGTGCTCAACAACCTCAACTTTATCTTTTTTATAATTCTCTTATTGATTTTGATTGTGGCAAAAGGATATTATGGTAAACAATTGAACGATAATGTCAACAAGTCGCAAAAAGAATTGGATGAGATTACCGCAGAATATGTAGAAGCAAAGGCAAAATTGGAAGAAGTTACTAGAAGACAAATTTTGGTTGAACAATTAGAAGCACGTGGATTAAAAGAAACGGTTAATCCAACAAAAGTGATACGCATACGAGAGAAAAAAGAAAAATAATGGACTCTAAAAAAGGCATATATTGGCGTGTTTACGTGGTGTACCTCGGTTTTCTATTACTGATGACTTTGGTGCTCTACAAAACGGCTGCGCTTCAAATGGAGGGTCGCTCTGAAGTGTTTTCTGCCAACAATGGTGTGCAAGAAAAAATGCCTACACGCACTGTTCAACGTGTACCACGTAGAGGAGAAATTTTGGACGCTAATTATAAACAACTTGTAACCTCTGTTTCTTTTTACGATATTCACATGGATCCATCGGTAGTAGATAAAGAATTGTTTGATGCTGAAGTTAATGGTTTGGCGCAAGGTTTATTTGAATTGTTTCCTGATAAAACTGCTAGTGAGTGGGAACATTACATTCGTTCTGCTAAAGCTTCAAAAAAACGTTATTTACTCATCAAACGCAAAGCCACCATTGACGAGCGCAATCAATTGTTAAAACTTCCAATTTTCAATAAAGGCCGATTAAAAGGTGGTCTCATAGCTTCTGAAGAAACAATTGTAAGAAAACGCCCGCACGGTGAATTATTAAAAAGAACATTGGGTTATTTTAGACCGCAAGAAGGTAGCACTGGCGAATTAAAAGTTGGATTAGAAGGTGCATTCAACGCATACTTAGCTGGTGAAAACGGTGAAGAGGTAGAACAAAAATATGGCAACGGTTGGAAAAAAACGGGACAAATAATCCGCGATGCCGTTGAAGGTGCTGATGTAGTTTCAACAATAGATTTAGAAATTCAAGAGGTGGCTCATACCGAATTGGAAAACCAATTGAAACATCAAAACGCAAAACACGGAGCGGTGATTGTGATGGAAGTTAAAACAGGTTTTATCAAAGCAATTGCTTCTCTTTCAAGAGCTGAAGATGGAAACTATTACGAAACATTTAACCATGCATTGGGAACTAAAGAAGTGCCTGGTTCTACCTTCAAATTGGCTTCATTGATGGCTTTGTTGGAAGATAAAAAAGTGACAATAAACGATGAAGTAAATGCCACTGGAGAATACCGCTTTTTTAACAATGTGATGAAAGACCACAACGGTGGGTTTGGCAAAATAACCATTAAACAAGCTTTTGAACACTCCTCCAACGTGTTTACAAAAATTGTTTACAATGCATACAAAAGCAATCCTATGCAATACATCAATCGTTTACGCAGTTTTGGATTGGCGGATTCATTGGGATTGGACATCAAAGGTGAAGCAAAACCAACGATGTATTATCCAAAACACCCAAATTGGTCAGGGTTGTCATTGCCATGGATGGCGGTTGGTTATGAAGTGCAGCAAACTCCTATGCAAACTCTAGCTTTTTACAATGCTGTTGCCAATAACGGGCGTTTTATGAAACCTCAATTTGTGAAAGAAGTAAGACGTGGACAAGAAGTTATCAAAACCTTTGCCCCTGTTGCATTGCACGAACGAATTTGCTCTCAAAACACCATCAACCAACTAAAAGAATGTTTGGAAGGTGTTATGTTGGAAGGAACAGGAAAACGCTTAAAATCGTCGTTTTTTACTAGTGCCGGAAAAACAGGTACAGCCCGCGTTTTGAACGCCGATAATTCTTATGGCGATAAAGGAAGTTACAAATACCAAGCTTCGTTTGTTGGCTATTTCCCAGCAGATGAACCGATGTATTCGTGCATTGTTGTGGTATCGGAGCCAGAATCTGATTTTTATGGAGCCATCGTTTCGGGGACTGTATTTGCATCCATTGCCAACAAAGTATATGCCTCTGCATTAAAATACCACGATGCGATTAATGAAAAGAAACAACGTTTGCAAGAAGCTCCAGTTTCGAAAGGTGGAAATAAAAACGACTTGGAAAAAGTGTTAAACGCTTTTAAAATTCGCTTTGATTTAGAAGGAGATGGCGAATGGTTGAGCACTTCAAAACAAGATAATTTCGTTCGTTTAACACCTCAAAAAACAATCGATAAATTGGTGCCAAATGTAGTGGGAATGAACGCTAAAGATGCTGTATTCCTTATTGAAAAAGCAGGAATGAAAGTAAAACTAAATGGCTATGGAACAGTGAGTACACAATCCATTGCTGCGGGAACAAGAGTAAGTGAACAAACCATTGTTTTAACATTAAAATAAAATGGAAAAAATAGTTAAAGATCTATTGTATGGCGTTCAATTAACGACAGTTGTTGGTTCAACCGACGCAACTGTTACCAACTTAGTATTGGACTCTCGCGAAGCTAAAGATGGCAGTCTTTTCTTTGCAATAGGCGGCGTAAAATTTGATGGACATGATTTCATCCCAGCAGTGATTGCACAAGGTTGTAAAGTGATAATTGCTGAAAAAGAAGTTGCTGTTCCTGCTGATGTAACGTTAATTGTTACCAACAACTCACACAAAGCAGCTGGTATTATTGCAAGTAATTTTTATGGAGAGCCTTCAACGCAATTGCGCTTAATTGGAACAACAGGTACCAACGGAAAAACAACCACTTCTACACTGTTGTACAATTTATTTACAAAATTGGGTTACCAAGTAGGATTAATTTCTACGGTTGTTAACAAAATTGGCGATCAGGAAATACCATCTACACATACCACACCCAACCCAGTTGCACTCAACGAATTGTTGGCAAAAATGGTGGATGAAGGTTGTGCCTATTGTTTTATGGAAGTGAGTTCGCATGCTATTCATCAAAACCGTATTGCTGGGTTAACATTTGCCGGAGGCGTATTTACCAACATTACACACGATCATTTGGATTATCACGGAACGTTTAAAGAATACTTAGACGTTAAAAAAGCATTCTTTGATCAATTGCCCAAAACAGCGTTTGCATTGACCAATATTGACGATAAAAACGGTCGCTACATAGTGCAAAACACCCCAGCAAAAGTAATTACGTATGCTCTTAAAACACCAGCCGATTGCAAAGTAAAAGTAATTGAAAATCAATTTTCTGGGTTGGAATTAAACATCAACGGGAAAGAAATTTGGTCGCGTTTGGTTGGAGATTTCAATGCCTACAATATTTTGGCAGCATACTCAGTAGCCATGCAATTACACGAAGATGAAACCGATGTGTTGCGTGTTTTGAGTTCATTGGAATCGGTTGAAGGGCGTTTTCAATATTTTGTGGCAGCAAACGGAGTGGTAGCCATCATTGACTATGCACACACACCCGATGCCTTGGAAAATGTATTAAAAACCATTACCAACATCCGCACAAAAAACGAAACTTTGTTTACCATCATTGGTTGTGGTGGCGATAGAGATAAAGCAAAACGTCCAGAAATGGCTGCAATTGCATGTGAATTGAGCGACAAAGTCATTTTTACATCCGACAATCCTCGTACCGAAGATCCAGAACAAATTTTAGACGATATGAGCAAAGGTGTGCCTGGTCATCATTTCAAAAAAACATTGACCGTTGTTGACCGTAAACAAGCAATTAAAACTGCAATTTCTATGGCTCAAAAAGGCGATATCATCTTAATTGCCGGAAAAGGACACGAAAAATACCAAGAAATAAACGGTGTAAAACACGACTTTGACGACCGTAAAATTGCAATGGAATTATTTGAAAAAATGAATTAATGTTAGATATCACTCAACATAGCGATTATCATA
The DNA here is from genome assembly GCA_029558435.1 of Bacteroidota bacterium. The sequence continues at coordinate 15,121 of JAKQEZ010000524.1, forward strand.
AATTATCTGAGCAAATTTTTGAAAAAATAAAAATTGCTCAGTCAAAAGCATTATTTAAAGTTAATGCAGAGATGCTTACGCTTTATTGGGAGATAGGTTCGTTAATTATTTCAAATCAAAATCAACATGGTTGGGGTAGTAAAATAATAGAATTTCTATCAAAAGATTTAGCAAAATCATTTCCAAATAATTCTGGATTTTCTATTCGCAACTTAAAATATATGAAAGCTTTTGCTGAAGCTTACCCAGAATTCCCAATTGTGCAAGTGGGACTTGCACAAAAGAATGAGGGAAAAGTGCAAGTGGAACTTGCACAAATTTCTTGGTACCACCACATTAGCTTACTAACAAAAATAAAAGATGTAAACAAAAGAGCTTTTTATATAGTTGAGACAGCTAAAAATGAATGGAGTAGAAATATTATGCTACTTCAAATACAAAACAACTATTACGAGCGAAAGGGGAAGGCAACCAATAATTTTGATAAAACATTACCTTCTCATCAATCAGAATTGGCTAAAGAAGTATTTAAAAATCCATACAATTTTGAATTTTTAATGCTTTCTGAGAGGGTTAGAGAATATGAAATTGAAAAACTTTTGACAGAAAAAATTACTTCATTTCTTTTAGAACTCGGAAAAGGATTTGCATTCGTAGGAAGACAATACCCTATTACAATAGATAATACTGATTATAAAATAGATTTATTGTTTTATCACACCATCTTGCACGCATATGTTGTTGTAGAGTTAAAAGCAGGTGAATTCATGCCTGAATATGTATCAAAATTAAACTTCTACACAAATGCAATAGATGACAAACTAAAAACAAATAAAGATGAAAACACAATTGGATTGCTTTTATGTGCATCAAAAAGCGATGTTAAAGTAGAGTATGCTATGAGAGGAATGGAGAAACCTCTTGGCGTTGCTACCTATCAACTTGCAAAACTTGTAAAGGAAAATATGAAGCAATTCATAACATTAAATAACGAAGAATAAATAAACAAAAACACATGTTGTACTATATTTTTAATTACTTAGATCAAATCAATGTGCCGGGAGCAGGTGTGTTTCACTACATTTCGTTCCGTGCAGCAATGGCATTGATTACCTCGTTGGTTATTTCAATTATCATCGGAAAACGCATCATCAACGTGTTGCGCAAACAACAAATTGGAGAAACTGTGCGCGACCTAGGTTTGCAAGGACAATTGGAAAAATCGGGTACGCCAACCATGGGTGGGATCATCATTTTGAGTGCCATTTTTATTCCAACGTTGTTGTTTGCAAAATTGGATAACATCTACATTATCACCATGTTGTTATCTACAATTTGGTTGGGATTGATTGGCTTTTTGGACGATTACATCAAAGTTTTTAAAAAGAACAAAGAAGGATTAAAAGGAAAATTTAAAATCGTTGGTCAAATTGGTGTGGGCATTTTGGTAGGTTCCATGCTTTACTTCTCAGACGATGTGAAAGTGCATAAAAAAGTGCCTGCAGACTATGTTTTGCAATCCGACGAACACATTGTTTCGCACATGCATGATAACAGTGAACCCAACACCAAATGGATAGAATCGGATCACATAACAACTTCCATCCCATTTGTAAAGGGCAATGAATTCAACTACAACTGGTTGATTGGCGAAAACGGAACATCGCCTTATGGTTGGTTGATTTTTATTCCAGTAGTTATTTTCATTGTAACAGCCGTTTCAAATGGTGCTAACATGACCGATGGTTTGGACGGATTGGCTACCGGAACATCGGCAATTATTGGGATTGCTCTTGCTGTTTTGGCTTATGTAAGCTCGCACGTAACCTTTGCCGATTACCTCAATGTGATGTACATTCCACGAGCGGAGGAAATGGTAATTTTCATCTCGGCATTTGTGGGCGCATGTATTGGATTTTTGTGGTACAACTCCTTCCCTGCTCAAGTATTTATGGGCGATACAGGAAGTTTAGCATTGGGAGGAATCATTGCTGTGTTTGCCATTGCCATTCGCAAAGAATTGTTGATTCCAGTATTGTGTGGCATTTTCTTAATTGAAAATTTATCGGTAATGATGCAGGTAGGATATTTCAAATACACCAAAAAACGATTCGGTGAAGGACGACGCATCTTTAAAATGGCGCCTTTGCATCATCACTATCAAAAATCGGGATTGCACGAAGCTAAAATTGTTTCCCGCTTTTGGATTGTAGCGGTTTTACTTGCTGTAATCTCCATTGTAACGCTTAAAATGAGATAATGAAACCCTTTGGAACAAAAAATATTGTTGTGTTGGGCGCTGGTGAATCTGGCGTAGGTGCTGCTGTACTTGCAAAAAAGCAAGGGTGGAATGTTTTTGTTTCGGATTTTGGAACAATCAAGGATACTTTTAAAGAAGAGTTAAACAGCTATCAATTGGAGTGGGAAGAAGGAAAACACACCGAATTGCGCGTACTGGATGCTCAAATAGTTGTGAAATCACCTGGTATTCCCGACAAAGCACCCATCATTAAAAAACTCAAAGAAAAAAACATTCCTGTTATTTCAGAAATTGAATTTGCAGGATATTACAATACCGCAAAAACCATCTGTATCACGGGTACAAATGGAAAAACAACCACCACCATGCTAACCTACCACATTTTGAAAAAAGCCGGTATCAAAGTAGGATTAGCAGGAAACGTGGGTAAAAGCTTTGCCAAACAAGTTGCCGAAGAACAATTTGATTGGTATGTGTTGGAATTAAGTTCTTTTCAATTGGACGGTATGTTTGAGTTCAAAGCCGATGTTGCTATTTTGCTCAACATCACTCCCGACCATTTGGATAGATACGACTACCAATTGCAAAACTATGTGGACAGTAAGTTTCGCATTCTTCAAAACATGGGACCCAACGATTGGTTTATTTACAATGCTGATGATGCTATTCTTAATCAAGAGGTTGAAAAACGCACCATCACAGCCAATTTGGCGCCATTCTCACTGACAAAAGAACTTCTGCAAGGAGGTTTTATTAAAGATAAACAATTAACAATAACAACAAACAAAAAACAATTCACTATGTCAATTCATGATTTAGCCCTAAAAGGCAAACACAATGCACAAAATTCGTTAGCTTCTGGTATTGCAGCGCGTATTTTGGAAATTAGAAAAGAAACAGTTAGAGAGAGTCTATCTGATTTCGTAAACGTTGAACACCGCTTGGAATTTGTTGCCAAAGTTCACGGAATTGAGTTCATCAACGATTCAAAAGCAACTAATGTAAATTCTACTTGGTTTGCCTTGGAAAGTATGGATAAACCAACCGTTTGGATTGTGGGTGGTGTTGACAAAGGAAACGATTACACAGAATTAATGGACTTGGTAAAAGCCAACGTAAAAGCCATTGTTTGCTTGGGTGTGGATAACTCCAAAATTATCGAAGCATTTACAGGTGTTGTTGACACGATTGTAGAGGCACGCTCGGCAATGGAAGCAGTTGCTTATGGTTACCGTTTGGCTAAGAAAGACGAAACTGTTTTGCTTTCTCCAGCTTGTGCATCGTTTGACTTATTTGAAAACTACGAACAACGCGGAAACTTATTTAAAGAAGCTGTAAGAGCACTTTAATCGATCAATGAATTGATACCGACTGATAGTGAACAGTCAATAAATATTGGTCGCCTACAAGTGGTGCACACAGCACTGGTTTGTAGGCGACTTTAATTCAGGTATTTTTCCGCCAACAGCTGTATGGACAAAACACAATTTTTAGATTTCTTAACCCACTTTGTTCAGTCGAAAATTGATTTTTTGCAACAAGAAATCAGCGACATTCAGCGCGATAATGCCTCCGACACCAAAAGTACGGCTGGAGACAAACACGAAACGGGTCGAGCAATGATGCATCTTGAGATTGAAAAATTGGCCCATCAAGTTGCCGAATACCAACAACAACTTCAAACCATTCATCACTTCAAACACCTTTCAACAACCACCAATTGCATTGCCAACGGAACCTTAATTCAACTCTCAACAGGATGGTTTTTTCTTGGTGTTGCGCTCGGAAAAGTAACCTATGAAAATACACCCGTATTCTGTTTATCGCAACAAGCACCTCTGGGACAACAACTTCTTGGGAAAAAAGTTGGAGAGGACATAAAGGTGAATGCAAGTACATTGAGAATCGTCAAAATCTACTAAACACCGACAAAAAGTCATTCATTTCACCGCTTTTTCATCCAAAAATCAATAAAAATCTGTCATTTTTTCCTATTTTTACTTGAAAACTCGCATTGGTTTAAAAATTGACGCTCCAATAGAAAATTGAAAAGAAAATGGACATTCAAAAATTTACACTGAAATCGCAAGAGGCTATACAACAAGCCGAATTGATTGCCACTGAAAAAGGACATCAGGCAATTGAAAATGCGCATGTGTTGAAAGGTATTTTGAATATTGATAAGGACGTGGTACCCTACCTGTTTTCAAAACTGAATGTAAACACAGCCATTGTTGAACAAACTTTAGACAGAATATTAGACAGTGCAGCAAAAGTAAGCGGTGGCGGACAATTGTATTTATCATCCAATGCACAAAAAACATTGAATAATGCATTTGTGGAAATGAAAAACTTGGGCGACGAATACGTTACCATTGAAACCATTGTTTATGCCATGTTGGATGGCTCGGATAATGTGGCGCAACTGCTCAAGGATAATAAGATTACTAAGAAAAATTTTAAGGAGGCAATTATGGATTTAAGAAATGGAGAAAAAGTAACTTCCAATTCGCAAGATAGCAACTATAAATCGTTGGAAAAATATGCTAAAAATCTCAATGATTTGGCGCGACAAGGCAAGTTGGATCCTGTAATTGGACGTGATGAAGAAATCAGACGTGTGTTGCAAATATTAACACGTCGAACAAAAAACAACCCTATTCTCATTGGTGAACCGGGTGTAGGTAAAACTGCAATTGCAGAGGGAATTGCGCACCGTATTGTAAATGGTGACGTACCCGAAAATTTGAAAAGCAAAATTGTGTATTCACTCGACATGGGAGCATTGATTGCGGGTGCAAAATACAAAGGTGAATTTGAAGAACGTTTAAAATCGGTGGTGAAAGAAGTGATTGCTTCTGATGGTGAAATCATTTTATTCATCGACGAAATTCATACCCTTGTTGGTGCAGGTGGTGGAGGCGAAGGTGCTATGGACGCCGCAAATATTTTGAAACCGGCATTGGCTCGTGGAGAATTGCGCGCTGTGGGTGCCACAACCTTAAACGAATACCAAAAATACTTTGAAAAAGACAAAGCCTTGGTGCGTCGTTTCCAAACCGTATTGGTGGATGAACCAAGTGCTGAGGATGCAATTTCAATTTTGCGTGGTATCAAAGAAAAATACGAAAATCACCACAAGGTTTTGATTAAAGATGCAGCCATTGTTGCAGCTGTTGAGTTGTCACAACGTTACATTACCGATCGTCATTTGCCCGATAAGGCCATTGACTTGATTGACGAAGCTGCTTCTAAATTGCGTATGGAAATCAACTCCAAACCAGAAGAATTGGACGAGATTGATCGTAAAATCATGCAATTAGAAATTGAACGAGAAGCTATCAAACGTGAAAAAGACGTTCAAAAAATTGAGGCACTTGAAAAAGAGTTGGCCGAATTGAACGCTCAACGCGATGCTTTTCAAGCAAAATGGCAATCTGAACGCAATGTGATTGACGCTGTGCAACAAGCAAAAGAAGAAATTGACACGCTTGAAATGCAGGCACAACAAGCAGAACGTGCAGGCGACTACGGAAAAGTAGCTGAAATTCGCTACGGTAAAATCAAAGAAGTGGAGCAAAAATTGGATGAAAACAAGAAAAAATTGGCTGAAATTCAAGCAAAATCCAATTTGATTAAAGAAGAAGTTGATGCCGATGAAATTGCAGAAGTTGTAGCCAAATGGACGGGGATTCCGGTTTCTAAAATGTTGGAAAGCGAGGTGGCAAAATTGTTGCGCTTGGAAGAAGAATTGGAAAAACGTGTGGTGGGACAAGAACAAGCCATTGAAGCTTTATCGGATGCTGTTCGTCGTTCACGCGCAGGATTGCAAGACAAACGCAAACCAATAGGTTCGTTTATATTCTTAGGAACAACTGGGGTTGGTAAAACCGAATTGGCAAAAGCATTGGCCGAATACTTGTTCAACGATGAAAATGCCATGACGCGTATTGACATGAGTGAATACCAAGAAAAACACGCTGTTTCCAGATTAGTGGGAGCGCCTCCGGGATATGTTGGTTACGATGAAGGTGGTCAGTTGACCGAAGCGGTGCGCAGAAAACCATATTCCATCATTTTGTTGGATGAGATTGAAAAAGCACACCCCGACGTGTTCAACGTGTTGTTGCAAGTGCTTGACGATGGTCGTTTAACCGACAACAAAGGTCGTTTGGTGAATTTCAAAAACACGATTATCATCATGACGTCCAACTTAGGTTCCAACATCATTCATGAAAAATTTGATGGCGTTTCGGAGAAAAATTACTTAAAAGCTTCGGAGCAAGCCAAAAAAGAAGTGATGGAATTGTTGAAAGCAACCATACGTCCCGAGTTTTTGAACCGTATTGATGAAACAATACTATTCAACCCGTTGACCAAAGGAAATGTGCGTCAGATTGTTACTATTCAGCTCAATAATTTAAAACAATTGTTGACAGAGCAAGGCATTACCTTGGTGGTTACGCCAGAAGCATTTGATTGGATTGCCGATGCAGGCTACGACCCATTCTTTGGTGCGCGACCAGTAAAACGTGTCATTCAGCGTTCTGTTCTCAACGAATTGTCGAAAGCATTGTTGGGCGGCACCATCGACAAAGAACACAACGTAGTGATGGATATCTTTGATGGCAAAATTGTGTTTAGAAAACCCATCAACGAAAAAGAAGAAAGTAGCGTTTATTAATTTAGTTCTATAAAACAAGAAGGTTGTCTGAAGTAATTTCGGGCAACCTTCTTTGTTTTTTATCACATTGATTTTATGTGTGTTAAAAATATATGCGGTGAAAAAAGTTGCTATTTACCGCATTTTTGCGGTGAATAAGTTGTATATTTACCGCATAATAAGAATTTAATATGCCAAAATACATCTACGAGCAGGAGAATTGGACAGCATTTTGCTGGGACGAAAAAGCAATTAACGCTTTGTTTGGAGAGGTGCGTTTGATGCAAGGAAAAATCATGGGGCAGCTGAATTCATTGGGGTTTTCACAAAAAGAAGAAGTTTCTTTAACTGCACTTACACTCGATGTTGTAAAATCGTCAGAAATTGAAGGTGAAATTCTTAATTACAACCAAGTTCGTTCGTCCATTGCTCGTCGTTTAGGCATTAACACTGCTGGACTTGTTTCCAGTAATCGTCATATTGAGGGAGTTGTTGAAATGATGCTAGATGCCACGCAACGTTATGATTTACCGCTTACTGAAGAACGATTATTTGGTTGGCATGCAGCACTTTTTCCAACAGGTTATAGTGGGCATTACAAAATTGAAACTGCGCAATACCGCACAGGTGAAATGCAGATTGTTTCGGGTGCAATGGGTAAAGAAAAAATCCATTACGAAGCCATCAAACCACAATTTGTGCAACAAGAAATGGATCATTTTATTCAATGGTTTAATGATGATAATACGTTGGATCCAGTATTAAAGGCTGCAATTGCTCATTTTTGGTTCATCATAATTCACCCTTTTGATGATGGAAATGGACGTATTGCAAGAGCGCTTACCGACCTTTTGTTGGCCAAAGCAGAGAAAAGTGGCGAACGTTTTTACAGCATGTCGAGTCAAATTCTCAACGAACACAAGCAATACTACGCTATTTTGCAAAAAACACAACACAGTACAAACAATATAACAGAATGGATGGCGTGGTTTTTAAATTGCTTGAAAAATGCTCTAGAAACAACAGAACAATCCACGCAAAACATACTCCAAAAGGCAGCATTTTGGCGCAAACATGAATCCACACCCATCAACGAACGCCAACGTTTGATGATTAATAAATTATTTGATGGCTTTGACGGTAAATTGCAATCATCAAAATGGGCAAAAATCACCAAAACATCAACAGATACCGCTTTAAGAGATATTAAAGACTTAATAGCAAAAGGTATTTTGCAACCCACCAACGATGGCGGTAGAAGCGCTAGTTATGTGATGGTGGAGTGATGGTTTGAGGATATAACTTTTGTTTAAAAAAAGCTGTATTAAAATTTATTAAAAAAATATTATATATTTGAAATCAAAAATATAATATGAGCTATCTTTTTGGACTTTTATTCGTAATTATTTGTGTAATTATTATTGTATATTTCAACAATTCTAAAAATAAATCAAAATCTTTAGAAAATGAAACTAATTTTTTAGATATATTAAACCAAAGAAAATTACAACCCGATCAAATTTTATTTACCGATTACAATAATAGTAGCAATTTCTTAAGTGTTAATGAGAAGCAAAAAAAATTATGTTATGGTTTCATTAAAGACGAACAAATTAATGTCAATATCTTTGACTTCAAAGACATTCTTGACTTTGATGTGCAAGTAAATGATGAAAGTAAAAGAAAGGTTTCAATCGGAGGCGCTGTAGTAGGCGCTGCATTAGCAGGTGGTCTTGGGGCTTTAATTGGGAGCCAATCTGGAAATCAAGTAAATAAAATAAAAAATATTAATTTTTTAATTACTGTTAATAATATAAGCCAACCAACAATTAAGTTTTTGTTATTAGAACCTACAATGGATGGTAAAGGTTGGGATCCAGATGGGATTGTAGTTAAAAATGCTATTCATAAAGCTGAAACATGGTCTGGAGTTTTCAATATTATTTTTAATGAAAACAAGAGATGAAAAAATCAAGACTATTTTTTGTAATACTTGTTTTATTTTTTTCTTGTAACAATTCCCTAATATCAAATGATATTAATTATAAAATAATAGAAACTACTGAAAATAAAAATATTTCAAAAATTAATATAAAAGTTCTTTTACCTGAAAAAGTTAATAGAAAAAAATTAGAAAACATTGCATATGAAATAAAAGAAACATATAGTAATTTTGAAAATATCTGGATCTCTTATTTTATTCCCAATATGGAAATCAACTCTGTTTCATGGGCATTTTCAAATTTCACTCCAAATCTGGAAATTGAAATCGTTGGTACTGATGGTCGAACAGATAAAATAAATACAAACACAAGTAAAATAAAAGGTGAGATTCTAGGAAAATGGCAATGCAATAAAAGTCTAATGGGAGCAATATTAGTGCTTTATAGGAAAGATACAGGTGATATTATAATGAGAATAAATTGGGATGCTGAAAATTTTACTGAAAATGTTGTATCTGAATCCTTATACAAAAACTTAAAAAGATATGATGATAACAATGACAATGGTGAATTTTATTTAATTGAGAATAATAATAATTTAGGCATGTATGGTATAAATGGTAAATTTGATGAAGCCTTAAAACTATAATTTCTTTAAATCATTCAATGCTAGATTAATTTGTTCTTGGGTTATACCAAAACGTTGAATATATACTTGATAATATTTATTTAAATTATCATCTAACTGCACCACATTGTCTATAAATTCACAAAAATATTTAATCATTTCAAGTTTTCCATTAGGTACGCTAAATTTTGAAATATGTACTTTAAAATAATTGTGTATTAAATAATTCCTTAATTCAAGTGTTTTTTCAAGCTGCTTAATTGTTTTCTCAGGTAATTTGTAATTTTGGGTAACTTCATTAATAAAATTACCCATAGTTTTTTTAGATGTTTCCATCATTTCAATTAACTCATGAGTTGTATAAGTGGAATGAATCTCTTTATTATTAATTCTTTTTACTAAAAGCATAATTAAAAAAGTTTCTTCTAAACATTGTGCATAATATATTGAAAGCCCATAATATGCATAAACTAGTCTATTACGACCATTTTCATCTTCATTTTTATATTCTTCTTTTGCTAATTTAAACCGGTTTGACATATATATGATTTGATAACATTTACCCCAATACGTAAATATAATAAATACAGCTTGCATTGCCTAAGAACACAAAAATAAATAGATCATTTTATGATTGTATTGCTATTTCAGAATCTTAAGTTGTCAGAATTTTAACACTCTCCATCTCACATCAGTAAAAGGCAAAATGTAATAATGGTAATTTACAATTTTCAATAAATATAATAATTATTAAATCACCTTTTTACTCCACTCCAAACAACTTTCCCATCTTTTTTCCCACCTCATCTACTAAAAAACTCACACTTTCATTATTTTTGTAGTGCAATGGTGAATCAAGAACAATTAAAAGAATTAGCAGAACGTGTAAAGGCGATAGAAAATTACCTTTCTATTCCAGCTAAACGTTTGGAACTCAAAGAAGAAGAACTTAAAACGCAAGACCCCGAATTTTGGAACGATGCCAAAAAAGCCGAAGCCAAAATGAAAGATATCCGAAAATTGAAATTTTGGGTAGAAGCATTTGATAAATTAACGGCTAAATTGGGTGATTTGGAAGTAACCCTCGAATTTTTCAAAGAAGAAATGGCTACCGAAGAAGAAGTGGACGCCATTGCCGCTGAATTGAAAGAAAATATTGAAGATTTAGAACTCAAAAATATGCTCTCGGGCGAGGAAGATGCACTCAACGCCGTGTTGCAAATAACAGCCGGAGCAGGTGGAACTGAAGCGCAAGATTGGGCAGAAATGCTCTACCGCATGTATAAAATGTGGGCCGATAAAAATGGCTACAAAACACAAGTGCTCAACTACCAAGAAGGCGATGTGGCGGGTATTAAAACGGTGACCATTGAGCTGGAAGGCGACCATGCTTTTGGATATTTAAAAGGCGAAAATGGTATTCATCGCTTGGTGCGTGTGAGTCCCTACAATGCGCAAGGAAAACGTATGACTTCTTTTGCATCGATTTACGTGTATCCTTCGGTGGATGATACCATTCATATTGAAATCAACCCAGCAGATATTTCGTGGGATACTTTTCGTTCGGGTGGTGCTGGTGGACAAAATGTCAACAAAGTGGAAACGGGTGTGCGCTTGAAACACGCTCCTTCTGGAATTGTAATTGAAAACACAGAAACACGCTCGCAATTGGATAACCGTGAGAAAGCGATGCAATTACTTCGTTCTCAATTGTATGAAATTGAATTGCGCAAACGTATGGAATCGCGCAACGAAATTGAAGCAGGTAAGAAAAAAATTGAATGGGGTTCGCAAATTCGCAGTTATGTGCTCGATGATAGACGTGTAAAAGATCACCGCACCAACTACACAGTCAACGACCCTGATAAAGTGTTGGATGGCGATATTTTTCCTTTCTTGAAATCGTATTTAATGGAATTTGGTAATTAACAAGCAAACAATGAGTAAAGTAAAAATACTACACAATAAAATGTGTTCTAAAAGTTGCACAGCAATGAACTTTTTGAAAGACCATGGTTTTTCTGATGCCGATATTGACGTGAATTTGTATGTAGAAAACGGAATTGACACCGCAACAGCTCAATTAATTGTGGATACATTTGAAGGAAATTTGGAAGATTTAATCCGAAAACCCGATGCTAAAAAATTAGAAATCGAAGTACCTTCTCCTCTTACCAAAGAATGGATTGTAGAAAACATCGTTAAAACGCCAAAAATCATGCAGCGTCCTATTATTATCAAGGATGGAAAAGCAATTATTGGTCGTTCGGAAGAAAGCTTAGGTATGCTGATTTAATGTTTTTTCTTCGCTATAAATCGTTTTCATTATTTTTTTACTACTTTTAGTTGCACAAATGACAGTTTGTTTTGTGGTAGGATAATTATATTCTTTCCTGAAATACTGTTTGTTGGTGAAAACAACTTTTAAATACAAACTATGTTAAAAATCAAAATACTTGCTATTGCTTTATTGGCGTTGAATGTTGCAATTGCACAAGAAACTTCTCAAAATTGTGCTAAGAAAAGAGCACGTTCCAATTCTTTGAAAATCAGTCCGTATGTTGATCAAACACAAATTGATTTGCAAAAAAAATACGACGTTACGTTTTACCGCTTGCAGTTGAACATGACCAACACAACTACAGCATTGAGTGGTGTTACCGAAATTCATGCACGGGCAACTCAAGCCATCGATTCTGCATTGGTTGAGTTTTATAGTGGTTTTACCATCAATCAAATTCAGGTGAATGGAACGCCAGTAACAACGTATGCGCGTCACGGACAAGTGCTTTACATTCCCATCAATTTACCACAAAACAGCGCGTTTACCATTTCCATTGATTATGCTGGAACACCGCCAACTGCAGCCACTAATCCGTTGGGTGGAGCGGGCATGACCAATGACGATTCACCAACATGGGGCAATCAAGTTACGTGGTCGCTTTCTGAACCTTTTTCAGCATTTGAATGGTTTCCGTGCAAGCAAGATTTAAGAGATAAAGCCGACTCGGTTCAAGTTACGGTGACTGTTCCCGATCATTTAATGGCAGGTTCAAACGGTTTGTTGGATAGTGTAACCACCACTCCAGGATACAAAACATTTCATTGGATGCACCGCTACCCTATTGCCTATTATTTGATTTCGGTGGCTGTATCTAATTATTACGATTACACCATCTACGCCAATCCAGCAGGGGCTGCCCAACCGTTGATGATACAAAACTTTATCTACAACAATACCACCTATTTAACACAATACCAAGATGATATTGACGAAACAGTTGATTTTATTGAGTTGTTTGCCGATTTATACGGACCTTATCCGTTTCAAAATGAAAAATACGGCCATTGTTTAGCGCCGCTTTCGGGTGGAATGGAACACCAAACCATGACCACACAAGGATTTTTTAACAATACGTTGACATCACACGAGTTGGCACATCAATGGTGGGGCGACTATGTTACATGTGCTTCGTGGGCAGATATTTGGATCAACGAAGGATTTGCTTCTTATTCAGAAAATTTGATGTTGCAAAACTTGTATTCTATTAACGATGCAAAACAAGAAATGTCGTCTATTCATACCAATGTAATGTCTAACCCTGGAGGAAGCGTTTGGGTGGCAGATAGCTTGGACGAAGATGCTATTTTTGACAGTCGTTTGGTATATAACAAAGGTGGAGCAATCATTCATACGTTGCGCTACATCATCAACAACGATCAACTGTTTTTTGACTTATTAAAAGACTTTTTGGCAACTTATGCCTATAGCACTGCAACTGGATTGGACTTTAAAAATCATGCGGAGAATTTTACAGGCATGGATTTTTCTGACTTTTTCAATCAATGGTATTACGGTGAGGGCTATCCAACCTATAGTGTGCAATACCAACCCGAAACAACTGGTGTTTGGGTAAAAGTAAATCAAACGGTATCAAAATCAAGCGTTACGCCTTTGTTTACCAACCCTATTGATGTTACTGTAAACCGAACAGGAACATTGAGCGACACCATTGTGCGCATTGCCATTAATTCAAATGCAACAACTGTTTTCTTACCCATTGAAAATGTGCAATCCATTACAGCAATTGACCCTAACAATTATGTCATCAATAAAATTGGAGGCATTACACAAGTCAACGATTTAGGGGTGGAGCAAGCACAAATGGAAAACGAAAACACGATTTTATATCCCAATCCAACAGAAAATCAATTAACAGTTGTTTTTCCAGGCGAAAAAACACGTGAGTTATCTATCATTGATCACCGCGGACAAACAGTTTTTAGCACCACAGTAACTTCCAACACAACGGTGGATGTTTCACACTTAGCTGCTGGTCAATATTTGGTTGAAATCAAAGGGAAAAACAAAAACAGCGTTATCAGAAAAGTAATAAAACGATAAGCGTTAAAACGGATATCCAATACCAAAGTGCAATACAGGAATAAACGGTTTTGGCACTTTTGATAAATCGATGCCAGGTGTTGCATACACCTCATCTTTGTATGCTTGTCGGGATTGGAAAATCCATTGCGATCCTTTGGGTAATGAAGGATTGGAAAGTGGCAATCCGAGGTCGAGGCGCACCACAAAGAAATCAAAGTCCAAACGCAAGCCCAATCCAGCAGAAACGGCTAATTGTTTGTACCAATCTTTTGTAAATTGCGACCCTGGTCGGTTAACGTCATTTTTCCATGTCCACACATTTCCGGCGTCCACAAAAAATGCTCCTTTAAAAATTCCACTCATGGTAAAGCGCATTTCTGCCGATGCAGCAATACGAATATCACCCACTTGTGTGGCCGTACGGTGCGGATCTAAATAATACTTGTAAACTCCAGGGCCTAAAGCACGTGAGCGCCATCCTCTATTGTCATTGGCACCACCTCCAAAAAATGAATAGTCATAAGGCAAGGAGGTGCGTGAGTTTCCATACGGCATACCTGCGCCAGCCAAAAAGCGCATGTTGAAACTGTGTTTTTTTCCAATTGGTTGTGCGTAAATAACTTCATTGTCTAAACGAACAAATTGCGAATAACCCAATCCAAAAACAGTTTTTTGCCCCAAAGAGTTGGTGTCTAAATACTTATTGAAAAGCGATAAGAAATTACCTGCAGGGTCAAACGATGTTTTAAAATAAACATTGGCTTTGGATTTTTTGATTTTCTTGCCCATGCTGTTGTATTCGTAGGTCAATTTCCAATCTTGCCAAATAAATTGGTCGCTATAGGTATTGAACAAGAACACATCGTTTAATTCAATTAATTTTTGTTCAAAAAGGGCACTTGGATTAAACAACACATATTTCACCGACGAGGTGGTAGGCAATCCTATTTGGAAGATTTGCGTTTCGGCACCATAAAAACGCCACAAATACCCAAATTGAAAACTTCTACGTTTAAAATCGGTTCTGTTTTGATAGTTAAATGATGTAGTGATGACGGTTCTAGCACGTTGGCGTTTTGCCATAAAAGCTGCTTTTCTGAACGGGAAAATACCTGGAATTTCTAGTTTTATACCCGGTTCAATTTCAAAGGTGTTGAAACTTCGACCCGCTTTTTTAATTTTTTCACCATTGATGGATTCATCAAAAATAGGTGGTTGCGATTCAAAACCTCCTCCCAATGAAAAGGTTAATTTTTCTGCTCCTCTAAAAATATTTCTGTTGCTATAATTGATACTCGCAGAAAGTCCCAAAAAACCGTTGGAGTTGGTAAACTTTGGCTCAAAAGCAAAGTACTGGCGTTTGGCAGGTGTGAGGTAATAATGCACCTCAACTTGACTGGAATCTTGAAGTTCAACCAATTTAGGCTTAACGCTGGAGAATATATCCAATTGCAATAAACGAGAATACGATCGTTCTAAATAATATTCTTTGTAATAATTTTTGTTTTCAAGATAATTTTGAGTTTCAATAATTCCTGGACGCACAAACATTTTTCCGTTATAGTAAAAACTTGCCATTCGCAATGGATTTTTCACTTTTTCATTGAGTGGAAAACCTCTTCTCTTTTTTTCAGAACGATTGTAATAAATGTTATCAAACAACAGCGTATCCATTGTTACAATTTCTCCATTTTTTGGTGGAACAAGACCTAATTGTTTCATTCGATAATCGTAATTTCCTTTCATTCGGGTGGTATCCAAAATATGAAAATGAACACTTTTTACTAAATACGTTTTGTATGGAACACTGTAAAAACTATCCGCATAATCCGGTGATTTAATCATTCTATCCATAAAGCGGATGCCTAACGTAACTTTGTAATCTCCTTTTGCAGTATCGGCTACAAAATCAATACTCGAAAAATTGAATCCAAAAAATGCTTCATCGCGCATAAGACGAGCAACATCGGTGCGATAATCATTCAATAAATCACTATCAAACGGTTGTTTTTCAAGCGATTCTATCTTACCACGTCGAATAAAATTCAAATACGATTGATTAACACTCAAATTTGGTCCGGCAACATAAACCGAATCAATGTAATAACGTTTGCCTGTTTTAATATAATAATTGGCAACCGCTTTTTTACCTTTTGTTGTATAATCACCAGTGACTTCACTGTAGTAGTATCCTTTTTTCTTGAGGAATAAATCCAATTGACTTATAGACTGACTCAAGTAGGCGGTATCAAAAATAACAGGAGGTTCCCCAAATTTATATTTCAACCATTCTCTGAAAAACATTTTAGGGTTGAGCGTATCTTTGAGTGGAATAACTTTTTTGGTATACCATTCTCTATTTTTTCGTTTTGCCTTTGCAATGCGTTTTTCGTTAATGCGTTTTTCTTTGGCTCTACGTTCCTGATTTTTAAGTTTTAATTTTTCGTTTTTACGAATGCGTTTATCCGATACTTTTGCAGAGTCAACAGCATTGTACATGGCTAATTTTATTTTAAAACCTAGGTTTTTATAGTTGGGTTGCTGTTTGATTACCTCGTGATATTCGTAATTAGCAATCTCGCTTTTATTAGCTATAACATTGTTTTTCTTTAATAAATATTTGCCTTCTGGAACGAATTTCGTTTGTTTGCAACTACTTAGAAGAAAAGCAATGCTAATTATTAGGAATGATATGTGTTTAAATCGACTCAAATGTGTAATTTCGAAACAAAAATAATAAAAAGTGAACGCAGAACCCTTATCTCTTAATAAGATAAAACAAATCATTTGTTTGCAACAAAAAAAATGCCGCGATAAACAAGGCTTATTTGTTGTTGAAGGAGAAAAAATTGTTGCT
Organism: Bacteroidota bacterium; assembly: GCA_029558435.1. Next base: position 31,859 of record JAKQEZ010000524.1, read on the forward strand.
GAATTAATTGATTTTGCACCTCAGCAAATTGAGTACCTTGTTGCAACTCCTGAATTTGAGGTAACTACGAACACTATCCCACAGTATCATTGCGATGAAGCTACTTTAAAAAAATGTTCATCGCTTACAACGCCCAACAAAGTTTTGGCAGTCGTAAAAAAAATGGAGTTCAAAAATAGTTCTCCCAACTTTATGATTGCTTTAGATTCGGTGCAAGATCCTGGAAATATGGGAACCATACTCCGTTTAGCTGATTGGTTTGGAGTGCAAAAAGTGATTTGCTCAAAAACAACGGTAGATATTTACAATCCCAAAGTAATACAAGCTACTATGGGGGCATTTTTGCGCATTCAGGTTGAATACCTTGATTTAAAAGAATTTTTTGCAACTACCGATTTACCTGTTTACGGAGCTTTGTTGGAGGGAAAAAACGTTTATGCTCAACCATTAAAACCTCACGGCATTTTATTGATGGGCAATGAAGGAAATGGCATCTCGGATGAATTAAAACCGTTTATTTCGAAACCATTGACTATTCCAAAGAAAGGGCAAACAGAATCGCTCAATGTTTCTATTGCAACGAGTATTTTGCTTTCAGAATTTTTTAGAACATCGTTTTAATTTCTGTCAAGACAAACTTCCATTACAATAAAATATTTTGAGCTGGAAAGTTCATAAATGCGGTAATTAATTAATTTGGAAGATTTCATACGCAAGGTTACAATACCCAAACCGGCACCACCTTTATGCGATAAATAACCATTTTTTAGGATGGCAATGTATAATTGTTTGAGTTCCTCTTCATTGTGGTTATTGATATTACCCAAATAGGTGGTTACCAATTCCTTGTCTTTTTGTTCAACGATATTGCCAAAAGTAATTTTGTATTGTTCCGGATTTTGTGAGATGATTAAAAACGAACGTTGTTCTCCCTCTTCGTCTCTACCACCATGAATGTGTGCATTTTGCAATCCCTCGATAAGAATGCTAAACATTCGTTTTACCACGTGTCGTTTATCGCCTTCTTTTGCCATTAGGTTTTCAATTCCATCGGCAAAATTTCGAATTAGATTGATGGTAAACTCACCAAAAAATTTAAGTATGACTTTTTGTTTTTCTTCTTCCTCATACTCATGCAAATATCCTTGGTAAATCATACCAATAGAAGTGCTTGCATATTTTTTAGTGTCTAACATGGTTAAATTTCGAGGTTAATTTACAAAAAAATATTTAATGTTTGACAACTACATGCACAAATCCATGTTTTTTACTTCCATCTTTTGCTAACACTAAATAGGTGTAAACTCCCTCTGTTACCGTTTTTCCTGACTTATCTTTACCATCCCAGTTATTTGCATAATTATCCGATGTATAAATCAATTCTCCCCAACGGTTCAAGATGATAACTTTTGTTTCGGGCAACAAGCCTTTTATTTCAAATAAATCGTTAATTCCATCTCCATTAACCGTTATGACGTTTGGAACTTCCATTTCAGAAATTACTTCAATCGTTACTTTTGCTGTATCAACACAACCATTTGCATCCACTACAACCAAACTTACATCATACATTCCATCATTTTCAAAGGTATGTGTTGGGTTTTGAATGGTCATCGTGTCTTGTTCAATAACCCATTCCCATGCCACAACATTTCCTGTAGATTCATCTTGAAATTGAATGTTCTCATTGATCATAACAGGGTTGGGAGAATAGGTAAATTGTGCCACAACAGCAGCTGTTTGTCCAACCGTCAATGGGGTTCCTGTTACTGAACAACCCGAAGCATCTGTTACTGTTAATGTATATGAGCCAGCAGGTACGTTTGTGATATCTAATGTTGAATATTGGCCATTGTTCCAAGAATATTGATACGGTCCTGTACCGTTGGCCACTACCACTCCCGAAATTGATCCTCCTTGGTTACATGTTGCATCCACGATGGTTGCAGTTGTTCCAATTGTTGGAGTATTGGGTGCATTAATGGTGTAAGAAGCACTTGTTGCAATACAACCATTAGCATCTGTTACTTCCAAAACATAACTTCCTGGTTGCGCATTGGTTAAATCTGCAGATGGAGTAGTAACATTATTCCATTCAAACGTATATGGGTTTGCACCACCCGTTGCCGTTAAACCTGTGATAGAACCACCAGTTGTACAAGTTGCATGAGTTACAGTTGCTGTTCCAGAAATTGTAACAGCTCCTTGACTTCCTATGGTGTGAGGTCCGCTTGTAACAACACATCCATTGTCATCCGTTATACTCAAGGTGTATGTTCCCGCAGACACATTTATTAAATCAATTCCTGATGCTGCATTGTTATTCCATTGATAGGTATATGGTTGTGCACCACCAGAAACGGTAATTCCGGTAATTGAACCTCCTGTTGTACACGTTGCATCGGTAATTACTGGTGTTCCAGCAATGGTTGGTGCAGGTGTTGTGTTGATGGTGTATGGTCCACTTTGCGAAATACATCCATTGGCATCTGCCACAGAAAGGGTGTATGTACCAGCCGTTGCGTTGGTTAAATCTGCTGTTGGTGAAATAGTACTGTTCCAGCTATATGTTAAAGTACCTGTGCCTCCAGAAACAGTCAAACCTGTAATAGAACCTTGGGTTGTACAAGTAACATCCGAAATAACAGCTGTACCTGAGATGGTTGGTCCACCGGTTACGTTAATAGTATAAGGTCCGCTTTGTGTTGTACATCCATTTCCATCTGTAACGGTAAGCGTGTAACTTCCTACTCCAGCGCCTGTTAAATCAATTGAAGGCGAAGGTGTTCCATTCCAATCATAGGTTAATGTTCCAGTTCCACTTGCTGATAATCCGGTGATAGAACCTTGCACAGTACATGTCGCATCGGTTACAACTGCTGTTCCAGTGATGGTTGGATTGGCATCCGTATTAATTTGATGTGGTCCACTTTGAGCTGTACATCCGTTAGCATCGGTAACAGTCAATGTATAAGAACCTGCCGCTGCATTAGATAAATCAGTTGTTACCGAAGTTGCACCATTCCAATCATAGGTCAATGTTCCAACACCGCCAGAGGCTGTTAAACCGCTGATATTCCCACCATTATTACAATTGGCATTGGTAATTGAAGCTGTACCCGAAATTGTTGGAGTTGGAGCTAATCCTATTGTATACGGTCCACTTTGAGCCGAACATCCATTGGCATCAATAACAGTCAAGGTATAAGAACCTGCTGTAGCGGATAAATTTTGGTCAACCGATGTTGTCCCGTTCCAATCATAGGAAGTAATAGCAACCGAAGAGTTTACTGTTAACCCCGTGATTGTTCCGTTAACTAAACATGTTTGATTGGTAATGGTTGGTGTTCCTGTAATGGTTGGTCCACCCACCCCAGTTATTGTATGCGGTCCACTTTGCGATGAACATCCGTTGGCATCTGTTACAGTCAATGTGTATGAACCTGCTGATGCATTGGATAATGTTGGTCCAGCAGCAGCTGTTCCGTTCCAAGCATAGGTTAATGCGCCTGTTCCACCAGAAGCTGATAAACCAGTAATAGAACCACCTGTTGTACAAGTAGCATTGGTAATAACTGCTGTTCCAGCGATGATTGGGTTTTGCCCCACAACTACTTGCACTGGTTTTCTAAACGTTCCAGGGCAATTTCCAACATAATACGTTGTTGTTGAAGTTAAAACAGGAGTTGTAAATGTTGTTCCTGTTGCCAAAGGTAATCCTCCAAACGGTGTTGCATACCAACCAATTGAAGAACCTGTAGGGAAAGTACCGCTAACAGTTGCTGTCAATGTGCTTGTTTGGCTACCACAAATGGTGTCGTTTTGTACCAAGATATCAAAAATGTGTGCGGGTAAATTTGTCATTCCATTTCCGCCAGAAGTTGCGCCGTTCATTGGAAAGTTAACCGACATAGGGTTTTGAGAACCTGCTAAAAATGTACCACCAGGTAATCCTCCACTAACCGAATTGGTAGGTGTTCCAGATGTAAAAGCAATTCCCCCACCAGCACCGCCAGCTCCGGGTCCTGTTAATTCAGGATTTCCGCCACCTATGTAATAGATGGTTAAGCGCACATCCCCACCTTTACCTCCATTAGCTTGCAAAGTAAGGGTTGAAGGGATTGCATTCATACTTTTTACATAAATGTAGCCACCACCGCCAGCACCACCGCCACCATCATTTCCACGACGCTTGTTGCTGAAGCTAACACCATCGTTGTTGGGATTGGTATTTTGTCCATTTGCACCATTTGCAACAATAGAGCCTGAGCCTGTGATGTTACCATAAACTGTTAAGAAAACAATACCACCACCATTTCCTCCATTTCCTCCTTGACCAGAATCTGACCCTCCGGCGCCACCGCCACCGCCCATAAAAATGCGCTGGGCATCGTATTTAATTGGATGACCACCATAGCCTCCGTTTTCTTTTCGCGCATTTCCTCCCCAACCAGTATTATTGGGACCAACGTAAGGACTCACACCATAATTTTGAGTATTGGCATACGAATAACCTCCTCTACCTCCTCCAGCACTAAGTGTTGTTGCCATGTTTGCTTTTTCTGTATTCCAAAAAGAGGTATATCCTGGAGTTGGAATTCCTTTTCCTGTATATCCGGCAGTATCGCCAATGTTGGCACCTCCGCCACCACCAGCGTTTTGGATTCCACCGCCACCACCAGCATTAGCAATAGAACCCCGTCCATATCCCACGTATAAAGCGGTATATTCGGTAGTGTAGCCAACAATACTTTCACCATAGGCACCTCCTTGAACTGCATTGTGTGAGCCAAGGTATGAATCGCCATTTCCTGGTCCTTCTGTGTGAGCAACATTTGTTCCTGTATTACTATTAGTACCTACCAATCCACCTCTCAACCCACGTCCTGAAACATCAATTGAACCTGATAGTGTTAAATTTCCGTTGACTTCAATTGCCACAACGCCACCAGTAGTTCCATCCCAATAAGGAGTTACTACACTTGCTCCTGAATTGATTGTCAAGTTATTGTATCTTGGAATACGAATGATTTGTACGTGCCCATTCACGGGGGATGTTACCGAATAGTTATGTTCCAATCCACAGGTTAAATTAATGGTATTAGAGCCAGAAACTGATTGTACTTCACGAATTTCATAATATCCTGCATTGGAATAATCACGCACTGTTCCATATTTCTCAGCGTTTTGATAAGCACCACTTCCTCCGTATCCAATTGGAACTGCAGAACCTCCCCAGGCAAACGAGTTGTACCAATCTAAATTCACTCCATAATCAGTATTCGAATTCAAATAAGCCCATACTCCTTGGGTTTGATAAATCATGATTAAATCACCTTGTGCTAGGTTGGCTGAAAATCCAGCACCATTTAAAGCATTGCTTGCTACACTTATTGAGGTACTTCCAACTGTTGCATTGGAAAGTAACGAGGTGTAGGTATTTACAATTGTACCAGATGCGCTAATTGTTTGATTACCATCTTTTCCGCGTTGAGAAAAAGTTAGTTGAATAAGTGAAAATGTAAGTACTAAAGTTAAAACTATCGTTTTCATAGAAATTTCATTTGTAAAGTGATAACGAATAAAATTAAAAAAAAGTTTGCTGAAAGCATAAATTATTTAACAATTTGCGTAACAATAAGTGATACTGCGGGACAAACACTCACATTTTTATGGGTTAAATCCATTATTTGATACATGTTTTTGCGATCGGTGTGAGGGTATTCTCTACAAGCCAACGGGCGGTGTTCGTAGATGCTACACGTATTGTCATCATTAAGAAATGTGCATGGTGATTTTTGCAACACATAATCGTTGTCTTCATCAATGCGCAAATAGGTTTTAATGAAATTAGCTTCTGTCATGCGCACGTGTGCAGCAATGCGTTTGATGTCAACTGGTCTGAAAATTGGGCTGGTGGTTTTGCAACAATTGGCGCATTTCAAACAATCAATTTTGGCAAATGCTTTTTGGTGTTCGGTATGAAAAATTGCATCTAAATTTTTTGGTTTTTTCTTTTGAAAATTTTTTAACTGCTTTGAAATTTCATCTTTCTTAGTTGCAGCTTGGTTCATCCATTCTTGGTATTTTTTATCCATTCCAACTTAGATTTTATTGGCAAGCAAAATCAACTTATTAGTAAAGTTTGACCATTCGTATTTTTT